>DASWDF010000001.1:0-1653 GCA_036395475.1 Casimicrobiaceae bacterium
GTCGTCTTGCCGCAACCCGAGGCGCCGATGGCGACGACGAATTCGCCGGCCTGCATGGCCAGGTTGACGTCGGAGAGCGCCTCGACCGTGCCGGTCTTGGTCGCGTAACGGACGCCGAGATGGCGGATGTCGAGTTGGGGCAAGTGAAGGTCCCTTGGCCGACGCGGGCGTTACCCCATTCTGACAGAAAAACGGCGGCGCACTGTGCGCCGCCGCAGAGATGAAAGGAGACGTTTCGGGCAAGAGCTACTTCATCGCCTTCTGGACGAACTCGGGGTTTACCGACTTGCTGTAGTCTGGAACGAGAGCCTGGATGCGTCCCTGCTCCTTCAGGAACTTCGCAGTGTCGGTCAGCGCCTTCGCTGCGCCTCCGTTCGGGCCGCCACCCAGCCATGCCGGCGAGGCCTGCTCCTGCAGGCTGGGAAAGCCGTAAAGCGACATCGCATCGGCGACATCCTCCGGCTTGCCCCCGGACCATTTCGCGACCGCCGCGACCTTAGCCTTGTCCGCCGTCCATGTTTTCGGATTCGCGCGGTACTCAGCGTCGGCCTTCGCAATCGCCCGGACCAGAGCCAACATGAAGTCCGGATTATCCCTGGCGAACTTTTTCGAGACGATCAATCCGTCAAACGTGCACTTGCCCTTCTTACAGAGCTCACCGGATGTGACGAGTACCTTGCCCGTCTTCTTGACGTTGGCGAGCGCCGGATCCCACACGAATGCACCGTCGATATCGCCGCGCCCCCAAGCGGCGGCAATTTCCGGCGGCCGCATGTTGAGGACCTGTGCATCGGTAGGTTTAAGCCCAGCGAGCTCCATCGCGTAGAGCAGATGGAAGTGCGACGTCGACACGAACGGCGTGGCGAGTTTCTTACCCTTCAGATCGGCCATCGTATTGATGCCGCTGCCGTTGCGCACGACCAGCGCCTCAGCTGCCGCGATGTCCTCGAGGATCCAGAATAACTCGACGTCGAGCCCCTGGCTAATCGCGGTCGCGATCGGTGACGAACCCGCCTCGCCCAGCTGAACATCGCCGGATGCCATCGCCCGGATCACGTCGCCCCCGCCGCCGAACTGGCGCCAGTTGATCTTGAAGCCGGTCGCCTTTTCGATTTCCTGGCTCTGCTGCACCCAGCGCCATGGATTCATCATGTCCTGATAGGCGAAGGTCACGGTCTTCTGCGCCCACGCCGGCGCTGCGGCCATTATCGTTGCCGCGACGAACATCAGCCCTGCCAGCAAGCGTTTCATGCTCCCTCCATCGGTTGATCCAGTGTTTCCGGGCCGGTGATGCTAGACGGCTGCCAGAGTCTTGCGCAAGCATTCGACGATCCTGTCGACATGCTGCTTTTCCGCGATCAACGGCGGTGCGACGATTGCCGAGTCGCCCGTCGTCTTGAGGTGCAGGCCATTGTCGAACAGCTTCTTCTGCAGCAGATGGCCGCGCGCGCCCGGGCCGCCTGCGGGGTGCAGCTCGATCGCCGCCAGCATGCCGTAGCCGCGCAGATCGGCGACCGCGGGCAGGTCCTTGAGCGACCACAGGCCGTCGAGGAAATAGGGAGACAACGCCGCGCCGCGCTCGAACAATCCCTCACTGCGGTAGATGTCGAGCGTCGCCAACGCCGCCGCGCAGGGCGCGGGATGCCCCGAGTA
>DASWDF010000002.1:0-1973 GCA_036395475.1 Casimicrobiaceae bacterium
GATCGTCTCGGGATAGATGCGCGGGATTTCGTAGAGATCGAAGGCCTGGCGCAGCCGCTCCATCGTCTCGTCCTTCGATCCGTCGTTCACCACCACGACCTCGTAGTTGCGGTACTCGAGGGTGAGAATCGCGGTGACACTCGCTTCGATGGTCGCGCTCTCGTTGTAGGCGGGGACGAGGATGGTGATCGGCGGCAGCGCGTCGCTCTGCATCAGCCGCTGGAAATCCTCATCCTCGGCCAGCCGTGTTTGCTCCCAGATCTCGGGGATCGAGAGGATCAACAGCACGGCATAGAACGAATTCAGGACCAGGAAGTAGATGAGGATCGCGAGGTCGGTCGTCCCGACGATGGCGGTGAGCACACTCATGCGGCGAACTCCGCCAGCGCCTGCGCCGGCAGCCCCAGGACCATTTGAGCCGTCGCACGGGCGAGGGGATCGACTCCCACCTCCGCCTCGAGCAGCGCGTTGCGGCCCGGTGCCGCGAAGCGCATCAGGGCAAGGGCGGCCCGCAAGCGCACCCACCAGACGTTGTCTTGCAGCGCCGCCTGTACGAGCGGCAGCGTGCTCACGTCGGTGATCATGCCGAGCGAGCGCGCCGCTTGCGCGCGCACTGGCCACGCATCGTCGGTAATCAGGCGCTTGAGTGCCGCGACCGACTCACGATGCGGGAAATTGCCGAGGGCGCGTGCCGACTGCACGCGGACTTCGGGATCGGCGTGGTCGGCCAGCGCCGTGAGTCGCTCGCGCAGCGCCGGCTCACCGAGCCGCGCCGCGAACTCGGCGAGGCGGGGGAGGGCAGGATCGTCCACGCGGCGCAGGCGCTTTTGCAGATGCTCGACAACGACCGGCCGCGAACGCAGCAACATCGCGGCGTAGTACGCCTGGACGGTCGGCGCGAGCTGCGGCAGGCGATCCAGCGCCGTCAATGTGAGCGGGGTGTTTTCCATCCGCTCCAGGCAGGCGACGGCGGCGAGATGGACGGCGGGATGAGAATCGTTGATGAGGTGCGTGAGTCGAGCGACATCTCGGGGCATCGCGACGACGCTCAGAAACCGTGCGCATTCCAGGCGTTTCCACCAGCGCGCGGACGTGCTGTTGGTGCGCACCAGCCGGGCCCACCAGGTATGCTCGAGCGCCTGGGCGAGCTGGCGCCACCGCTCGCCCGGCACCCGCGCCGACCATTTGACCAGCGCGTCGATTGCGAGCGGTGCCGGCAGGCGCGCGAGCCCGATCATCACGCCCGCGAGCGGTGCGGTTCCCGCCGCCCAGCGCCGCATCGAGGCGTCGATTGCTTCCCGTCGGGGATTGAGCCGTGTGCTGCGGCGCAGCCTGAACCAGCGGTTCAGGATGATCAGCACCACCAGCGCCGCGAACAGCGCTCCCTGCACGATGGCGACGATGGCCAGGAAATGGCGGGCGGTCATCGACCCACCCAGCGCCGGATCTTTTCGAGCGCGACGCGGAGGCTCATCGGCTTCACCATATAGTCCATCGCGCCCGCTTCGAGCCCGCGCAGCTGCTCCGTTTCGCTGCCGTGCACCGTCGTAAAGACGACGCGGAACTTTCCCGGGCACTCCTGCTGCAGCTCCTCGAAGATCGAATAGCCGTCGAGAGCGGGGAGATCGACATCGAGCAGCAACAGTGGAGCCTGCCGGCTGCCGTGCGTGTCCATTTTCTTCAGCAGGTCCAATGCCTCGCGGCCGTTGCGAAAGTGGAGGAAGCGGTACCCCCGCGCTTCGAGGCCGAACGTGAGCAACTCGGCAAGCGCGGGATCGTCTTCGACGACGATTACTTCCGGGACGTCGCTCGTTTGCTCAGGTGCCGCGGCAACGGGCGGCGATGGGTCGGCGAAGAGTGGCGGCGGCGAAGGGGCGGCGAGAGGAGCCGCAGTCGCTTGTTTGGTGAAGAGAGCGGCCGCCAGCCGGCGAACGAAGCTGCGCGCGGCCTGCCCTCGGTCCGCCACCCCATTC
>DASWDF010000003.1:0-8781 GCA_036395475.1 Casimicrobiaceae bacterium
CCCGAAGTTGCGGCGACGATCGCCACGAGGATCAACCTCGCCGCGGTGCGCGGCGACCGGCTCAAGCTCGACGAGGCCGAGCGCGAGCTGCGGCAGATCGTCGAGGAATCACGGCGGATCAACGGTGCAGCGCATCTCAACACGGTTACCGCGGAAACGCGCTTGGGCGCGCTGCTGCACGCGACCTCCCGCCGCGGCGAGGGTCGCACCCTGCTCGAAGACGCGCTGGCCAGGACAGGCGACGGAACCGCCAACGACCTGCCACAGGTAACCACCCTGGTACGGCGGAGCTACGGCGTCGCCATGCTGGCGGAAGGTCGCATCGAGGATGCGGAGAAAGCTCTCGCACTGGACGTAGCGGTCAGTCGCGCCAACTATCCAGGATCGGTGCGGCTCGGCGACGCGTTGCGCGCACACAGCGCGGCGCTGACCGCGCTCGGGCACTACGATCAGGCGCTACGCGAACTCGACGAGGGCCAAGCGCTGCGTCGCACTGCGCTCGGCGCGAGCGCTCCGCCAGCGGCGATGAATGCGTTCCGGTTGGAACAGGCGCGTCTCGCGCTGGCGCGCGGAGACCCGGCGCGCGCGATGGAGAATCTCGACGCCATCGCACCGCCGCCTGGGGCGGCAACCCTGCCACTCTCGGTTGACGAGTTGGCCGCGCGCATTCTGCGGGCGCAGGCGCTGCTGCAACACGAGCGGGCGGCCGATGCGGAATCCGCCGCGCGCCAGGCGCTCGCCGATATCGTGCGCTCGCCACTGCGCGACAAGTTCCAGGTTCTCGAGGCCGAGGCTGCGTTGCGTCTCGGCCAGGCACAGCAGAAACAGGGCAACGCGCGCGGCGCCCGCGCCAACCTGGAGCGCGCCCTCGAGCTGCGCACTGCGGGCGACACTGCGCAGAGCCCATGGCTAGCAGAAGCGCAGCTCGCCCTCGCTTCGTGCCTGGTCGATCTTGGTCAGCACGACGCTGCGCGCGCGTTGCTCGCCCGGGCTGGCGCGATCCAGGGGGCTCACCCCGAGCTGGGCAGCCACTTGAGGGGGCCGCTGCACCGAATCGGCGCACGGCTCGCCTCGCGCTAGCTGACGGGTTTTTGCCGCCGGTTGCGTCTTTACAGGTAAGAGCGCCACAAACGCTCAGGCACCCTTATCCAAGGAGACGCTCATGACTCACATCGTTACAATCCCCGCGACCCGCCACTCGGGCTCGCGCAACTGGAGTCACACCCGCAAGGTCGTTCTGACCGTGATCGGCTGTATCGCCGGCGGCGCACTGATGGCCGTGGCGCAGATCGCCGTCGGTCGCATGCAAACCGATATCCTGAGCGCGCAGGCGTCCACGGTCGTCGGCTACATGGGCAGCGCACCGGTCGTCGCGCAAGCGGACGTCTACTTTCCGGCCCGTTTCCGCAGCCGGGCAACGAGGGTCGAGCCCTTGCCGGCGCAGTAATGTTATGACGCAGTAGGCGGTTTTTCCTTCGCATTGCGTCTTTACGGGTGAGAGCGGAAATCAGCCGCTCTCGCGAAGCTGACCCAAGGAGATCCACCGGGCCCTTTGGCGGCCACTCCTCGCTCGAACCCTTGCCCCGTCCCAAGTCGCAAGCGCAGGCCCGTCCTGATCGACTTCGTCTGGTCGAAAGTTCCTCGCAGTGAATGTGAATATTCGACAGCTGCGAGCCGGATTCTTCCCTACCGTCGCGACCCCCGCCACATCGATAGTTATGGGTATTGTTGTCGGAGATCGCTCGCCTGAAGGCTCCGATGACAGGCCCTTACGTGGCGGCCGAATGAATTCGGCCCTACGAACCTCTCGCCACGCCGACGGTTTTCCTGGGTGCGAATTTATTCGCACGTTTCGCTGCGCTGACGTCATGGCCGAATGAATTCGGCCTGCGAAACGCGTGCGATAATGCGAACGTTGATTCCAAAACCTGTCTCGACATGGACGCACCGTTCGATCTCTCCGGCAAGGTCGCGCTCGTCACAGGCGCGTATCGCGGCCTGGGCTTCGCCATTGCACGTGGTCTCGCGCGCGCCGGCGCGACGGTCGTGCTCAACGGGCGCAAGTCGGCCGAGGTCAACGAGGCCGCAGACAAGCTGCGCGAGCAGGGACTCGCCGCCGGCGCAAGCGTGTTCGACGTCACCGACCGCGCCGCGGTGCGCGCCGCGGTCGAGGCGATCCGCGCCGAGGACGGCACAGTCGACATCCTGTTCAACAACGCCGGCATCCAGCGCCGCGGACCGCTGGTCGATTTCGCGCAAGACGATTGGGACGCGGTGCTCGCGACCAACCTGACCGCGCCGTTCATCGTGTCGCAGGCGGTGCTGCCGGGGATGATCGCGAACAAACGCGGCAAAATCGTTCACATCGCGTCGCTCATGAGCGAGCTCGCGCGCCCAAGCGTCGTGCCCTACACAGCAGCCAAGGGCGGTGTGCGGCAGCTAACGCGCGGCATGGCGGTGGAGCTTGCGCCGCACAACATCCAGGTGAACGCGATCGCGCCCGGTTACTTCGCCACCGAGATGAATCGCGCGCTGCTCGATAATGCCGAGTTCACCGCATGGGTCAACAAGCGCACGCCCGCGGGCCGCTGGGGTGACCCGGCCGAGATCGCGGGGCTTGCGGTATTTCTCGCCTCGAGCGCGTCCGATTACGTGACCGGACAGATGCTCGTCATCGACGGAGGTATGAGCGTTGCACTGTAGCCCGGGCTGAGGCGAAGCCGATGCCCGGGGCGCCGCTCCGATGCAACACCGGTCCCGGGCTTCGCGCTGCGCGCTCAACCCGGGCTGAGGCGAAGCCGATGCCCCGGGGCGCCGCTACGATGCAACGCCCGTCCCGGGCTTTGCGCTGCGCGCTCAACCCGGGCTACGCGAAGCCGATGCCCGGGGCACCGCTTCGATGCAACACCGGTCTCGGGCTTCGCGCTGCGCGCTCAACCCGGACTACAAAAGCGTCTTCATCCAACTCAAGCCGGCGGAGGTGCCGGCGAGCGGTCGGTATTCGCAGCCGACCCAGCCCCGGTAGTTGAGCTCGTCGAGCAGCGCGAAGATGTGCCGGTAGTTGATCTCGCCGGTGTCGGGCTCGTGCCGCCCGGGCACGCCCGCGATCTGGATGTGGCCGATGTGCGGCAGCCAATGGCGCAGCTTTTCGGACAGGTCACCCTCGACGATCTGCGCGTGATAGAGGTCCATCTGCACCTTGAGATTCGGCACGCCCGTCTCCTCGCGGATCGAGTGTGCTTCGGCCTGCGTCATCAGGAAATAGCCCGGCACGTCGCGCGGGTTGATCGGCTCGATGGTGAGCTCGACGCCCTGCTCTTCCGCCTCGCGTGCGGCGAAGCGCAGATTGCGCACAAAGGTCGAGCGATGCCGCGCGCGCTGCTCGCCGTCCGCGCCCTCGGGCAGCACGCCGGCCATGATGTGCACGCGCGGGCAGGCGAGCGTCTGCGCGTAGCGAAGCGCGATTACCACGCTCGCCGCGAATTCGTGCTCGCGGCCGGGCAGCGACGCGAGACCGCGATCGCCTTTGGTTAGATCGCCCGGAGGCGCGTTGATCAGAACCTGCATCAGACCGTTCGCATTGAGGCGCGCGGCGATCTCTTTCGCAACGAAGTCGTAGCCGAACGCGAACTCGACCGCAGCGAAGCCGTCATGTGCGGCGGCGGCGAAACGGTCGAGAAACGGCACCTCGGTGTAGAGGAAGGAAAGATTCGCGGCGAAGCGGGGCATGCAGCGTCGGGGTTACGATCCTGATGCAATGTTGCCGCGAGAGCGCGGAGCGCGCAACGCAGGCGTGAGTCGCGCACCCCTCACCCTAAGCCCTCCCCGCAAGCGGGGCGAGGGGACCAACCTAACTACAGCGTCACTCCTCGAGAACGTAGCTCCCCGGCGCTTCGGCCAGCGGCGCATAGCCCGCGTGGGGCGCGCCGACTCGCGGCGGCGCCACGGGCGCCCCGGAGCGCGCCCCGAGCCACGCAACCCACTCGGGCCACCACGAGCCCTCTTTCGACACCGCGGTCTCCAGCCAACGATCAGAGTCGACGTGGCGATCGTCCTGGCGCTTGGTCGCGACGCGATAGCGCCGACGCGCGTGGCCTGGCTCGGAGACGATGCCGGCGTTGTGACCGCCGCTGGTGAGCAAAAACGTTACCTCGGCGTCGGTCAACCAGTGAAACTTGTAGACCGAGCGCCAGGGCGCGACGTGGTCGGTTTCGGTGCCGACCGCGAAGAGCGGCGTGCGGATGTCGGACAGAGCAACCGGCCGGCCGGCGGCGGGAAAGCGGCCCTCTGCGAGGTCGTTGTCGAGGAACAGGCGGCGCAGGTACTCGCTGTGCTGGCGATATGGCATCCGCGTCGCATCGGCATTCCAGGCGTTGAGATCGGTCATCGGCTCGCGATCGCCCATGAGATAGGTGCGCACCATGCGCGACCAGATCAGATCGTTCGAGCGCAGGAGCTGGAAGGTGCCCGCCATCTGCCGGCTGTCGAGAAAGCCCTGCGACCACATCACGTCCTCGAGAAACGCGAGCTGGCTTTCGTTGATGAAGAGCTTCAACTCTCCGGCTTCGGTGAAATCGGTTTGCGCCGCGAGGTACGTCGTCGTCGCGAGCCGCGCGTCGCCATCGCGCGCCATCGCCGCCGCAGCGATCGCGAGCAGCGTGCCGCCGATGCAGTAACCCACCGCATGCACCTTGCGTTCGGGCACGATCGCGCCAACGGCGTCGAGCGCGGCCATGACGCCCAGCTGCCGGTAATCCTCCATTGCGAGATCGCGGTCGTCGGGCCCCGGGTTCTTCCAGGAGACCATGAACACGGTGTACCCCTGCTCGGTGAGGTAGCGCACGAGTGAGTTGTGCGGGCTCAAATCGAGGATGTAGTACTTCATGATCCACGCCGGAACGATGAGCACGGGCTCGGGGCGCACCTCCTCCGTCGCCGGCGCGTACTGGATCAGCTCGATCAACCGGTTGCGATAGATGACCTTGCCGGGCGTCACCGCGACCTCGTGCCCGACCCGGAACGCCTCCGCGCCGACGCGCTTGCGGCCGGCCCAGGCGCGCTCGACGTCTTCCGCGAAGTGGCGCGCCCCGCGCACGAGGTTCATGCCGGCCTCGGCGAACGTGCGCTCGAGCACCTCGGGGTTGGTGAGCAGATAATTCGACGGCGAGAACACGTCGAGCCACTGCCGCGTGCCGAACGCGACCATCTGCTCGTGCTGCAGCGACACGCCGCGCACGCCGGTCGTCGCGTTGTGCCACCACTGCTGCGCGAGCAGAAACGATTGATACTGGAGATCGTACGGCGGCCGCCGCCATTCGGTCGTCGCAAAACGTTTGTCCTGAGGCAGAGGCTCGACGCAGGCCGGAGAGCCACCCTTCACCAGCGCGCGCCGCGCCGCGTAGTTCGCCAGTCGCAGCCACTTGCGCGCGGCCTTTTCGGTGAGAAGCAACTGCTTGCCCGGCGCCGCCGCAAGATGCGCTGCCCAGTCGGCGTAGGCGCCGATCAACGTCATCGGCGCGAGGCCCGCAGTACAGCGCGCGATCGACGCGTGCAGCATGCGGTCGATCACCTCCGCGAACGCGGTCGAACCGTACGAATCGCGCAGAAATTCGGGTTCGAGCGCGCTTGTGCGGGCGAGCTCAGCGACGGGCTCGGCAGTGCGCGCCCGCGCCTTCGGCCGCAGCTGTGTTACTGTTGCACGCCGGACCACCGCGGGCGCTTCTCCACCGGTCGCCGCGTTTCGCTTGGTACTCATGTTTCGATACTCCTTGCGCGCCACTATAGGGCGCGACGAGTGCGCTCATTTGCGCGTCAACGTTTCCACCTCGCGGCCGCGACCGCTCAAGCCCGCCAGCGCCGCCAGCGGCGCGGCAAGCTGCCAGAGCATGTCGTCCAACGTGATGATCCCCACGAGAGCGCCGTCGTCGCCGATGACCGGCATCCGCCGCACGCCCTCGACCGACATCCTCGATACGGTCTCGGCATAGCTCGCGCCCTCGCGGACCGTGACCAACGGGGCGAGTCGCAGATCGCCGAGCCTAAGCAGGCGCGGATCGATGCCCGCGGCGATGACCTCGACCACGATGTCGCGGTCGGTCACGATGCCGACGGGAACTTGCTTGCCGCCGCGCGTCTCGACGATGATCACGTCACCGACATGCTGCTGACGCATGAGGTTCGCAGCTTCGGTGACGGTCGTGTCGCGCGACGTGCACACGACGTCGCGATGGCAGAATTCGCTAATTGCCATGTTCACTCCCCGTATCTTCGCCGCGCCCTCCAATGTGACCGACGAGGCGGAAAAAGGTTTCGGGCACGATCGCAGCGGATCATGAGGCCGCCGCCTTGCTTTCGAGCCGCGAGCGCACTGCAGACCAGGCTTCCGGCGCACACACGGTGTCGAGTGGCGCCTCGGCATCGTAGTTGACCACGAACGACAGCTCGTCCTCCGCCAGCGGCTCGCGGGCCACGATCTGGTGCGCTAGGACGGCAAGGTCGGCATCCGAGGCATCCCTGCCATCGGCACGCCGGCGCGCGACGCGTTCGCGCAGCGTCGCTTCCTTTGCTGCAAAGGCCAGCACGACGAACGGAACGCCGAGCTCCGCCGCCAGCGCGCGAAAAAGATCGCGCTGCGAGCGCTGCAGAAACGTCGCATCGACGAGTGCGATTCGGCCCGCCATGAGTACGGTGTGCGCGAGCGTGCGCAAGCGCTCGTAGGTCGCGCCGGTCGCCCTACGGGTGTACAACCCGCTTTCGATGCCGCCATCCGCCCTCTCGAGCGCGCCGACGCCGTGCATCCGCTTGCGTTCGACGTCGCTGCGGATGCGCACCGCACCGATCGTTTCCAAGAGTGCCTGCGACAGCGTGGTCTTGCCGCAACCGGAAAGTCCATGGGTGATGACGAGCGCCGGCCGCAGCGGCCGCGCATACCTTCCTGCCAGGCTCACGTAGCCGCAGTACTCGGCGTGCAGCGCGTGGTTCGCAGCGCCGGCTTCAAGTTGCGCGGAGCGCAGTCGCGCGATCTTGGCGCGCACCAGCGCGCGATAAACGAGATAAAAGCGCAGCACGGCAAGGCCGGCGTAATCTCCCGTCTGCTCGAGATACGCGTTGAGGAAGCGATGGGCGAGATCGGCCCGCTTGCGATCCTCGAGATCCATGACCGTAAAGGCGACCTCGCTCATGACGTCGATCCAGCGCATCGATTCGTTGAACTCGATGCAATCGAAGATGGTGAGTTCGCCGTCGATGCGCGCGATATTGTTGAGATGCAGGTCGCCATGGCACTCGCGAACGAAGCCTTCCTTGCGCCTGCGCAGGAACGCGTCCCGGCGGGAGGCATGCTCGCGTTCGGTCCAGGCAGAGAGGGCGTCGATCTCGTTGTGCTCCTCTACGGTCGCGAGCAGCGGCCGCAGCTGAGTGAAGTTCTGCCGCGCGACACGCAGCACCTCGCTCGGTGCGCCGAACGCGCTCCCTTGGGCGGCCACGCTGGCCGCATCGTGAAAAGCGGCCACCTTCACAGCCAGCGCGTCGATGTCGGCTGGCTCGAGCTCACCTCGCGCCAGGATCCGGGAGACCAGCGCGTCCTGTGGAAACTCGCGCATCTTTAGTGCGTACTCGAGCACCGGGCCGTCGCCGCCGAGGACCGGAGCGTCAATGCTGCCGGTGATCGGCACGACATCGAGATAGAGCGCGGGCGCGAGCCGGCGGTTGAGCCGCAGCTCCTCTTCGCAAAACAAGCGCCGCGCCTCGAGGGTCGTGAAATCGAGGAAGCCGAAGGCGACCGCCTTCTTGATCTTGTACGCGTAGCGCCCGGTGAGGAATACGCTGGAGATGTGCGTCTCCAGCAGCTCGACGCGCGTGCAGCCCGCCCCGAAGGCGGCGGGATGCGAGAGTGCCGCGACGAGCCGCGCCTGGTCGACTCCCTGTGTACCCGTTCCCGGAGGCGGGAATGTCCGCAGCGTTGCACCGGTCATGGTCCGATTTTGAACCCTGCACCGGCCGGCCGGTTGACCGAGGTCAAGTCCGGGCCAACAGCCGCGCGAAGTGGTAGTGTTAGCGAAGGGAGAGGTTCATGGAACGCCAAACCTGGTTCAACCTCTGGTACGTCATTTTCGCGGTCCTCGGCGTGCTGTGGCTGCGCGATATCTACGTGACCGCGACCCAGGTGAAGCCGGTTCCCTACAGCGAGTTCGAGAAGGAGCTCAAGGCGGGAGAGATCAAGGACATTGCGATCTCCAACAACGTCATCCAGGGCACCTACAAGAACTCGCGCCCGGACAATCGCACGCGCTTCGTCACCACTCGGGTCGACCCGGACCTCGCCAAGGAGCTGTCGCAATACAACGTCGAGTATTCCGGCGTCATCGAGAGCACGTTCTTGCGCGACATCCTGTCGTTCGTCGCGCCGGCGCTGATCTTTTTCGGAATCTGGATGTTTCTCGCCAAGCGCATGGCCGGACAGGGCGGCCTGGGCGGTGGCTTCCTCTCGATCGGCAAGAGCAAGGCCAAGGTCTACGTCGAGACCGATACCAAGGTGACTTTCGACGACGTCGCGGGCGTCGATGAGGCCAAGGAGGAGTTGCAGGAAGTCGTCGGCTTCCTCAAGGATCCGAAGCGTTATACGCGGCTCGGCGGGCACATCCCGAAGGGCGTGCTGCTCGTCGGCCCTCCCGGAACCGGCAAGACGCTGCTGGCACGCGCAGTCGCGGGCGAAGCCGGCGTGCCGTTTTTCTCCATCAACGGCTCCGAGTTCGTCGAGATGTTCGTCGGCGTGGGCGCCGC
>DASWDF010000004.1:0-11089 GCA_036395475.1 Casimicrobiaceae bacterium
TCGGCGGTTGCGCGACGTTTTCACCCGACGGCGGCTTTGGCCCGGTCGCCTCGGCGGTGCGCGAGCGCACCGGAGCCGACACGCGCATGGTTCGCGACGACGCCGCGAAGAGCGCTGTCCGTCCGCTTGTCGGCGAACGCCTGCAGCGGCCGCTCGGCATCGACGATGCCGTCCAGATCGCCCTCGTCAATAACGCGGGTCTGCAGGCGCTGTACGCCGAGCTCGGAATCGCGGAAGCCAATCTCGTGCAGGCCGGGCGTGCGCGCAATCCGCGCTTCACGTTCTCGCGCCTCGCCGGTGGCGATGTACTTGAGATCGAACGCAAGTTCATCGTCGATATCGTGAGTCTTGTCACCGCGCCGCTGTTCACGCGCGTCGAGCGCGGCCGTCTCGAACATGCGCAGCTTTCCGCAGCGATGGAGGCGGTCAGGGTCGCCGCCGATACGCGCAAGGCGTACGTGGCGGCCGTCGCCGCCGAGCAGGGCGCGCGCTACTACGAGCAGGTGCGCGCTGCCGCGGATGCCGGCGCCGAGCTCGGGAGGCGCATGGCGCAGGCCGGCAACTGGAGCCGTCTCGCGCAAGCGCGACAGCAAGTGTTCTATGCCGATGCGACGGCGCAGCTCGCGCGTGCGCGCAACGCCGCAGTTGTCGAACGCGAGCGGCTCGTCCACCTGCTCGGCCTCACCAACGATGCGCCGCTGCTGAAGCTGCCCGACCGCTTGCCTGACCTCCCTGCGGCAGCACGCTCGCTCGACGGCGCCGAGACGACCGCGCTCGCGCAACGGCTCGACATCCGGCTCGCGCGCCGCGCGCTCGATACGACAGGCGAGTCGCTTGGCCTCGTGCGCGCGACGCGCTTTGTCAGCGTCTTCGAGGCCGGTTATCAGAACAAGAGCGAGGCCGGGATGCCGCGCGAGAACGGCTACGAGATCGAGATCGAGGTTCCGCTGTTCGACTGGGGCGACGCGAAGGTTGCTAAAGCGGAAGCGATCTATCGTCAGGCTGCGTTTCGTCTCGCCGAGGCGAGCGGACATGCACGCTCGGAAGTGCGTAGCGCGTATCACGCGTATCACACCGCGTACGACCTCGCGCGCCACTACCGCGACGAGATCGTGCCGCTGCGCAAGACGATCGCGGACGAAACGCTGCTGCGCTACAACGGCATGCTGGTGAGCGTGTTCGAATTGTTGGCCGACGCGCGCGAGCAGATTGCGGGCGTCAATGCGGCGATCGAGGCGCAGCGCGACTTCTGGCTCGCTGATGCCGACCTCGAATTCGCGTTGACCGGCGGCGAGGCCTCAGCCGCAGCGCTGCTCGCGCCGCGCACCGACACCGGCGGGGGCGCGAGCCCGGCCGCTCATTGATTGCGGGAGCAAGTTGCCATGAATCGTCGAGGTTTCATTCGTCACGCTGGCGCCGCGATGGCGGGCGTAGGTTTGGTGTCGCGCGTCGGTGCGGCATCGCTGCCCGAAGCGGCCACGCAGGAAAAGCCAGGCACGCAGCCGCCGCTCGCGCCGGCCAACGGTCGGCCTTACAACCCGATCGTTACGCTCAACGGTTGGACGCTGCAGTGGCGTATGAAGGACGGCGTCAAGGAATTTCACCTGGTTGCCGAGCCGGTCGTGCGCGAGCTTGCGCCCGGCATGAAGGCGCATCTGTGGGGATACAACGGCCAAAGTCCCGGTCCTACGATCGAGGTCGTGGAAGGTGATCGCGTGCGGCTGTTCGTCACCAACAAGCTGCCCGAGCACACGTCGATCCACTGGCATGGCCAACGGCTTCCGAACGGCATGGATGGTGTTGGCGGGCTCACGCAGCCGCAGATTCCCGCCGGCAAGACGTACGTCTACGAGTTCGTCGCGCGCCGTCCGGGCACGTTCATGTACCACCCGCACGCCGACGAGATGACGCAGATGGCGATGGGCATGATGGGATTTTGGGTGACCCATCCGAAGGATTCCAAGTTTATGCGTGTCGACCGGGACTTCGTGTTCCTGCTGTCGTCGTTCGACATCGATCCGGGCAGCTACACGCCGAAGGTCAACACCATGCTCGACTTCAACCTGTTCACATTCAACAGCCGCGTGTTCCCGGGCATCGATCCGCTGGTGGTACGGCACAACGACCGCGTGCGCATTCGGATGGGCAACTTGTCGATGACGAGCCACCCGATTCATTTGCACGGCCACGAGTTCTACGTGACGGGCACCGACGGCGGCTGGGTGCCGCCGGCGGCGCGCTGGCCGGAGGTCACGACCGACGTCGCGGTCGGCCAGATGCGCGCAATCGAGTTCGATGCAACCGAAGAAGGCGACTGGGCGTTCCACTGCCATAAGTCGCACCACACGATGAACGCGATGGGGCACGAGGTGCCGACGATGATCGGTGTCGATCATCGCGACGTCGCGGCGAAGATCATCAAACTGGTCCCGGACTACATGGTGATGGGCGAGCGCGGGATGGCCGACATGGGCGCGATGGAAATGCCGCTTCCCGACAACACGCTACCGATGATGACCGGGCAGGGCCCGCACGGCGCGATGGAGATGGGCGGCATGTTCACGACGGTCAAGGTGCGAAGAGGGCTTGCGCGCAACGACTACCGTGATCCTGGTTGGTACACGGCACCGGCGGGCAGCGTCGCATACGAATGGAGCGGGGAGACGCCGCGAGCCGAGCGGGCACCCGATAGGGAACCACGCGTCGCAATGGAGGACCAATCGATTCTCAGTGTCAGGAGAGGAAATATGAACCATGAACGCTAGCTTCGCGTTCGCAGCGTCCGGGAGGCAGCGCGCACCAGCGCCGCCGACGCCGCCGTGAAGCTGGCAAGTCGCTTTTACAACCTCATGTCACCGGCCCGAATGGGTCGGCAATTGAACCAACCGCAACCCCGAAATACAGACCGAAAGAAAGCCAACCCGATGAAACGAATGCTTGCAATGGGACTCCTTACGCTCGGATTCATGTCGCCGGGGGCGTACGCTCATGGCGACGGCCATGCGCCGAAAGCAGCAAAGAAGAAGCACGCCGCCGAGGATAAGGAATTCGGTCGGCCCGGCGATCCCGACCGCGTCACGCGCACCGTACGGATCGACATGGATGACACGATGCACTTTTCGGTGGACCAAGTCACCGTGAAGCAGGGTGAAACGATCCGCTTCGTCGCGCGTAACCGCGGCAGGATCATGCACGAGATGGTGCTCGGCACACCGGCCGACATCGAGGAGCATGCGGAGTTGATGCGGAAGTTTCCCAACATGGAGCACGACGAGGAATACCAGCTGCACGTCAATCCCGGAACAACCGGCGAGATGGTCTGGCACTTCACCAAGTCGGGCGAGTTCAAATTCGCATGCCTGATGCCGGGCCATTACGAGGCGGGCATGGTGGGCAAGGTCGTCGTATTGAAGGGTCGAGGCACCGATGTCCAGAACGTATCTCGGCGTGACGATGCTGGCCGCACCGGCGGTTGATCGCCACGCAAGAGCTTGGACGGCGGCACGGTTCGTGTCGCCGTTCCTGACTGATTCATTCGCCCACGCATTTTCGAAGGAGTACACGATGCAACATCTCTCCACGCTAGTCGCCATGGTGATCGGCGTTGCGATGTCGTCGGCGGCACTCGCGCAGGACGCGAACGAGCACTCCGAGCATCACGTGGCGCAGGCTGACGCAAAAACGCCGGCGCTCGCGGAAGGTGAAGTGCGCAAGGTCGACAAGGAGGCCGGCAAGATCACGCTGCGGCACGGACCGATCGATAATCTCGGCATGCCCCCGATGACCATGGTGTTCCGGGCCAAGGACCTGGCGATGCTCGATCAGGTCAAGGCGGGCGACAAGGTGAAGTTCGCCGCGGAGAGCGTCGGCGGCCAAATGACCGTGACGCAAATCGAGCGCCTTCCATAACGCAAGCACTGCAGCGCCATGCGAATCGACGCATCGGTCAGCCAATGTTAGAGTGACTCACGTCGTGCCATGATCCGAACGCTGCGCCGCCGTCGTCGCGGGTTCGCCATACTGATTCTCGGGCTGTGGCTTTTCGCTCTGGGCGTCGCCATCGCGCATGCCTGCACCCTCGACGGCGCAAGCGGTTATACGCCGCATTCGCTCGCGCATGGTCGGCAAGCCTTCGCCGAAGAGATTCCTCCTTCGTCTGACGACGACACTGCGTCCGCGTCGTGCTGCCACGAGCAGCCTTTCGCGGCGAAGATTCAGCCGCTGCTGGATCCGCCGGGCGGGCAGCCGCTCGCGCTCACCACGTTCGTTGACTTGCCGTTCGCCTCGTCCGAAGCACCGGCTTGGCACCGAGGGACGTCGGTGCATCGCGCAATCGATGTGCGGTTGTCGATTCGCTACGCCCGTCTGACCTTGTAGCGGAAAGCCGTGGGCGCAAGTCGCCCGCTCGTGCGGCGCGCCGCTGCATGGCGCGCGCTCCAGTCAAGCGCGGATCACCGCGCTCTTCTCAACCGGATCAACAGGAGATTGCCATGACGAAATCGCTCGTGTTAGCGGTGGCTATCACCGCACTGCTGGTGGGCGGCTCATCGCTCGCGCAAGACACAAAGGCGCCGCAGCCGAAAGCGGCGCCGTCCGCTGCGGCAGCGGACATGAGCACTCAGATGGACGAGCAGATGAAGAAGATGCAGTCGATGCACGACAAGATGATGAACGCGAAGACGCCGGAGGAGCGCCGGAAGCTGATGGACGAGCACCACAAGACGATGCAGGACGGCATGGGAACGATGAATCAAATGATGCACGGGGGAGCAATGATGGGCGGCGGCGGCATGATGGGCCAGAAGGGAACGTCAGTCGATACGAATGCGCAACTGCAGATGATGCAGAAGCGCATGGACATGATGCAGATGATGATGCAGATGATGATGGACCAGCAGGGGATGATGAGCGGGCCCAGCGGACCCGCCGCTGCACCGAAGAAGTAACGGCAACGATCGCGGCTGGAACGGCATCGCGCGTCGCGGCGCACGCCGCTCCTGACCGAATT
Source organism: Casimicrobiaceae bacterium (assembly GCA_036395475.1). Classification (GTDB taxonomy): domain Bacteria; phylum Pseudomonadota; class Gammaproteobacteria; order Burkholderiales; family Casimicrobiaceae; genus PALSA-1003. The sequence continues at coordinate 5,009 of DASWDF010000004.1, forward strand.
GTAATGGTGGCGTCAGCGTCCTGTCGGTAGCCGGGTCGTAGAGTGGGAACCGTGCGATAGCGAAGTTCGCATCCTCGCGCAAAGGCGAGACCTACCAACGAAACTGTGAAAGGATTGATCATGAAGACCCGGAAAACCATTCTGACGCTTGCGCTGGCCGCAGCCGCTTCCGCCGTGTCGTTCGCCGCGTCGGCTGTGATCGCGAATCCCGACAACGATTCGGGCACGTACTTTACCTACAACGCTGGCATCGGCAGCGCGGCCGTCAAGGCGGCGACGCTGCCGCGCGCGGGCGATGTTTCGGCCAACGGCCTGTACGTGTATTCGGGCAGCGACCGGGGGTGGGAAGCGCGTGCGCACGCATTTGAAATCGTGGCGGGCGGGTTCGTGCACACGGCCGACTGCCTGCCGTACAACGCGCCCAAGCCGGTTGCTGCGCTGGTTCCGATCGATCAGCGCGGTGCCTTCGGCGACCACGGGGCGTGACCCGCGCGGCGCGAGCCGGGAAGCGTCGTGAGATCGGCGCTTCCCGGTTTGTTTTTCCGGCTGGAACCACACTGCTGAATGCTGACGATGCGCGCACGGTCGCAAACCGCGTGCAGAACGGCGTATCAAAGTCGCTGGCTCGGTGCGGCGATGGCTACGCTCGCATTCGTCGCGGTGTCCGCGACCGCCGCCACCGAGTACAAAAAGCATGTCGATGGATTGGCCGTTTACTTAGGTGTCGTGCCGGCCGAGTTGCTGCGCGGAAAGAGCGATCATCTCGCATCGATGCACGGCGGACTGCCATTTGGCAGCGGCAGCCACCACGTGCTGGTCTCGGTTTTCGATGAGGCAAGCAGGCGCGAGCTGGGCGACGCGACCGTCGAGGCGAGCGTCGCGCCGCCGGGACTTGGCGAGACGACCTTCGCTGTTTGACGCTGCTTGCGGCGTCCTCGAACCTCTGCCGCGGCATGGGACGCGTGCTCGCGCGCTGGAAGCGCATGCGCGACGGCGTGCCCACCGGCCACGAGATCTACCGCCTGATCGAAACCGTCGGCCAATGACGCTTGACCTTGCAGCTGCTCGCAAGTTGATGCTGGGAATCGCGCCGGTGTGCCGGCGCTGCCCAGCTTTCGGTCCGCCGATGAAGGGACGGGTTGGCATAAACGGGACACGTTCGTGAACGCGAGCAGCAGCCTCGCCATGACGAGCGCTGCGTCGCATACTCCGGCCGGAATGCCGCTACGCGAGCCCTGGCCGAAGGCATGGCGATCGGAATCACAGGTGCGCCCGCCAACATCCTGCGCAATAACCTATTGAAATGATCGCTGTAACCGCAACGCATCGCAGCAGGACGCATGACCGATTCGCTACAGACGTCGGGTGCCGCATGTTCGGCAAGGCACGACTGACCGTACAGCGTGATCGTGTGAGCATGACCTATCCGCGATTGCGTCGTGCGCTCGCCGCGATCGTTCTCGTGCTTGCCGCGGGTTGCGCCACGGCGCCTCCCGGTCCGCCGTCACCCCGATCGACTGCATTGGCGACACCCGAGGCGACGTCGCTCGGGCGTACGCTCGACGCCGATGCCCGCCGCCATCCGCGGCAATCGGGCATGCGGCTCCTCGCCATGGGCAGCGATGCACTCGCGGCGCGCATCGCCCTTGCCGACGCCGCGGAACGAACGCTCGACTTGCAGTATTACCGTGTTCAGGACGATCTCGCGGCCAAATCCATCCTTGCGCACGTGGCGGCCGCGGCGCAGCGCGGCGTGCGGGTACGCTTGCTGATCGACGACCTGGACGTCTCGGGTCGCGATGCATTCTTGTCCGCCTTCGCGACACATCCGAATGTCGAGATTCGGGCGTTCAATCCGTTCGTCGTGCGTGGACCGTTCGGACTCGGGCACCTGGTCGAGCTTATCAGCAGCGCGGACCGACTGAATCGGCGCATGCATAACAAGATGTTCGTCGCCGACAACGCGGTGGCGATCGTGGGCGGGCGCAACCTAGGCAATGAGTACTTCGTCGCAGGCGCCGATGATCCGTTCGTCGATCTCGACCTTCTGGTCGCCGGGCCGGTCGTTCGCGAGCTGTCCGAAAGCTTCGACGAGTTCTGGAACAGTCGCTGGTCGCTGCCCATCGTCTCGCTCGACTGGCGCCAGCCCGGTTCGGCCGCAGAATTGTTGCAGCAACTCGGCCAAGCCGACGAGCAACTGCATGGCTCCGATTACGGGCTGCGGTTGCAGGCGAGTGCATTTCGTCGGTCCGGTTCGTCAGGCTGGCTGGATCTGGAGCGGGGGCGCGTGACGGCCATCTTCGATCGACCGTCGAAGCTCATTACCCCGCTCGACGATCCCGATACCCACATCGGACCGCGGATTCGCGAGCTGCTGGGCTCGGCGCGCGAGGAAATACTGGTCATTTCACCCTATGTGGTACCGGGGGCCGAGGGTGTTCGCCTGTTGACCGGCCGTGCGCGCGCAGGGCTTCGTGTGCGCATCCTCACCAATTCGTTGGCTTCGACCGATGTTCCGGCAGTGTACGGCGGCTACGCGCGTTATCGCGAACCGCTGCTTGCCGGGGGCGTTGAGCTCTTCGAAATGCGCCCCGGCGGACATGATCCGGAAACGCATGCGCGCCGACCACTCGTGCCCGAGCGCGCCGCGACACGCCTTCATGCCAAGGCCATCGTCATCGACCGGCGCTGGATCTTTGTCGGATCGATGAATCTGGATCCCCGGTCGAACCACCTCAATACGGAGATCGGATTGCTGGTCGACGACCGTCGTCTCGCAGCATCCGTGGTGGATCTGTTCGCGCGCATGATCGCGAGCGACGCGAGCTATTCGGTCGTGCTTGCCGAGGGAGCTCTGAACTGGATCGGCCGCGAGGGGGACCGGACCGTTCGCTATTCGAGCGAGCCCGACACGACCCTCGGTCAACGAATGGCCGCGGGACTCTTGTCTTTGTTTGTGACGGAAGACCTGCTTTAGTAGGGCATTGCTGAGAAGATCGACGGCAGTGGCGTCTTCGCTGTCGCGGGTCGGGCGGGCGGGATTATCGATCGCTTCAGTCCGCCGGCGAACACCCGCAAGTGATACAGCCGACGAGGCGCGCTTGCATGATGCGCGCGTGCAGGCAGAAGGTCACTGCGGCGAAGAGGCGCCGTCTGCATTCGGCTCGGAAGCGATCGGGGTCGGCGCGCGTCACTATGCCGAGAACTGCGCGATGTGCCACGGCGCACCCGGCACCGACCCGGAAGGCAATCGGGAAAGGGCTGATGCCGCCGCCACCTGAGCTCGCGCGCGAAGCGAGCCATCGGACGCGAGAGCGGTTATTTTGGATCGTAAAGAACGGCGTTCGCACCGTTGACGAGCACCGTGTCGCCGAGGACACCGCTCATCTCGTCCATCATCATCCGCTTGTAGACGAACTGCCCGTTCGCGTCGACGCGCCGATCCTGGATGATGAGGTCGAGTTCGCGCTCTGCGCTCGGCAGACCGGCCGCGCGCTCGCCGTCGTCACGAACGATCAGCAGTCCGGCCAGCCCCGCGTAGATCTGGCGGCCGGTGCGTCCATGCGGATGCGGGTGGTACAGATACGTTCCCGCCGGATTGTTGACGGTGAAATCGTAGGTGTAGCTTTGTCCCGGGCCGACGGCGAGCCGCGGGTGGCCGTCCGCCGCGCCGTCGGGCACGATCATTCCGTGCCAGTGAACGGTGCTCGGCTCGTTGGTATGGTTGATGAATTGGATGCGCACGCGTTCGCCGCGCCGCAATTCGAGCGTCGGCCCGAGGTAACTCGTCATCGGACGCAAGGCGTCGGGGCGGCCCTGCAGCACCTCCGCCTTGAAGCGCACCACGCGCGTTGCGATGCCCGGCCAGATCGATACGCGATCCGGTGTGGTGACGAGCCGGATCGCGATATCGGGCGACACCGCAGCGAGTGCTTCCCGCAAACCGGCTGGCAGAACAAGAGCACTCGCCCCAGCGGCGAGCCCTTGCAACACCCGGCGTCGACCGAGGAGCAGGCAGCGTCTGTTGCGACGAAGCGTTTTCCCGGTCATGGCTTGCGCGCCGGCAGATAGCGTTCGATCGTGGCGATGACTTCCGGGCGATCCCATTGCGCCGGCCCAGTGTAACGAGCCACCTCGCGGCCTTCTCGATCGATCAGTAGTGTCGTCGGGACGCCGATGACACCAAGCTTCGCCAGCGCCTCTGTGGTGGCATCGACGTAGATCGGGAGCGCCCGTACGTCGATCTCGTCGTAGAAGCTCCTGACCGCTGGCTGGCCGCCGCGATCGATCGACAACGCGACCACTTCGAAATTCTCGCTGCCCAGACGTGACTGCAAGCGGTCCAGCGTGGGCATCTCCGTCCGGCATGGCACGCACCATGTCGCCCAGATGTTGAGCAGCACGACCTTCCCGCGGAAATCCGCCAACGTGCGCTTCCGGCCTTGGCCATCTTCGAATTCGACATTCGCGACCGGGCGCGGCGATAAGGCGAGCTGCGCGAGAGCGACCGGGGAGGTGTCGACTTGCGGAGCGTTCTCCGGTGGCCGCTGCGCGTACCAGACACCGACGATCGAGGCCGCTAGCACCAGCACGCCCAACGCGACGATGCCGACGCGGTACAGCGGCCATTTGTGGTTGCCGAGCAGGGCGCGCAGCTTGGGTACGCTCATTCCGAAGGTCCTTGCAACACACGTATCAGCGGCAGCAGCGTTCGTTGCCAGACGGTCGGCGTGATCGGTCCGATGTGCTTGTAGACGATCCGGCCGTCACGGTCGACGACAAAGGTCTCCGGAACTCCGTAGACCCCCCAGTCGATCGCCACTCGGCCGTCGAGATCCGCACCGGTGCGCGTATAGGGATCGCCGAACTCATCCAGCCAGCGCGCCGCGTCCGCAGGCTGGTCCTTGTAATTAAGTCCATGTACGGGAACGATTCCCTCGCGCCGAATCTGCATCAGCAGAGGATGCTCTTCGCGACAGGCGACGCACCAGGATGCAAACACGTTGACCAGTGACGCCTCACCTTTCAGATCGGTGCTCGAAAGACCGAGCGCTCGACCGCGTACCGGCGGCAGCGAGAAACCCGGCACCGGTTTTCCGATCAACGGCGACGGTATCTCGCGCGGATCGCGGGTGAGGCCGATCGCCAGAAAAACGGCGACGCCGATAAACAGCAGCAGCGGCACGATGAGCGCCACTGCACGCCGGCGGGACGCTGGCGACGCGACGGGCTGGTGGCCCATGTCTTGCCGCGGTGCAGACATGATCGTTACGGACTCGTTACGGACAGTCGGACTTGAGGAAGGCGCCGATCTCGTCCGGACTCGCGAACACGATCTGCGCGCGATCGCCCTGCATTCCCTGGCCGACGAAGACGGGCTCGTTGGGGCGTGGACCGCGGCTGCTCGAATCGGTCTTGAAGCGCAGGTTGAACTCCAAGAACTTGAGCGTCCTGCCGGCGGCGGTACTCACCGTGTACGTGTCGTCGCAGTGGCGGATCGTTTTGATTCGCGCTTCTGCGTCTGCTTCCTTGAGGTCCGGCAACCCGTCGCCGATGGCGACGCCGGCTTGGGATGCAACCGAGCGTCCGCTGCCTTCAGACACTGCCTTCAGGTAGGCGATGACGTTGGCTCGTGCCCGCGCATCGGCAATGCCGGGAAAACGCATTTCGTTGCCGGGAACGAGCGCGGCCGGATTGCGCAGCCACGCGTCGAGCGTCTCCTCGTTCCATGCGATGCCGGAGCGTTTGACCGCATCCGAATAGCGGTGGAACTTGTCCAGACTGGCGGCCATGCGTCCCCAGATGCTCGCGAGGCTCGGCCCGGTCATGTTCTGCCCGGGTTCAATCGAGTGGCAGGCCATGCAGCTTCGAAACACCAGCGCACCCTGGACGGGATCCCCGGCGGCGAGCGCGAATCCGGGACTCGCGGCCCACAATAGAACGAAGAAGCGCCGGCTGACGATGCCGAAGACGCGACTCTTCGCCAGTGGATTGCGGTTCGTTTTCATGCGTGTCCTCACGGCGCGTTCGTGCTGATACGTGTTCCGGCGCGTGTCGCCTGCTGATCCGATGCTGACGGTT
>DASWDF010000005.1:0-2206 GCA_036395475.1 Casimicrobiaceae bacterium
AATACGCGACGTCGATGAGCGTTTCCTTGGGGCGTGGGCGCACGATCAGGTAGGCCTCGCGGCCGTAGCCGGACACCTGATACACCCAGTCGCTCCTCTCGCGCGCCTTGATCAACCCAAGCGGCAGCATGTACTGCACCCCTTCACGATCGCAGTACGTGATCCGCGAGCGCAAATTGAACGACCGTTGACCCTTCGGCCCTACGGCCATCCAGCCGCCGGCCGACGTCACGAGGCCGCAGCCGACATCGTCCGGTCCCGGCGGATATTGCCGGACCGCCTCGATGTAAGAGGCGGTCCAGCCCGGCTCGTCCATCGGCGCGGCGTACATCGCTTCGATTTGCGGAGGATAACGCCGCCGCGCAATCTTGCTGAATGGATGCTGCCATTCGGTGAACATGTGCGCGGCTCGCTCCTCGGCTTCGTCGAAGTCGACCGTCATCTCGCGCGCGGCGTTCGCCCATTCCGGCGATTCAGCAGTCAGGATCTGGATCGGCTCGACGCGCTGATCGCCGGAGACGGCGAGGCCATCCTTCGGGTACGGCTGCACGGTGAGGGGCGGCACCTCCTCCGGCGATCGATAATCCGACGCGATCCCGACGCGCGTGTCGCACATCAGGTGCAGCAGCACCGGCTTTCCAAGATGCAAGCGGATGACACCGCGGCTGACGCCATTCGCCCACGCCGTGAGCTGAGAAAGCGGGCCCGGCTTTCCCCACCAGTCGCGCGGGATGGATTGCAGAGTGAGCGGGAGATCGCTGCCCTCGACCTGCCGGGGCCAGGGCTCCTTCCAGTTTCTTCCGTCGAATGCGGCGAACGGGATGACGATGCCGTCGCGGCGGAGCGCGGCAATCAGAAATGGAGCGGCCCCGGCGTCGGGCGGCTCGCGCCGCGCCGGAACGACGAATAGCAGCAGAAGAAACGCGATGCGCGCGGAAGTCGGCATCCGCGCTCAGTACTAGCACAAAGCGGCTATCGACGGTCGAGGACCTCGCGCACTTTCGCCAGGAGGTCGTCGCGCGAGAACGGCTTGGCGAGAAAGTCGGTCGCCAGCTCGGTATCGGTGCCCGGGTAGCCTGACACGCAGAGCAGCTTGAGCGTCCGGCGGCGCGCGCGGAGATGCTCCGCCAGCTCCGCACCGCCCATATACGGCATCCGCATGTCGGTCAGCAGCAGATCGATGGTATCGCCGTGCTGATCGAAGACCTTCATCGCTTCCTGTCCGTTGCGCGCTTCGTACACGCGGTAGCCGGCGCGGATCAGCGCCTGCGCGAACAGCTGGCGCACGGCGGGTTCGTCTTCGACGAGCAGGATGGTTTCGCGCGCGGGTGCAGGCGCACCGCCGTCATCGCGCGCCTCGGCAGGGCGAGTCTGAGAGCCGATCATTTCCCTCCTCCGATGGGACGAGCGATGCCGTGCAAGATCGCCTCCGCCGGATTCCGGAGGATTTGCGGGTAATCTGGACTGGGCCGGGTGCGCACGACGCACAGCGTGTGCGGATGCCGCCTCTCGTGGGCGGCCGCGCTCAGCGGGATTTCTGCTCGGCGCGCTCTTCGGCTTTGGCTTTGGCTTCCGATTCCGCTCGTTCACGTTTGAGTCCCGCCTGACGCTCGAGCGACCGCTCGATCGTCCAACACAGTAGCGCCCAGGACAACCCGATCAGCCAGCCGGCAATGACGTCCGTTGGATAGTGTACGCCGATGTAGACGCGCGACGCACCCACAAGTACCGTCGCAATTCCAGCAACCGCCAGGCAGTAGATCTTGGTAATCCGCCGGTGGGAAAACCGCATCATCAGCACGCCGAGCGTGAGATACACGGCGGCCGACTGGAGAGCATGACCGCTTGGAAAGCTCAGCGACATCGCCTCCCGCAGATGCGGAACGACATCGGGGCGTGGACGCTGGAAGAGCTGCTTCAGCGCGCCATTGAGGAACCAGCCGCCGAAGCTGGCGGCGATCACGATGAGGGCGCGGCGCCACAGCCCCTGCAGGAACAGGAATCCCGCGACGCTGACGACCGCGAGACCGAGGACCGTCGCACTCCCGAGCGAGGTGATGTCGAGCGCGGCGCTCAGCATCCAGCGCGGCCCCTTCGGCCGCGCGAGATCGACCGGATCGCGCAGGGCGAGGAGAATCGCGCGATCGAACCGCAGCGTCTCTCCTTCGAGCACCTCGCTGGCGAGCTTGCTAATCGCGAGCAGGAG
>DASWDF010000006.1:0-8490 GCA_036395475.1 Casimicrobiaceae bacterium
CGCTACGGCGTCAACTGCGCCAAAGTGGAAGTGTGGTCCTACCACTTAACCGAGAGGGGGCGTCCGTCATGAAGATTACGACCGTAGGAGTCGATCTGGCAAAGACCGTATTTCAGATTCACGGAGTCGATGACCGAGGCAGGGCAGTGCTGCGCAAGCAACTCAAGCGAACCGAGATGCTTAGCTTCTTCGCCAATCTGGCACCCTGCCTGATTGGCATGGAAGCCTGTGCCAGTGCGCACCACTGGGCGCGCAAGCTCATCGAGCTGGGCCACCAGGTCAAGCTCATGGCGCCGCAGTTCGTCAAGCCGTACGTGAAGAGCAACAAGAACGATCGCAACGATGCTGAGGCGATTTGTGAGGCGGTGGCGCGGCCGAACATGCGTTTCGTGCCGGTCAAGACCGTACAGCAGCAAGCGGTGTTGGCGCTGCATCGCGCACGTGCGGGAGTGATGAAAGCGCGTAACGCGCAGGCCAATCAAATTCGAGGGCTGCTGGGCGAGTTCGGGATCGTGCTGCCACAGGGGCATCGGTCACCTGCGCCGCCGCGGACCCGAGCTCCTGGAAGATGGCGACAATGGGTTGCCGGGGCTGATGCGTGCGCTGCTGAGCAGGCTGCTGACACAGCTCGAACAACTTCGATCAGCAGGTCGCAGCACTCGAGCGGGAGATCGTGCTCTGGCACCGGCAAAACGACGACAGCCGCAAAGTCGAGCGCATCGTCGGCATTGGCCCGCTCGGGCGCGCGCAGCACGATCTTTCGATCAGCGCCGACGGCCGCGAACTCTGGTTCACCGTCACGAACCGACCGTACAAGTCCGCCGATCCGCGGGTGGGAGTCGTGGACCTGACTACCGGCAAGGTCACGCTGATTGACACGGGAGCCAACGCCCACGACATCACGCTCTCGCCGGATGGCAAGACAGCCTGGGTCACCAACTCCGGGTTTACTCATATCCCCGACCCGCGCGTCGATTACCTCGACGTGACCACGCGGCGCGCACTGGGATCCATCACGGTCGGAAAGTACCCGTTCCACTCGCCCAAGCGCGGCCGCGACGGGAACGCGGTGCCGACCACGGCGGGCGAGATGTGGTTCAGCGATCACGGTCTGAAGAGCGTCGTTGCCGTGTCCCTCGTGGATTGCCGGGTTGTGGCCACCGTGCCCGTCGGGGTCGAGCCGTACCATATCGCTGCGACGCCGACCGGCACGCTGTTCGTCGCCAATCACACCTCCAACACGGTCACGATTGTCGATGGCCAGCGCCGCGTCGTGCTTGGAACGCTCAAGGTGCCGCCGCGGCCCCACGGGCTGGCCGCGCTTGTCGCTTCTGCGCAATAGGATGACCATGCTGCGAGTCGACGCGGCCCAGCCGGAACATTTCATGAGTTATCCGGCCGGTCGCCGTTTGGGCGGCGGTGGAACGTGCGGGTCGCTTCCAAGGGGTGAGCGGCCTCGGCTCGCGTGATGTGCGCGCGAAGGGCACGACCGACGAATACCGCGCGCGTCGACCCATCCGCGAACTGCAGCATCTGCTCGGGCACAAGAGTGTGCGCACGACGCAATCTACTTGAACGAGTTCATACCGAAAGACAGTGCGCGCGACCCCGCAGTCGCGCGCTCAATCACAGGACGGTCTGATGAACGCGCTAATCTCGCGCGGCTCCGCGAACACCACCGAGGCCCGATCGCCCTGCATCCCCGCACCGACGATCACGGGCTTTCCCGGGCGCGGTCCAAGTTCGCTCGAATCCGTCTTGAAACGCAGGTTGAATTCCCAGACCTTCTCGACCTTGCCGTCTGCCGTCTTTACCGTGTAAGTGTCGCCGCAGTGACTGATCGCCGTCACCTGGCCCGTCGGCGGAGCGTTCTTCATATCCTGCCTGGCAGGCTGCATGTTCATCATCATTCCCCCGCCGCGTTGCGCGGCTGCGGGTGCGCTTCCTTCCGATACCGCCTTGAGATAAGCGATGACGTCCTGGCGGTCCTTGCTTTCGGGCAGCCCTTGAAACGTCATGCTCGTGCCCGGGACGAGCTTGTCCGGGCCGGCGAGCCAGCGGTCGAGCGTCGCTTCGTTCCAGACGAGATCGACATGCTTCATCGCCTGCGAGTAGCGATGGAAGCCTTCCACCGTTCCCGCCTTCCGCTGCCATATTTTCGCGAGGCTCGGGCCCGTCATGTGTTCGCCCGGTTTGATCGAGTGGCATGCGACGCAGGCTTGGAACATCGCGGCGCCGCGCGCCGGGTCACCGGCCGCCGATGCAGACATCGTGACAGCGATTCCCGCCAGCCCTCCGACCAGCAAGACGGACCGTGAACCAACGGCTTTTGCGTTCATAAGCAGACTCCGCAAATCACTTCGATGCCTGCTCGCGCAACTGCGCGCGGAACTCGCTTATCTTCGGCGACCAGCGACTTTCAATGTACGCGAGCACCGCGCGGATCTCGTCGTCGGTCAGTTCGCTACCGAAGGCCGGCATGTCGCTTTGGTAGCCAGCTGGCGCGTATTTCCCGGGCACAAGGCCGTACTTGACGATGCCGAACAGAACGTCGTCGGGATGGTGCCATGTGTGGCCGCTGTCGTCGTGCGGCGGCGCGGGCATGCGTCCATTGGGCAGCCGCTCGCGCCAATTCGCCTGCCCCTCGAGGTTCGCGCCGTGACAACTGGCGCAATGGCGGCCATAGATCAGTTTGCCGCCAGCGATCGACGGAGCATCGCGGGCGGCCGGCGTCGCAAGCGACGTGCCTCGACGCGCGAAACCGGCGAACATGTCCCAGTAGAAGTAGCCCATGACCGTGATGACGGCCGCGACCCCAACGACGACCGACACCTCACGCAGCGAGACCTTCATCGGATCGTCAGCCTCAAACTGGGTTGCCGTGCTGCGCGATTCGCGTCCATGTCGCGCCGCGATCGCGCGTAACGAACACGTCGCGCCGCGCGGTGGCGATCGCATACTGAGCGGGCTGCGCGGGATTTTGCGCGATGTACGTCACCGCATCGTCACGGGCGACCGGGCTCGTCACCGCGGTCGACCGCTTGGCGGATACATCAAGGCGGGCAAGCAGTGGTTCGCTGCGAGTCTGCGCGCCGTACCAGAGCTGCTTGCTGTCGAGGTCGAAAGCAACACCGCTCACCATCACGCCCCCAACAACCGACTGGAATGTTGCGCCGCCGTCATGCGACAGGAACACGCCTCTAGTCGTGCCGACCGCGACCGTCTTTGCGTCGTCCGGATGAACGGCCAGCGCAGCGATCTCGCCTTCAAGACCCTTTGCTAGCGCCCGCTGCCAAGTGAAGCCCTGATTGAGCGACGCATAGATACCGGGCGATTTCATGCGCGAGTTCGGGTGCTCGCTCACCGCATAGATGGCGTCGGTTCGATAGCTTGCCGCAAGCAGATGAAAGTCCGCCTGTCCTTCGAGACCAAGTTTGGTCCAGCTTCGGCCAGCGTCGCCGCTACGGATCAAGCCGAACGGATTGACAAGACCTGAATCGGGCGCCGGGTGTCCACTCGCGTAGACGCCACTGCGCGACGCCGCGAATCCCATGTAGTCGTGAGGCGGACCGGCCGCCTTCGACCATTTGCCGTCAGCATATACGGCGAGACCGAGATGACTCGGCACGACGATCTCCCGGCCGTCGGCGCTGAACGCGAGGCCATGAACATGATGCAGCATGTCGTTTGTCTGCGCTTTGGCATCGGCTGCAAGCCCGACCATGACGATTGCAGCAAACACCGCAATAAGGTATCTGTTCTTCATCCATTACTCTCGGAGCCTGGCCAGCACGCCCGAGCGTTTCAGCGGGGCCCGGAGTTCGGTATCGTGTCGGAGCGGGTCCGCACGCTGAAGACCCGTTGCACGGGCAGGATCGCGACAATCCCGTCGCCGAGCGATACGGCGTGGGCCGCGTCGATGACCGCGGCCGCGATGCGCTCGGCCTGGTCGCCCGGGGCATAGATCTCGATCTTGGTCTGATCGCTCATCAAAGGGCGCCCGAGGATGTCGTGGGGAAGGGAGCGCTCGCCGAAACCTTTGGCCTTGATAACCGTGATGCCGCGCACACCGATCCCGTGCAGCCTCTTCTCGGCCGCCTCCAGTGCGCCGGTCCGGATGATTGCAACAATGAGTGCCAGTTCCATGATTTGTCCAATTGGGAAATTTCGGTTTGCACGCCAGGCGCCGATACGGGGCATCGGAACCAGCGCTGATAAACGACGCTCACTCGCGCTGTTTCAACACCGAAGCGCGATGGCGCAACTCAGCCGCCGTCGAGCCATCACGACTTCTCAGCGATGCGCGCGCTCCGGCGTGTGCCCAACCGCCCGATCGGCAAGGATCCGCTTGCGGTCGGGCTGCGGAGCGTTGCACCGCTGAGGGCGCACTTTGCAACGCCGACTACGGGAGAAGCTCGCGTCTTCTCCCGTTTCCCGCGCACGCGTCTACGGATGACCGAACTGGTAGCGGGATGGTTTTGTCTTCAGCACGCCCGCTTTGTCGCTCGTGCCGACAAATTCGCTGTCGGCCGACCTGTACGCATAACGCGTCGTGTTGTTCTTGTGGTCGTAGACGGCAATCCTCTCGCCGGCGGGAACCGTGGCACAGCCCCCAACGAAGATGACTACGAGGACCGCTACAAGTGTTCGCATGACTGCCTCCTTGTCGTTGGAGCCTTACGCCCATCAAACAGCACGGGTCTACGCACTAAGCGCGACAAAGAGCCTTCGACCTATTCGAGCATGCGACAAAACAGCAGACGTGGCGGCGGCGCGCGGGAGTGCACGGATGAGACCGCGGCGGCAATCAAGCGCGAAGCAGGTTGCAACGAGCTGGCGAAGGTCAGAAGCAAGACGCGCGCAGCCGGCGCCGCGATACTGGCGTCGCTACTGTTCGAAGCCTGATCGTTCTGGATGTACGCGGCCAGGCAAGCGTGCTTCGCAAGCCCGGCGCAGGCGGCGGGCATGGCCGCTTCATCGAAGGCCATGCCGACGCCTGCCATCGGCAACGGGCACGCCTGTGCCGATGCGGCCATATGCACGACAAGGAGCGCCGCCAGGAACGTCTTGGCGATGTTGCCGCGGCGCCAGCGTCTCGTGCTCGGCATGAGCCCCTCCTGACCCATTATAGGCCGCCGGTCGACATCAGCGAGCGATCCCAAGATCCAACGATACAGTTCGGCAGCGGAGTCGTAATCGCGCCCGACCGCGTCGCGACTGCATGCCACGTCACTCGGGGCGCGGTGACGATTGAAATCGAACGTGGCGGTAATCGCTGGAGCTCGCAACGCCAGTTCGGAAGCGCGCTGCACGATCTCTGCGTGCTCGACGTCCCAACGGGCGAGCTTCCAATCGCCCGCATCCGCGGCTCGCAAGAATTACGATCGGGCGAACGCGTGCTCGCGGCAGGATTTCAGGGCGGCGGCGAGCATCTCGTCATCGAGCGTGGCTCGATTGCCGCGCTCTATCCTTATGATGACGGTCTAGTCATTCGTACGACGGCCGTATTCGACTTCGGGTCGAGCGGCGGCGGCCTGTTTGACGAGGCAGGCAATCTCGTTGGCTTGCTCGCCTTTAAGGCGCGAAGCGGCAAGAACCTGCGGTTCGCCTTGCCATCGGAGTGGATGTCGCCCACAAGTGTCGTGTCCTCCGATTTCTCGCGCATCGAGCCGACATCGATGACCCGCACGTTCTGGGAGCGCGCGCAAGGTGACCGACCCTCATTCCTCGGTGTGGCTTTGCGCGAAGCGGAAAGCCAGCGCGATTAGCGAAGCACGGTGGCTCGCATGGCCGCTCTTTGTCCAGCAGCCGGCCTGAAGGCGGAGTGCGCTTGCGCGCTGCCGTGAGGCGATTCTCGCCTCATGACATGCGCTGCGGCAGATAGCGTTGGATGGCGTCGATCACTTCCGGGCGATCCCATTGCGCCGGGCCGGTGTAACGCGCAACCTCGCGCCCTTCCCGGTCGATTAGCAGCGTCGTCGGCACACCGACGACGCCGAGCGTTGCTTGCGCCGCGACGGTGGCATCGACGTAAATCGCGAGCGCTCGAACGTCGATCTCATCGTAGAAGCTCCTGACCGCCGCCTGGCCGCCGCGATCGATCGACAACGCAACCACTTCAAACTGCTCGCCGCCCAGACGTGACTGCAGGCGATCCAACGTCGGCATCTCCGCCCGGCACGGCGCGCACCAGGTCGCCCATATGTTGAGCAGCACGACCTTGCCGCGAAAATCCGTCAACGCGCGCTTCCTGCCTTGACCGTCTTCGAACGCGACATTCGGAACCGGAAGGCCGCGTGCCACGATGGCCGCTGCGGACCAGTCGACGCTCGGCGCGGTCGCTGACGGCCGCAGCGATGACCGGATGCCGACAATCGACGCCGCGAGTACGAGGATGCTGACGACAACGAGGCCTGCGCGGTACAGGCGCGATTTGTAGGTGCCGGGTTCGGGCGTCGTCATAGCGGTAACGCTTGCAGCGCGCGTGCGGGAGCGGCGCCTCAGCGAACTATTGCAGCTCGGTCTCGCACGCGCCACACGACGTCCGTCTGCGCATGGGCCAGGCGTTCCATAGCGAAGCTGCGACGAGCAGGCTGGCACCTCCGTAGAGTGCAAGGTCCGAATCGAGCAGGAACTTGCCGATCAAGATAACTCCGCCGGCGGCGGCACCGAGCGCGAACGGCGCGTATCCGCGGCGCGTCGAAGCCCGGTAGACAAGCAGGATCAGCGTTAGCGTCAGCCCAATCGCCATCAAGGGCAGCAGGTACGGCGTGTAGTCCAGGAAGCCTACGCCGAACGACGCAAGCAGTGCCGTGTACGCCGGCCAGCATGCGGCACACGTCAGCTTCGGAAGCAACGCGACGCCGATCACGGGCAACGAGGGCAACGTGCGCTTGATGGGCTGCGCCACGCCCGCGCTATGCAACTCCGCAGCAAGGAACGCCGCTTCGATGTCACGCACATCGGGCACGCCGCTGATTCGACCGGCTGCATCGGTGTAGAGCCGGCACGCGCCTGCGCCAGCGGTCTCGGTCCCCGGTGCGATGTCGCGACCGTCCACAAGAATCGTCGGCGAGCCGTGGCGGCGCGCATAATCGGGGCTACCGGGCTCGTCGCGCGCCCACTCGGTCCAGCGCGGAGGAAGGCCGCGCTTGTCGAATGCTTCCTTCAGCCGATCTCGGGCGCCGGCGGAATGCGGGCAATCGCGATCGAATATCAGCTCAACCTTCATTGTTCCAGCGCTCCTTCTCGAGGGCTTCGACGATCGGACAATCGCTCACCGGACCGGCGCCCGTGCACGATGCGCTTATCGTTTCCAGCGCCTGTCTTACACGGAGCAGTGCGGCGATTCGTCGATCGATCTCGTCGATTCTTTGCGTTGCGAGCTCGCGGACGTCGGCGCACGACTTGCCCGGCGCGACGCGCAGCGCGAGGAGCTCCTTGATTTCGCGGAGCGAGAATCCGAGCGCCTTCGCGTGCACGATGAAGCGCAGCCGTAGCACTGCGTCCGGCGAGTACCTGCGGTAGCCGGAGCGCGTGCGGCCCGGCTTGGGCAACAGCCCGCTGCGCTCGTAGAACCTGACCGTGTCCGCGCCCGTGCGAGCGGCGCGGGCAATTTCGCCGATTCTCATAGCGGCCATCGCCGTTGCTGTACCAGTGGGTGGCGAATTCGTAGTATGAGGGAATCCCCCTGTGCGGTGCAGTCTTGCGAACGCCGGTGGTCATGCTACGGTTTGCCCCATGCGCGAATTCCTCATCCTCGCCATCCACCTGCTGGTCACCCTGGTGAAACTCTTCCGCCCAGGTGGCGTACGTGCCGTCGCTGCGGAGTCGTTGTTGCTGAAGCATCAGCTGCTCATCAGCAATCGCTCCCGCCGTCGCGCTCCCAATCTCACCGCCCTCGATCGTGTGGTGCTCGGACTGACCACGTTGTTCGTGAACTCGCGCCGGATTCCGAAGCTCGGCGCGCTCATCAAGCCGGCAACGCTGTTCAAGTTCCACAAAGCGTTGGTCGATCGGAAATATCACCTCCTGTTTTCGTCCTTGTCGCATCGTCGCAAGCCCGGTCCGAAAGGACCATCCCCCGACCTCATCGCCGCCATCGTCGAAATGAAGCGGCGCAATCCGCGTTTCGGCTGCGTGCGAATCGCTCAGCAGATCACTCATGCCTTCGGAATCGAGATCGACAAGGATGTCGTGCGCCGCATTCTTGCCAGCCACTATCGGCCAGGCGACTCCGGAAGCAATGGCCCCTCTTGGCTGACATTCATCGGTCACGTCAAGGACAGCCTGTGGAGCGTCGACCTATTCCGCCGCGAATCCATCCTTCTACGCAGTCACTGGGTCCTGGTAGTCATGGACCTGTTCACCCGCCGTATTATTGGTTTTGGCTTCGAGCGTGCAGACATCGACGGCGTCTCCGTATGTCGAATGTTCAATCACGCCGTTGCTGGCCGGCTGGTACCGAAACACGTCAGCACCGACCACGAC
>DASWDF010000007.1:0-12298 GCA_036395475.1 Casimicrobiaceae bacterium
GAGCAGGTCGATCAGGCGGATCAGGGGCAGGCCGATCAAGGCGGTCGGATCATCGCTCGCGATGCGCGTGAACAGCGCGATGCCCAGCCCTTCCGACTTGACCGAGCCGGCGCAGTCGAAAGGCTGTTCTCGGTCGAGGTATGCCTGGAGGGCGGCGTCGTCGAGATGGCGAAAAGTGCTGACGACGTCGACCAGCGCGTTCCGGCATACCCCGGTGCGCGCATTGAGCAGCGCGACTGCCGTATGAAAGACGACCGTATGTCCGCGCATTGCCCGAAGAAGCTCGAGTGCGTGAGCGGAATCGCGCGGCTTGCCGACAGACTCGCCGCGAAATTCGGCCACCTGGTCGGAACCGATGATCAGGGCGTCCGGATGCTCCGGCGCGACCGCGCGCGCCTTCGCCTCCGCGAGCCGGATTGCCGTTTCCGCGGGCCGCTCTCCCGCAAGCGGCGTCTCGTCAACCTCCGGCGCGACAACGGTGAAAGGCAGCCCGAGGCGTTGCAGCAGGCCCTGCCGATGGCGCGAGCTCGAGGCGAGAACCAGAGCCGCAATTGGCGGCGAAGTCTTTGTTTCCACGGTTTTCTTTGACAGTACGCGCCTTCGAGGCTATTATGCTATGTTTACTTGGACTGCGCTAAGCGTCGCAATCAATAAGGCGCGCCGAATCGAGCCGGCCCCGCAATCATGGCGCGGAAAATCATGGTGAATCGGAGTGCAGGGTCGACGGGTGCGGGACGCTTCGATGCGCTCGACCTGGCGGCGCGCGACGAAGCGCTCGCTGGCGAAGTTGATTTATCGCGACGGCCACGCGTCAGCGACCGGCTGGCTCCGAAAACGATCTCGGCGCCGATCGCCTGGCAGATCGCCGGGGCGCGCGACGCCCTCGGTCGCCCGATGCTGACGGTGAGCGTCGAGGGCAAGCTGCCGCTGGTGTGCCAACGCTGCCTGCAACTCTTCGATGCGCCCATTGCGCAGCGCTCGGAGTTGCTCCTGGCACGGAACGATGCCGAGCTCGAGCGCTTGGATGCCGAGGAGGCGGAAGTCCTTCTGGCAGCGACACCGCTCGATGCGATGACGCTGGTCGAAGACGAGATCCTGCTATGGTTGCCGTTCGCGCCGCGGCACCCCGAAGGGCAGTGTCCGGCGGACGTCGCGGCAATCTCCGGGTCCGACCCGGCGCAACCGGTGAAAGCGACGACTTCCCCCTTCGCGCGCCTTGCGGCACTGCGAAAAGGGACCGATAGCAATACTTGAGGAGCGATACGACATGGCTGTCCAGCAGAACAAGAAATCGGCGTCGAAGCGGGGCATGCACCGCGCGCACGATTTTCTGACCAACCCGCCGCTCGGCGTCGAGCCGGTGAGCGGGGAAATGCACCTGCGCCATCACATCAGTCCCAGCGGCTACTATCGGGGCAAGAAGGTCGTTAAGACCAAGGCCGACGCGTAGCCCAGTCCGTCACGCCGGGAACATTCGCTCCCGGCAACATCGGGCGCAAGCCTTTTTCCGCATCGGGGTCACTGCCGCGCTGCTGATCAGGGAACCTCTGAACCGGTCCCGCACGGTTGCGACGGAGGCTTTGCGGGATGGGATGCGCGACGCCCGGCGCAGCCAATGGCAGGTACCATTGGCAAGCCGGGCAACAAAGCAGACCGCCCGTAAAGCCCCGTCCCGTTCGGGTTGCGGCAAAATGCGACGTCTGCGTCGTTGCGCGCCTCGGCTTCGTAGGCCGAGCTACGACCTTCGGCGCGCGCCTAGCATCCGTGCGCATTTTGCTCGCAACGCAATCCGCGTGGGACTGGTTCAGAGGTTCCTTAAATGCAGGTAACCATTGCCGTCGACGCGATGGGTGGCGATCACGGCCCTCCGGTCACTGTCGCCGCGTCGCTACAGTTTCTCGACGAAACGCCCGATGCGCGCATCGTGCTCGTCGGGAACGAAGACGCCATCCGGAAAGCGCTGGCCGCCGCGCCGACCGCCGCGGGCCGCGTCAGCCTGCGGCCCGCGAGCGAAACCGTCGCCATGCACGAGCCTCCTGCCGATGCGCTGCGCCGAAAGAAGGATTCTTCGATGCGCGTCGCGATCGATCTCGTGAAAGAAGGCGCTGCGCAAGCCTGTGTCTC
This sequence comes from Casimicrobiaceae bacterium, assembly GCA_036395475.1. Lineage (GTDB taxonomy): Bacteria > Pseudomonadota > Gammaproteobacteria > Burkholderiales > Casimicrobiaceae > PALSA-1003. The sequence continues at coordinate 2,125 of DASWDF010000007.1, forward strand.
GGCCGGCAACACCGGCGCGCTGATGGCTATCTCGCGTTTCGTGCTCAGGACATTGCCTGGGATCGACCGGCCGGCGATTGCTTCGCAGCTGCCAACGCGCAATGGCGTCACGACGGCGCTCGATCTCGGCGCCAACGTCAACTGCACGCCCGAGCAGTTGTTGCAGTTCGCGGTGATGGGCAGCGCGCTGGTCGCCGCCGTCGAAGGCATCGAGCGACCGCGCGTCGGCCTGCTCAACATCGGCGAGGAAGACATCAAGGGGAACGAGGTGGTCAAGCGCACGGCGGAGCTGCTCAGGGTCTCGGGGCTCAATTTTTACGGCAACGTCGAAGGCACCGACATCTACAAGGGCACGACCAACGTGATCGTCTGCGATGGTTTTGTCGGCAACGTTGCGCTCAAGACCTCGGAAGGGCTCGCCCTGATGCTCGCCGATTTTCTGCGCGAGGAGTTTACTCGCAACGTGCTGCGCAAGGCGCTCGCTTTGTTTGCCCTTCCAGTTCTCAACGCCTTCAAACGCCGCGTCGACCCGCGTCGCTACAACGGCGCGACGCTGATCGGCCTCAAGGGCGTGGTGATCAAGAGCCACGGCTCCGCGGATGCACTCGCGTTTCGCTACGCATTGAAGAAAGCTTACGCCGAAGTAACACACGGTGTGCTCGAGCGGATTACCCAGCGGCTTGCGCTGACGCCGGTACACGCCGCGAGCGCGGTGGCGGCCGCCCCGGTGAATTCCGGCGATGCATAGCCGCATCGTCGGCACGGGCAGCTACCTGCCGGCGCAGGTGATGAGCAATGCCGAGTTGGCGCAGCGCGTGGACACCAGCGACGAATGGATACGCACCCGCACCGGCATTCGCCAGCGGCACATCGCCGCGCCGGAGGAGAAGACCAGCGATCTCGCGCTCGCCGCCTCGCGCGAGGCACTGGCCGCAGCGGGCCTCGCGCCCGCTGCGGTCGACATGATCGTGCTGGCGACCACGACTCCGGACATGGTGTTCCCCTCGACGGCGTGCATTCTGCAGGACAAGCTCGGGACGCGGAACGGCCCGGCATTCGACGTGCAGGCGGTGTGCAGCGGATTCGTCTACGCGCTCGGTTTGGCCGACCTGATGGTCAAGAGCGGGCAGGCGAGGAATGCGCTGGTCGTCGGCGCGGAAATCTATTCGCGCATTCTCGACTGGGACGACCGCGGCACCTGCGTGCTGTTTGGCGACGGCGCCGGCGCGGTGGTGCTGGCGCCCGCGAGCGAACCCGGAATCCTGTCGGCTCATCTGCACGCCGACGGCCACTATCGCGACATCCTCGCCGTGCCCGGAACGGTCGCGCACGGCGCGGTGAGCGGAACGCCGCTCCTGACGATGGAGGGCAACACGGTCTTCAAGTTCGCGGTCAAGGTGCTCGCGGAAGTCGCCCACGAAGCCTTGGCGGCCAACGGACTGACGACCGCCGCGATCGACTGGCTGATACCGCACCAGGCCAATATCCGTATCATGGACGCGACGGCGAAAAAGCTGCACGTGCCGCTCGAGAGGATGGTGACGACGGTCGACCGGCATGCGAACACGTCGGCGGCGTCGATACCGCTGGCGCTCGACCTCGCGGTGCGCGACGGACGCATCCGCTCCGGCCAGCACGTCATGCTGCTCGGCGTTGGCGGTGGCTTCACGTGGGGATCGGTGTTGATGCGATGGTGAGCCAACGATGAAACTCGCGCTGGTGTTTCCCGGGCAGGGGTCGCAATCGGTGGGGATGATGAGCGGCTACGACGTCTTTCCTATCGCTCGCGATACCTTTGCCGAGGCGTCGACCGCCCTCGGCGAGGATCTCTGGGCGCTGGTCGACAACGGCCCCGATGAGTTGCTCAATCAGACCGTGAATACGCAACCGGCGATGCTCGCTGCAGACATCGCCGTATATCGCGCGTGGCGCGCCGCAGGCGGCGGCGCGCCTGCCATCCTCGCGGGCCACAGCCTCGGCGAATACGCCGCGCTGGTCGCCGCGGGTGCGCTCGCGTTCGCCGACGCGGTGGCGCTGGTGCGCTTTCGCGCGCAGGCTATGCAGGACGCCGTCCCGGCAGGCGTCGGCGCGATGGCCGCCGTCATGGGCCTGGACGATGCCGGTGTCGCCGACGCGTGTCGGGAGGCCGCGCAAGGTCAGGTGGTCGAACCGGTCAATTTCAACGCCCCCGACCAGATCGTCATCGCGGGGCATCGCGAGGCGGTCGAGCGCGCGGCTGCGGCGGCCAGGGCACGCGGCGCCAAGCGTGCGGTGATGCTGCCGGTCAGCGCACCGTTTCACAGCCTGTTGATGAAGCCCGCCGCCGAGCAGCTTACTGCGTACCTCGCCAAAGTCGACATCGACCCGCCCATCGTGCCGGTCTTGCACAATGTCAATGCATCGACCGCGCCGACGCCGGACGCGATCCGCGCGGCGCTGGCGGCCCAGGCGGCGAGCCCGGTGCGCTGGGTCGAAACGATACGCGTACTTGCGGCGCAGAGTGTGACGCATATCCTCGAGTGCGGTCCGGGCAAGGTCCTTACCGGGTTGACCAAGCGCATCGTACCCAACGTCACCGCGCTGCCGTTGCACGACGGCGAAGCCATCGCCGCAGCGATTGCCGCGACTGCCTAGGAGCCGGCAATGCTCGACGGACACACCGCGCTCGTCACAGGCGCCTCGCGGGGCATCGGCAAGGCGATCGCGCTCGCGCTCGCGCGTGCCGGCGCTGGCGTGGCCGGCACTGCGACGACCGATGACGGCGCCGCCGCGATTACGGCGTACCTCAGGAATGCGGGCCATCGCGGCGAAGGCATTCGTCTGGACGTTACCGACGGCTCGGCGATCGAACCTGCCATTAGCGGCGTCGCACAGCGCCTCGGCGATATCGCGATCCTGGTCAACAATGCCGGCATCACCCGCGACAATCTGCTGCTGCGCATGAAGGACGAGGAATGGGATGCGATCATGGACACCAATCTCAAGTCGGCGTACCGGCTGTCGAAGGCCGTCGTGCGGGGCATGATGAAGGCGCGTTACGGTCGCATTATCAATATCGGCTCGGTGGTCGGCGTCAGCGGCAACGCCGGGCAGACGAATTACGCCGCGGCGAAGGCGGCGTTGATCGGATTCACCAAATCGCTGGCGCAGGAGCTAGGCAGCCGCAATATCAGCGTCAACTGTGTCGCGCCGGGTTTCATCGACACTGACATGACGCGCGCGCTGACTGCGGCGCAGCGCGAAGCGCTGATCGAGCGCATACCCCTCGGGCGGCTGGGACTGCCGGATGAGGTTGCGCATGCAGTCGCTTTTCTCGCCTCGCGCGAGGCAGGCTACATCACCGGCGCGACGCTTCATGTCAATGGCGGGATGTACATGGCGTAGCCGCCGGGTTCCCAGGCACGCCGATCTGGTAAAATCGCCGACTCGCATTACCTGGGTTCCCCTTGGGGAGGAAAAACGCATGGAAAACGTGGAGCAACGAGTCAAGAAAATCGTCGCCGAGCAACTTGGCGTGAACGAGGCCGAGATCAAGAACGAATCGTCGTTCGTCGACGACCTCGGTGCTGACTCGCTGGATACGGTCGAGCTGGTCATGGCGCTCGAGGAAGAGTTCGAGACCGAGATCCCCGACGAAGAGGCCGAGAAGATCACGACGGTGCAGCAGGCCGTCGACTACATCACTTCGCACCAGAAGAAGTAATCCGACAGTTGCCGGGCGGCGCACTGCTCGGCCTCATTGCTTCGCGACGCCGCCGCGCGACCACGCTGCGCATCCTGTTTCGTCCACTCCGTAGGTTTCCTAAGCCGCCATGGCCAAGCGTCGCGTCGTCGTCACGGGAATGGGCATCATCTCGCCGGTCGGCATCGGCGGGGCGTCGGCGTGGGAGAACATCCTCGCTTGCCGCTCGGGCATTACGGGCATCACGCGCTTCGACGCCGCAGCGTTTAGCTCGCGGATCGCCGGCGAGGTCAAGGATTTCGACGTCACCAAGTACCTCTCCGGCAAGGAAGCGCGGCGCTACGACACCTTCATCCATTACGGGCTGGTCGCGTCGATGGAGGCGATCAAGGACGCGGGGCTCGAAGCTTACACGGGCGACCTCACGCGCGTGGGCGTTTGCATCGGCTCCGGCATCGGCGGCTTGCCGTTGATCGAGGCTACGGCCAAAGCCTATTTCGAGGGCGGTCCGCGCAAGATCTCGCCGTTCTTCGTGCCGGGCTCGATCATCAACATGATCTCGGGGCTGATCTCGATCCACTATGGCTATCAGGGCCCGAACCTCGCTACCGTGACGGCGTGCTCGACAGCCAACCACAGCTTCGGCGAAGCGGCGCGGCTGATTGAATACGGCGAGGCGGATGCGATGGTGGCTGGAGGCGCCGAGGCGACGGTGAGCCCGCTGGGCATCGGCGGCTTCTGCGCCGCGCGGGCATTGTCGACCCGCAACGACGATCCCGCGACCGCGAGCCGGCCCTGGGACGTCGACCGCGACGGCTTCGTGCTCGGCGAAGGGGCGGGCATTCTCGTGCTCGAGGAGCTGGACCACGCGAAGGCGCGCGGCGCACGAATCTACTGTGAACTGGCGGGCTACGGCATGTCGGCCGACGCGCATCACATCACCGCGCCGCCCGAGGACGGAATCGGCGCCGCGCGCAGCATGACGAACGCCTTGAAGAACAGTGCGCTCAACACGACCGACATCGACTACATCAATGCGCACGGGACGTCGACGCCGCTCGGCGACCTGGCCGAATGTATCGCGGTCAAGCGCTGCTTCGGCGAGCACGCGGCCAAGCTTGCCGTGTCGTCGACCAAGTCGATGACCGGCCATCTGCTCGGCGCGGCGGCGGCGATCGAAGCGGTCTTCACGGTGCTTGCCCTGCGCGACCAGGTTGCACCGCCCACGGCGAATCTGTTCCACCAGGATCCGCGCTGCGACCTCGATTTCGTTGCCAACGCGGCACGCCGCATGCCGATCCGCGCCGCACTGTCGAACTCCTTCGGCTTCGGCGGGACCAACGCGACCATCGCGTTCCGCACGCTGTGACTCGCGATCGGAGCACGCGAGCATGGCTCTGATCGTCCAGAAGTACGGTGGCACCTCGGTCGGCAGCACGGACCGGATCAGGAGCGTGGCGCGCCGGGTTGCCCGCTTCCACCGCGAAGGCCATCAGCTCGTCGTCGTCGTCTCCGCGATGAGCGGCGAGACCAACCGCCTGCTCGCATTGGCGAAGGAAATCGCGCCCGATCCCGATCCGCGCGAACTGGACGTGATCGCCGCCACCGGCGAACAGGTCACGATCGGCCTGCTCGCGATCGCGCTGCACGAGCTGGGGCTGAAGGCGAAGAGCTACACGGGCGGGCAGGTGCGCGTGCTGACCGACAGCGCATTCACCAAGGCCCGCATTCTCGACATCAACGTCGAGCCGCTGCGCAAGGACCTCGACGGCGGCGCTATCGTCATCGTCGCCGGGTTCCAGGGCGTGGATGCCGACGGGAACATCACCACGCTCGGCCGCGGCGGATCCGACACCTCCGGCGTCGCGCTGGCGGCCTCGCTGGGCGCCAGTGAGTGCCAGATCTACACCGACGTCGACGGGGTCTACACGACCGATCCGCGCATCGTGCCCGAGGCGCGGCGGCTCGACCGGATCACCTTCGAGGAAATGCTCGAGATGGCGAGCCTCGGCTCGAAGGTGCTACAGATCCGCTCGGTGGAATTCGCCGGGAAGTACAAGGTCAAGATGCGCGTGCTGTCCTCGTTCGACGATCCGGAGAGCACCGCGACGGGCACCTTGATCACCTACGAGGAAGACGAGACCATGGAGCAGGCGATCATTTCCGGCATCGCGTTCAACCGCGACGAAGCCAAGATCTCGCTGATGGGGGTCGAGGACCGCCCGGGCGTCGCGTATGCGATTCTGGGTCCGGTGGCGGCGGCGAACATCGACGTGGACATGATCGTGCAGAACATCGGCGCATCGGGCCACACCGACTTTTCGTTCACGGTGCATCGCAGCGAGTACCAGAAGGCGCTCGAAGTCCTCTCCCGAGAGAAGGGTAAGGGCTTCACGGCCCGCGAGATCATCGGCGACAACAAGATCTGCAAGGTATCGCTGGTCGGCATTGGCATGCGCTCGCACGTCGGCATCGCCGCCAAGATGTTCAAGGCGCTGGCCGACGAAGGCATCAACATCCAGATGATCTCGACCTCCGAGATCAAGACCTCGGTCGTCATCGACGAGAAGTATCTCGAGCTCGCGGTCCGGCAACTCCACCGCGTGTTCGAGCTGGACCAGTCGCCGCAGGCCGTGTGGACGCGTAATACGCGGATTTCCGAGGCGTTTGTCTGGACCGACCGCCGCGAGGATGGGTAAAATCGCCCAGGATGCCATGGCGAAGCGCACGGCAGTCCCAAGCCCGCCAACGAGCGGGCGAGGGATGCCGAGATCGCCGTAAGGCGAGATCGGCACAATCCCTGCCGCACTTTCGCGGGAGTGTAGAGGCAGTAGCAGATTCAAATCGGAGAGATGGCCGAGTGGTCGAAGGCACTCCCCTGCTAAGGGAGCATACGGGCCAAAACCTGTATCGAGGGTTCGAATCCCTCTCTCTCCGCCACACTCCAATCCAGGAAAGTCAAAAATGCCTGTCAAAAAGCACCCGATGCCGCGTTCGCTGAAGCTCCATGCCATGCGCAGCGCAGGTGGTGCTGCCGGCGGTGCGGGCGGATGCGGCAACCCGCTCGGTTTCACGATGCAACCGCAGCAGCAGACGCAGTGGTGCTGGGCGGCGGTTTCGGTGTCGGTGAACCTCTATTACCACCCGGCGAGCGGTCAGACCCAATGCGCGGTCGCCAACACTGCGATGGGCCAGACGACTTGCTGTGTTGACGGCAGCACGGCGCAATGCAATCAGCCGTGGTTCCTCGATCAGGCCCTGCAGATCGTCGGCAATCTCAACGTCGTCACCAGTGGCAAGGCTGCGTTGACCCGTATCAAGGCTGAAATCGATCATTGCCGTCCGCTTTGCCTGCGCATCGCCTGGAACGGCGGCGGCGGGCATTTCGTCGCCGTCTATGGCTATACGCACGGGTACATCAGCATCGGCGATCCCTGGTATGGGAATTCCGTCGTAACGTACGCGTCGTTTCCGAGCACCTACCAGGTTGGAGGCTCGTGGACAGATAGCTATACAACCAAGGCGTAGGAAGGCCCTCGATCATGCCAATCACCTTGCGTAATATTCCCCGTCAGGGCGCTGCACGGCTCGTCGAGCATTTGACCGAATTATTGCGGGAGAAGGCAGTTCCATCCCATATGCCCGCCGCGATGCGCCTGGAAGCGTTGTCGCACAGCGAACCGCATCCTGTCTTTTACGCGCCGCTCGATGCTTTGGCGGGCGGGAAGCTGTTGGACGCGGCGACGCAGTTAAGCTGGCGCTATCTGCTGGTGCAGGATGATGCGGCGGTAGCCGAGGCCGAGCTAAGCGTCGGCCGCCGAGGCGCGAAACGCGCCGGCGCAAAGCCATTGGAGTTTCTCGGGCTGACCCACGGACCGTTCACCGCGGCAACGATCGAGGCGCTTGCCGCCGCCGAGCAGTTGCCGCAAGTCGCGGCTGCCGACTACGAGCTGCGGCTGCTCAAGATTCCCGCGGTGTATCTGGTCGCGCTGTGGCTGCACGGCGCGAAGGACGATATTTTGATCCCAATGGGCGATCCGCCCGGCGGCCTGAAGAAGAACAGACCGTATACGGAAGCGGCGGTCATCAAGGCGCTGCGAGGAGTCGTCGAGCAGACGAAGCGATTTCAGGACGCGTACGACGAGAATCGGCGCAAGCGCGGCAGGAAGAAGAGGCCTTAGCCTACGAACAAGGGTCATGGGCTAAAGTCCTACCGGGCGCGCCCATATTGATGCGGTCGCGCTTGGTAACGGGTTCAGGAGTCCGTCTCAAATGCCGGGGCAACGCTAAATGAGGGAACCCAGCATGCACATCTATCGCTCGCTCGGTGTTGCGATCCTGCTGTTGAGCCTGGCGGCGTGTGGCTCGCGCCTGAATCAGGAAAATTTCGACAAGATCCGCGACGGCATGTCGCAAAAGGAAGTGCGGGAAATTTTGGGCGAACCGGTGGACGCCTCCGGCGCGAGCTTCCTCGGGCTCTCGAGTGGTGAGGCCGCCTGGAAAGACAACAAGACCACCATCACCGTGCACTTCTTGAACGACAAGGTGATAAGCAAGCACATGTCGCGGACTGAAAAAAGGGAGGCTTCACAGAAGGATAAGAGTTGAAGCTAACCCGAGAGCTTTGATTGCACGATGCCTGTCGCGCTCGCGATCGGCTCCGTGAGTTGAAATCCAGGGATTGAGCTTCTCGCAGAATTCGGGTCGCGACACCATCACGTCATTAACAAACATGGAGGAGGTTCGATCATGAAACGCGCCCTGCAGGTATTTCCCATAATGCTGCTGCTCGCTGCCTTCTCGTTGGCGGCCCAGGCGTGGGATCGCGGCACCGCAGTCACCTTCGCCACATTGCCTCCCGGCACCGCGCACCCTGAGGGCATCGCGGCGGACGGGCAGGGCAACATTTACGTCGCGGATTTCGACGTGAGCGGCGAGACCGCGGTGGGCAACGTCATCGTGTTCGACCGCGCGGGACGGCTGCTGCGCAAGTTCGACATTACCGGATCGAGCGCTTTGCTCCTGGGGATCGCCTTTCATCCGCAGACGCAGGCGCTGCTGGTCATCGACTTCGGCAATAGAAATGTGCTCAAGATCGATCCGCTCGATGGCACACCCACGCTATTCGCCTCGATCCCGGATGCGTCGGCGGGACCGAATGCCCTGGCGTTCGACCCCGACGGCAATGTCTACATCTCCGATTCATTCGGCGGCAAGATCTGGCGCACCGGCCCCGCCGGAGGTGTTGCCGCGCAATGGATCGCCGACCCGCTGCTCGCAACGAGCGGCGTCCCGCCGTTCGGCGCCAACGGTCTCGCCTTCAACAAGGCCGCCTCCGCGTTGTTCGTCGCGAACACCGGCAACGACACCATTGTGAAAATCCCTTTCGGTCCAGGCGGCACGCCCGGAACACCCGAAGTTTTCGTCAACAGCATCAACGGCGCCGACGGCTTGCTCATCGACGACGCGGACAACCTCTGGGTCGCGGCGAACCAATCAGACGAGATCGTAGTGCTGGACAGCACCGGCCTGGTCATTGCCAAGCTCGGAGACTTCGGCGGCATCGACGCACACGGATCGCCAATCGGTTTGCTGTTTCCGGCCAGCCTCGTCATCAGCAACGGGTTCGTGTACGTAGCGAACTTGTCGCTCGATCTGCGTTTATTCGGGCTGGCGCAAACCACAAATTCGCAATGGTCGGAAAAGGTCACCCGGCACACGATTGCGCGGATGCGGGCGCAGATTCTGCCGGTGCGCGGCTTCTAGCCAGCGGCTAAGGAAGACGAGGTCGGCGTAGAGGACATCCGTCTGCTTCTGTCGGTCTTGTCGCCTCGCCGAGGCACCGTCGGATCGCGACGTCTGTACAGCTATCGGGTGAGGAACACTCCTGGCAAATGTCAGAAGCCGCGCGCCAGGCATCCGATCACTGCGGATGACCCTTGTCCGCTGCGCACGCGTTAGCAGTTTCCGATGCCACTATCTGCGGCGATGGTCACCTGCCATCGCCGTCGGCCGGAGGCGGCGATGCGTCTGTTATAATTACGTTTGAGCGCCCGTAGCTCAGTTGGATTAGAGCACCTGGCTACGAACCAGGGGGTCGTGGGTTCAAGTCCTGCCGGGCGCGCCAGATTTCAAAGGCTTGGAGCGCAAAACCAACTTCTCCTAGCTGCTGTGGGACCGTTGTGGGACCCTTTATCCACTGGTCCCCGCGATCTCAATGCCGTTGAAGGGCTTGGCGTGCAAAACCAAGTGCTCCTTCATCTGCTGCGGGACGCTGTGGGAACTCTTATCCACACGTCTGCATTGGCGTTCCGCAATCCGTAACAGCGTGCGCGTGCCGCTCCGGTCGACAATCAGGTTCGCCTGCGCCAAGAGGCGACCGACATCCGGACTCGCATAATGACCAGCCATTGAATGATTGGCATGGCCGAGCAGTGCTTCGCGATCTTCCGCCGAAACGCCCGCCGCGCGTAACCGCGCCCCGAACGAGTG
>DASWDF010000008.1:0-15910 GCA_036395475.1 Casimicrobiaceae bacterium
GCCAAGTTACTGTATCACGCGCGGTTTCCGGGTGCCAATGCGCCAAATACCCGTTTAGCTACTGGAAAGCTCCTTCCAGGCCTTTTCAAGACGTTTGTACGAGACCGGAATCGGCGTGCGCAGCTCCTGAGCGAACAGTGAAACCTTGAGTTCCTCGATGAGCCAGCGGAAGGCATCGAGCGCCGCCTCCTTGCCGCCGCTCATCCGGGCTGCCTGCTCGCGCTCCCTATAACGCTCCCAAAGCGCAGCCAGGGCACGCGCGTGCTTCGCGTCCCGCGCGGGGTTTTCGGGATACTTCACCACGCGCCGGTCGAGCGCCCTCAGATACCGCGGGATGTGGACGAGCTGATTCCAAGGGGTCGCGGCGAAGAATCCGGGCGCGACCAGGCGATCGCGTTGCGCCGCGATGTCTGCGGCAAACGGTCGCAGCGACTTCGGTAATGCAGCAATCCGTTGCGAGAGGCCATGGTATTCGGCGGCGATCGCGGAGAGCAGCCGGAAAGCGCCTTCCGCCACGGCGGGCAGCCGCGCGCGCGCCCGCTTGACCTGGTCGGTAAAGGCGCGCTCCGAACGCGGTAAGGGGTCGTCGCCGAGAAAAGCGCGGTCACGCACCGCCGCGAGCATGTCGGCGAGCAGGTTCTCGGTCGGCAGCGCGGGCTTCAAGATGAGTGCTGCCTGGACGAAACCCGGGCCGCCCTTCTCCCACTGCCGCAGCGCATCCTTGAGCTGTAGCCGCATGAGTGCGATAACTGCATCGCGCGTCGCAGCATCGGCCGCCGCTCGTGTATCGAGGAGTTTCAGCGCGACGCCGTCACGCTCGTCGACCAGCGCCGGATAACCGGTCAGCCGGCGACCTTCGCGCTGCACGGTCAGCGCCTCGGGCAAGTCGCCAAAATCCCAGGACCGGATCCCACGACGCTCGAACGCAGGCTCTGCCGCGGCGAAGCTGAGCTGCGCCGCCTCGCCAAGTTGCGTGCGCAGCGCCGCGAGGTCGCGACCAGCGGCGAGCTCGCGGCCGGCCGCGTCGATGACGCGCACATTGAGCCGCAGATGAGGCGGAAGCTCCTCCGCATCCCACGTGCCGGGCGGCAGCGCGTCCCCGAGCCGCTTCGCCACGAACGCACGCAGTGCATCGGGCAACGCGACCTTCGCCGCAGGATGCTCCTCGAGGAACGCGGTGACGACTTCGGGCAAGGGGGAGAGCCGGTTGCGCCAGGCCTTGGGCAGTGCCTTCAAGTACCAAGTCACTTTTTCGCGGATCATCCCCGGTACGAGCCACGACAGCCGCGCTGCGTCGAGCTGATTCAAGAGCGCCAGCGGCACGGTGAGCGTGAGCCCGTCGAGCGGCTGTCCCGGGGCGAAGCGATATTTGAGCGGCAACTTCGCACCCGCCATGTCGATGGACTCCGGGAACTGCTCCTCAGTAACGGCGGCCGCGCCGTGGCGCATCAACGCCTCGCGGGTCAGGAACAGGCGCTGGGGTTCGGCAGCCTCCGCATCGCGGCGCCAGCGCTCGAACGCCGCCGTCGTGCAGATCGCGTCGGGAATTTGCTCCGCATAGAACGCGTAAATGGTTTCTTCGTCGACCAGGACGTCCTGGCGTCGGGCCTTGTGCTCAAGCTCGGCAACTTCGGCGACAAGGCGCCGGTTGTGCGCGAAAAACGCTGCCTTGGTCTCGAAATCGCCGGCCACCAGCGCCTCACGAATGAAAGTTTCCCGCGCCGCCGCAGGGGCGATCGCGCCGTACGAGACGCGCCGCCGCGGCACGAGCGTGAGCCCGAACAGCGTGACCCGCTCATTGGCGACGACTTCGCCGCGCTCCTTGTCCCAGCGCGGATCGAAATGTGTTTTCCCGACCAGATCACCGGCAACCGCCTCGACCCATTCGGGCTCGATCTTCGCCGCACAGCGTGCATAGAGGCGCGTGGTCTCGGTCAGCTCGGCCGCGAGCACCCACTTGGGTCCCTTCTTCGCCAGACCGGATCCGGGGTGCAGCAAAAATCGGATGCCGCGCGCGCCGAGATACTGCTGCTCGCGTACCGGCGCGTCTTCGGCCTTGCTGCCGATGTTCGACAACAGCCCGGCGAGGAGCGCGCGATGAATGGTGGCGTAACGCACGTCATCGATCTTATCCGGCAAGGTCTCCACGAAACGCCAGCCCAGCTCGCGCACCTGGTCTGCGAGCTGCCGATACAGATCGCGCCATTCGATCAGGCGCAGGTACGAGACGAAATGCGCGCGGCAGCGCTCGACCAGCCGGCGATGCGATAGCCCCTCGGCTTGCGCGTCGGCGAAGAATTGCCACAGCGCGATAAGGCTCAGGAAATCCGAGCGCTCGTCACGAAAACGCAGATGCGCCTGATCGGCCGCCTGCTGCTTTTCCAGCGGCCGCTCGCGCGGGTCGGGAACGGCGAGCGCACTCGCGATCACCAGCGCCTCGGCAAGGCAGCCGTGCTCTCTGCCCGCGAGGATCATGCGGCCGATGCGCGGATCGACCGGCAGTTGCGCGAGCTCGCGGCCGAGCGCGGTCAGCTTGCGGCTGCCGTCGACCGCGGAGAGCTCAGCCAATAGCTGAAAGCCGTCGGCGATCGCGCGCGTGCCCGGTGGCTCGAGAAAGGGAAACGCCGCCACCTCGCCCAAGTCGAGCGCGGCCATGCGCAGGATCACCGACGCAAGCGACGAACGCAGGATCTCCGGATCGGTGAAACGCGGCCGTGCCGCGAAGTCATCCTCGCCGTAGAGCCGCACGCATATCCCGGCCGCGATCCGGCCGCAGCGGCCCGCGCGCTGCTCTGCCGCCGCCTGCGCGATTTTCTCGATCTGGAGCAGCGTCACCTTGTTACGCAGCGAATAGCGCCGCACCCGCGCCAATCCCGAATCGATGACGTAGTGGATGCCGGGCACGGTCAGCGAAGTCTCCGCAACGTTGGTCGCCAGTACGAGGCGCCGTCCCCGGCTCGGCGCGAATACGCGCTGCTGCTCGGCGACCGATAGCCGGGCGTACAGCGGCAGGATCTCGACCGCGGCTGCGTACGGCCGGCGGGTGAGACTGCTGCGGAGCAGGTCGGCGGTCTCGCGAATCTCGCGCTCTCCGGGCAGGAAGACGAGAATGTCTCCTGCCGCCGCGCGCCATAGGTCTTCCACGGCGGCGACGATCGCTTCTTCGAGCGGCTCTTCGTCGTCATCTTCGTCGCCCGCGAGGGGCCGATAGCGCATCTCGACCGGATACGTCCGGCCCGAGACCTGAATCACCGGCGCGGACCTGCCCCTCGCGCTGAAATGCCTGGCGAAGCGCTCGGCATCGAGCGTTGCCGACGTCACGATCACCTTGAGATCGGGCCGCCGCGGGAGAAGCTGCTTAAGGTACCCGAGCAGAAAATCGATGTTGAGGCTGCGCTCGTGCGCCTCGTCGACGATGATCGTGTCGTAGCCCGCGAGCAATCGGTCCCGCTGCGTTTCGGCGAGCAGGATGCCGTCGGTCATGAGCTTGATATACGCATCGGGCCCGGTGCGATCCGTGAAGCGCACCTTGAAGCCGACCGCAGTGCCCAGAGCTACCGCGAGTTCCTGCGCGATGCGCGCGGCGACGCTGCGCGCGGCAATCCGCCGCGGTTGAGTGTGGCCGATCAGGCCGCGCACGCCGCGTTGCAGCTCGAGACAGATTTTGGGCAGCTGGGTGGTCTTGCCCGATCCGGTTTCGCCGCAAACGATCACCACCTGATGGTCCCGGATGGCCGCCGCGATTTCGCCGCGCCGCTCCGACACCGGCAGCTCGGGTGGATAGATGATGCGGGGGACAGCCGCGGCGCGCGCCGCTGCGCGCTCGCGCGAGGCGGCGACCGCCGCCGCGACACGTTCGATCTCCGCTGCACCGACGCCGCGCCGTTCGAGGCGTTCGATACGAGGCGCGAGCCGTGCCCGGTCGGCAATCATGCCTTCGGCGAGCTCGGCACGGAGGCGATCGGCGATCGAAATCGGGGGCATCGGGGCGACTTTGGGCCGGCGCATTCTAACGCAGCGCCGCGACCGATCCTGTTTTCCGGCGACAGCTTGCGGCGTTATGATGACTGCTCTTCAGCCAGGAAGGACCCCGATCATGTTGCGCCTACTCACGCTTGCCCTTATCGCCGCGACCCTCGCCGCTGGGCCTGTGAACGCCAAGACGCTGCGCTGGGCCAACCGCGGCGACCCGCAGACGACCGATCCGCATTCGCAAAACGAAGGCTTGACCAACAACGTCAACCACCTCGTGTACGAATTGCTGGTCGGCCGCGACAAGAAGCTCAACCTCGTGCCGGAGCTCGCGGTCTCTTGGCAGCAGATCGATCCGGTGACTTGGCGCTTCAAGCTGCGCCCCGGCGTCAAGTTCCATGACGGCACGCCCTTCACGGCGGACGACGTGGTCTTCAGCTTCGAACGGGCGCGCGCAGAGACCTCGCAGCTGCGGGTCTACTCGAACGCCTCCGGCATCCCGAAGAAGATAGACGACCTGACCGTCGAGTTCACGACCAACGGGCCGAATCCGATCGAGCTCGAGCACATCGCGTCGATCTATGTCATGAGCAAGGCCTGGTGCGAAAAGAATCGGGCGACCAAGCCGCAGAACTTCACCCAGAAAGAGGACATGATCACCGCGCATCAGGCCAACGGCACCGGGCCTTACGTACTGAAGTCGCGCGAGCCCGATGTGAAGACAGTGCTCACCAAGAATCCGAACTGGTGGGGCATCAAGGAAGGCTGGTTCGATGGCAACATCGATGAAATTGTCTTCACCCCAATCGGATCGGATGCGACGCGCCTCGCCGCGCTCATGTCCGGCGAGATCGATCTCATCAACGACCCGCCGGTGCAAGATGTGCCGCGCCTGAAGCAGAACGCGAACGTCAAGGTGCTCGAGGGCACCGAGAACCGCGTCATATTCATCGGCATGGACCAGCAGCGCGATGAATTGCTGTACTCGAGCGTCAAGGGCAAGAACCCGTTCAAGGACAAGCGCGTGCGACAGGCGCTCTATCAGGCGATCGACATCGAAGCGATTCGCACCACGACCATGCGCGGGTTGTCGAAGCCGACCGGCGCGATGCTGCCGGCGCCGTTGCCCTGGATCGTCGAGCCGGAGAAACGCTTTCCCTTCGATCGCGCCAAGGCGAAACAGCTGCTCGCCGAGGCCGGCTATCCGAACGGCTTCGAAGTCACGCTCGACTGCCCTAACAACCGCTACGTCAACGACGAGAAGATCTGTCAGGCGCTTGCGGCGATGTGGAGCCAGATCGGTGTGACAACCAGCGTGACCGCCATGCCCCGCGCGAATTATTTCCCCAAGCTGGAAAAGCTCGATACCAGCCTGTACATGCTCGGCTGGGGCGGCGCCTCGACCGATCCCATCTTCATCCTGCAACCGGTGCTGCATACGGCCAACAGCAAGGGAGACGGCGATTATAACTATGGCCGCTACAGCAACCCGAAGTTCGACGCGCTCGTCGATCAGGTGAAGACCGAGATCGATGTGGAGAAGCGGCGCAAGCTGATCAACGAGGCGCTGCAGCTCCAACACGATGAGCTGCTGCATCTTCCGCTGCATCGCCAGGTGATACCGTGGGCGACGCGATCCAACGTCGGCGCTGTGCACCGCGCCGACAATTGGGTGCTTCCGTACTGGGTCAAGATGGATATTGGCGCGCCGTGAACGGTGAATAGCGGCGCTGTTATTCCGAGCCGGGAACCGCCGCTGGTTGCGTCGCGGCCTGGGGTATCTCGCCACGCGCCAGGATGTAGCGCGTCGCGGCCCACGCGATCACGAGCGTTGCGGCGACGCCGATTGCTCCGAGGAGCGCGGCCTGCGTCGTGCCCTTCTGCAGCGCCTGTGCGATGAGCGACGCGCTCACGTAGACCGCAATGAGCGGGGGAACGACACGCAGATCGTAGCGCAGCACGGTCGCGAACAGCAGCGTCGACACCGCGCCGCCCACCAGACCCGAGGCCGCGATATCGAACCACTGATCGGCGCTCACGGCGGCGATTGCCGCGTGGGTCAGCATCAGCAGCACGGCCGCGAGAATCCGGCGCCGAGTCCAGCCGGCCGTGATCCGGTCGAGCCAACGCAGGGCGATCAGCGCGAGCCCGATCACCGGCAGGACATTCACGGCGCTGAGAGCGCGGGCGAGCCACGGCAGCCAGGCGTTCTCCGCATCATACTTCGGCCATAGCGGCGCCACGTCGGGCGTCATCGCGCCGACCGCGATGTCGACGCCGATAATGACGAGCGCGACCGCGGCGCCGCGCAACCAGAGCGCCCTGGCGTCGAGGCCGGGCGTGACGTGCTCCCGCGCCGCGAACGCGCCGACGCCGGCGAACATGCCGCCCAGCAAAGCGGTAAGGACTGCAGCGAAAAGCAGCCCACCGCCGGCGAGCGTCACCTGCATGATGACGGGCTCGGCGGTCTGCAGCCGCATCGCGAGTTGAGGCCACTGGTTGATGGCATTGACGATCGCGGCGCAGAGCAGCAGCGTTGCCGCCGACCAGAAGGCGCGCCGGTCGAAATGCGCGCGGGTCCATGCGACCGTCGCGCCGATCAGTGCTGCAATCGCGACGATTGCAAACGCGAGCGCGACGATGAGGCGCAACACGCTAAGCCGGCCGGCGCGGTCTCGCTCCGCGCGATACCAGGTGTCCGGAATGAAGACGTAACGGCCATAGCCAACGACTTCGTCGCCGGCGAGGTCCACCATCACGCGCGCCTCACCGCCCTTGCCGACGGTAACGCGCGGATCAGCGTAGGTGAAACGCCAATCGATGCGTGCGGGTTGGGGGTTCTGTTTGACCTCGACCTCGCGCAGCGCCGCAGGATCGAGTGCGAAGCGTTCCGCAATAGCGCGCCGCGTCAGTGCGCGCGCCTCGTCTTCGCCCAGGCGCGCGCCGCTGCGCTGCTCGGGAAGTCGATGTCCCACCTGGCGCAGCTTGCCATTGCCCTGGATAGTGATGCGCCATTCCTCCGCACGCTCTGCGACGTCGGCTCCGCTAAAGCGTGCGTAACGCACCTCCCAGAGCGGAGGCGCGAGCCAGTCGCCGATGAGCTTCCGGTAAGTCTCCTGCCCGGCCTCGCGCCAAGCGAACTTGTTCCAGGCCCAGGCCGCAGCATCCTCGGACGCCAGACGAACCGCGGCAAGACGCTTCCACTCCGGACCGAGCGCGACACCGCGTTCCTTCAATGCGCTATCGGCGATTGCTTCGGCCTGCGCGCGGTCGATCGCAAGCGGCGGCGCGTCGCCGTGAAAGCTGCCGGTGCCGATGAAGGCGAGAAGCCCGCAAACCGCCAGCAATGGCAGCGCGCGCTGCATGCGTGCGGTCCACGCGCCCGCTGCAGCGCGTGGTCCGTGTGCCGCAAGAGGCGCGTTCGCGACGGCGGGCTGCCATGCACCATTGGCGAGCGATTCGGGCAGCGCGAGCCAGCGACCGGCCCGCAGGCGCCGCCACAGCACGAACGCCAGCGGCGCGAGCGCGGCACCGACGACGAGCGCCTGATTCAGCTCCGCACCCGGACCCTGTACGAGGAACACCGGTAACGCCATCAGCACGAGATCGAACAAGGCGTGCAGGATGATTGTCGGCACGAGCCCGAAGCGAAGGAAGATCAATCCCCAGATCAACGCCGGCACGAAGAGCTCGACCAGCCGCGAGTACGCGGGGAAACCGGGGTAGTTCGCGTGCGCGGCGGCGAACACCAGCGCTTGGACGACCAGCGCCGCTCCGATCAACGATCGCCGGCAGCCGAAGCGCTCACCGATCAGCGCCGCGAGCGACAGCGGCACCGCGCGGAACAAGCATTCCTCCATGAATCCCGCCTGCAGCGCCATGCCGATCGGCGAGAGCGCCGGCAGCGCGCTGCCGAGGATGTTCGGATCGGAAAGCGATTCGGACGGTTGCCACCAGCCGAAATAGCGATTGGTGACGAAATAGAATCCGGAGATCAGCGCGAGCTCGATCGGCACGAACAGATACCCGCCGAGCGTCCGCCCCAGTACGGCCGGCGTGGGCGCCGCCTCGCGTGACCCGACGCGCCACAGCTGCGGATGGCCGCCAAACGCTCGACGCGACAGGCCTTCCGCCGCCATGAACACCAACGCGAGGCCCAGGCCGCCGCCGACGAGCACGAGTGCAGCGATGCCGATCTGCTGGCCCCAGAAAACGCCGGTGGATTGCGCCGTGTCGTACCCGAACCAGGCTTGGGGCGCATTGGCAAGGATCGCGAGCGCATTCAAGCCGGCGACGACTGCACCGGCGACGAGCGCCGGCTTCCACAGCAGCCTGCGTTGGCGCATCAGCCACAGCACGCCGATGATGCAGCCGCCGAGGCCGTACAGAACGCCTGCCGCCAGGCTCGCGACGTACGAGATCGCCTTGTTGGCCGAGCGCATTTCCTTGAAGCGGCGCCCGAACGCTTCCGGCACGTGCACGTAATGGGTGATTTCGGAGAGCGCGTCGCCGCTGACGGTGAGTCGCATGCGGATCCTGGCGTCGCCAAGCTTGACGTCTTCGCGCTCGTAGACGAACGCGTGATCGACCCGCCCATTGGGCCGCTCGACGCGCGACTGCTCGAGAACGCGGTAAGGCCCGAAATCGACGGCCCAGTCCGACCGCGCGCGCGCCTCCGCAATCGTGCGAGCCATCACTGTATCGAGCGACGCACCGGGCTCATCCTCCGGCACGTTGCGCGCGAAACCGTAGATCGAGCCGTCGGGTTTGAAGCGCACACGGACCTCCGCCGTCTCGTGCGGCTTGAACAACCGCACCTCCCAGCGATAGGGTGCGTACACCTCGCCCGATAACAATCGCGTGAACGCCGGCTTTCCTCCGGCCTCCAGCTCGACGTAGTTCTGCGTGTCGCCGTCGTGGGTGAACGCGGCGGCGCGTCGCGCCTCAGGCGCCACGAGATGCAATCGATCGGCAATCGTGGCGGCCTGCTCGACCGCCTGGTCGCGCGACATCTTCACGTCGAGATTGATAAGCGGCAGCGCTTCCGGAAAATAACGCCAGGCGAGCATCGCCGAGATTGCGGACAACAGCGCAAACGCGATCCAGAACGCGGGCCTCTTCGTGATTCCGCTCATAGGCGTTTTTCTCATCTAAAGCTGTCGTGGACGAGCCTTTGCATCGCTAAACCGTAGCCCGGGCTGAGCGCACAGAGCCGTAGCCCGAGCTGAGCGAAGCGATGCCCGGGAATGCAACTCCCGCAGTGCCGCCACCCAGGTCGAGCCCCGGGGTCAATCCCGGTCACGCACTTCCACGATGCCACGCGCGGCAAGATCGGCAATCGATTCCGCCGACAGGCCCAGCCGCTGCGAGAGCACCGCCAACGTATGCTCGCCGAGCAGCGGCGGCGGCTGAGTATACGCGACCGGGGTCGCGGAGAAATGCAGCGGATTGCCGACCTGCGGAACCGTTCCCGACAAACGATGCGGCAGATCGAAGCGCATGCCGCGGGCGCGCACTTGTGGGTCGGCAAAGACCTGATCGAGGCGGTTGATCGGGCCGCAGGGCACCCCGACCGCCTCCAGCGCCGCGAGCCACTCGCCCTGTGTGCGCGTGCGCATCACGACGGCGATCAGCGGTACCAAGACATCGCGTCGCTTGACGCGTTCGGCATTCGCGGCAAAGCGCGGATCGCGGGCCCATTCGGTCTTGCCCGCGATCTCGCAGAAGCGCGTGAACTGCGCGTCGTTGCCCACGGCGAGAATGAGATGCCCGTCGGCGCAGGCGAAGACCTGATAGGGCACGATGTTCTGGTGCGCATTTCCGGCACGGCCCGGCGGCGTGCCTGAGATGAGATAGTTCATGTTCATCACCGCCATCATCGCGACCTGCGCGTCGAGGAGGCTCACATCGATGTACTGCCCAGCGCCGGAGCGCTCGCGCTGGGCGATCGCGGCAAGAATTGCGGTGCAGGCGTACATGCCGGTCATCAGATCCGAGATCGCGACGCCGGCCTTCTGCGGGCCGCCGCCGGGCGCGTCGTCGCGCTCGCCGGTGACGCTCATGAATCCGCCGATGCCCTGAATGATGAAGTCGTAGCCCGCGCGCTCCGCGTACGGGCCGGTCTGGCCGAAACCGGTAATCGAGCTATACACGAGCCGTGGATTGACCGCGGTGAGGCTCGCGTAATCGAGGCCGTATTTCGCCAGCCCGCCGACCTTGAAGTTCTCGACCACGATGTCGGCGCCGCGCGCGAGCTCACGCACGATCGCCTGACCTTCGCCTCGCGTGAAATCGACCGCGACGGACTTCTTGCCGCGATTACACGCCAGGTAATACGCCGCCTCGTCGGTGTCGCGGCCTTCTTTGTCCTTGAGGAACGGCGGTCCCCAGCTGCGGGTGTCGTCGCCGCTGCCCGGTTTCTCGATCTTGATGACGTCGGCGCCGAGATCGGCTAAGAGTTGCGTGCACCACGGCCCCGCGAGCACGCGGGAGAGATCGAGTACGACGAGGTGCGAAAGCGGGCCCGGCACGGGATTGTTCCAGCGTCCGCGAAGGTCGGCGGGGGCCAGCGGCCCCGGAGGGCGCGCCCGGCAAGCGCACCGGCGGCTTCCGAAGCTACGGTGCGCGAGCTTAGCATGCCCGGCAGCGACCGCAGGACTCGAGCGGACGTGGATTCAGCACCCGCCCGGTTCTGCTTGATCGCCCGCGCCCAAAGTCGGATTGATCAATCCACCGCTTTGACCAGCTCCTCGACGACCTTCTTGGCGTCGCCGAAGACCATCATCGTCTTGTCCATATAGAACAGCGGATTGTCGAGGCCGGCGTAGCCCGACGCCATCGAGCGCTTGTTCACCAGAACGCTCCTGGCCTTGTACGCTTCGATGATCGGCATGCCGTAGATCGGGCTGCCTTTCTGCTCGGCGAGCGGATTGACGACGTCGTTGGCGCCGAGGATCAACGCCACATCGGCCTGTGCGAATTCGCCGTTGATGTCCTCCATCTCGAACACCTGGTCATACGGCACCTCGGCTTCGGCGAGGAGCACGTTCATGTGGCCCGGCATGCGACCCGCCACCGGGTGGATCGCGTACTTCACGGTTACGCCCTTGTGCGTGAGCTTCTCCGCGAGCTCCTTCACCGCGTGCTGCGCCCGAGCGACCGCGAGCCCATAGCCCGGGACGATGATCACGGTGTCGGCGTTGGACAGGAGGAACGCGGCATCCTCGGGGCTGCCGCTCTTGACGGTCTTCTTCTGCGCATCTTCGGCAGTGACGCTCGTCTCGCCGCCAAACCCGCCAAGAATCACGCTGAAGAATGACCGATTCATCGCCCGACACATGATGTAGGACAGGATTGCACCCGAGGACCCCACCAGCGATCCGGCGATGATCAGCATCGGATTGTCGAGCGAGAAGCCGATGCCGGCGGCGGCCCAGCCCGAGTAGCTGTTCAGCATCGAGATCACGACCGGCATGTCGGCGCCGCCAATCGGGATGATGAGCAAAAAGCCGAGCAGAAACGCAAGCGCGCTCATGATAATGAACGGCATCCAATCGGCAGGTGCCGGCGACATGCAGAACCAGATACCGAAGCCGATCATCGTGATACCGATGGCGAGATTCAGATAGTGTTGCCCTGCGAACACCACTGGCGCGCTGCGGATCGTGCCCGAGAGCTTGCCGAACGCGATCACCGAGCCGGAGAAAGTGATCGCACCGATGAATGTGCCGATGAATAGTTCGATCTTGTGCCCCACTGTTATCGGGACATCGAGGCCCATGGCGGCAGGATTGTTGACGGCCGCGATGGCGATGAATACCGCCGCGAGGCCGACCAGCGAGTGCATAGCCGCGATCAGTTGCGGCATCTGCGTCATCTGCACCCATCGCGCGACGATCGCTCCGATCACGCCGCCGATCGCCATCGCAGCCAGGATCGGCAGCACGTTCTTGCTGTGCGAGTACACGAGCGCGAGCGTCACTAGCAGCGCGATCGCCATACCGATCATGCCGTAGACGTTGCCGCGGCGGGCGGTCTGCGGCCCCGACAGCCCCCTCAGCGCGAGGATGAAACTGACCGCCGCGACCAGGTACCAGAGTGCGACTTGATTGGCGCTCATGGGTTTCCCTTGTCCCGCGTCATGGCTTTTCCTTGGCGACGGGCTTCGGCTCCTTCTTCTTGAACATCTCCAGCATGCGCCGGGTGACGAGAAAGCCGCCGAAGGTATTGATCGACACCAGCGCCACTGCGAGCACGCCGAGCCAGCCGCCCCAATCGAGGTCGGCAGCGCCTGCGGCCAGCATCGCGCCGACCATGATGATGCTGGAGATCGCGTTGGTCACGCTCATCAGCGGCGTGTGCAGCGCAGGCGTCACGTTCCACACTACCTGGTAGCCGACGAAAATCGCCAACACGAAGACGATGAGGTTGAAGACGATGGGATCAACGCCTGCGGTCATAATCGCTCCCTCGAATGATTCCGCTCCCCGCGACGGAGAGGGACAAATAAACTCAGCTTCTCGGCACCGCTGCGCCGTTTTCGCAGATCAACGTCGCAGTGATGATCTCGTCGTCCTTCGGCACCGCGAATTCGCCCGTCTTGGCATTGAGCGACAGCGCGAGGAAGTTGATGACGTTGCGCGCGTAGAGCGCCGAAGCGTCGGTCGCCACGCGCGCGGGCAGGTTGCCGAAGCCGACGATCTTGACTCCGTCCTTGGCGACGATCCTGTCGAGCTCCGAGCCCTCGACGTTTCCGCCCTGCTCGACCGCAAGATCGACGATCACCGCGCCGGGCTTCATCGCTGCGACCGTCTCGGCCTTGATGAGCTTCGGCGCCGGGCGCCCCGGAATGAGCGCGGTCGTGATCAGGATGTCGACGCTCTTGCAGCGCTCGTGGATGATGTCGGCCTGGCGCGCCATCCACTCGGGCGGCATCGGCCGCGCGTAGCCGCCGACGCCTTCCGCGATCTTGCGCTCTTCATCGTTCGCATACGGGACGTCGACCCACTTTGCGCCCAGTGACTCGACCTGATCCTTGACCGAGGGCCGTACATCGGAGGCCTCGATCACCGCGCCCAGCCGCTTCGCCGTCGCGATCGCCTGCAGCCCGGCCACGCCGACACCGAGGATGAGCACGCGCGCGGCCTTCACGGTTCCCGCCGCGGTCATGAGCATCGGCATGAACCTGCCATACGTGTTGGCGGCGATCATCACCGCCTTGTAGCCGGCGATGTTCGCCTGCGAGGACAGCACGTCCATCGCTTGTGCGCGCGTGATGCGCGGCAGCCACTCGAGCGCGTAACCCGACACGCCGGTGCCCGCATACGATTGCACGGCCGCGGCATCGAACGGGTTGAGGAGGCCCACGAGCATCGCGCCGCGCTTAAGCTTCGGCAGCTCGTGCTCGGTCGGTCCTCGCACCTTGAGCACGATGTCGGCGCCGAGCGCGTCGCCGGCGTTTCCGATCCTTGCGCCAGCGGCCTGGAACTCGCGGTCCGGAATGCTCGACGTGGTGCCGGCGCCCGCCTCGACGACGAGCTGATGTTTGCCGCTCGCCGCGAGCTTCTTGACCGTTTCCGGTGTGGCCGCGACGCGCGTCTCGCCCGCGCGAGTCTCGCGTGGAATACCGATGATCATGGTGAGCGTCCCCTTGCCGCGAATGCTTCTTGTTGCGACAGCTATCTTGCCATAGTAGCCCGGGTTGAGTGAAACGAAGCCCGGGGCGTCGTATCATCGTAGTGCTGCTCCCCGGGCATCGCGCTTTCGCGCTCAGCCCGGGCTAGACGATCGCCTCGGCGATCGCCTTGCCCACAGCAGCCGTCGTCGCCTTGCCGCCGAGATCGGGCGTGCGCGGACCCTCCGCGAGCGCGTGCTCGATGCCGCGCATCACTGCCGCCGCGGCCTCGGCATGCCCGAGGTGCTCGAGCATCATCGCGCCGGACCAAATCTGGCCGATCGGGTCGGCGATCCCCTTGCCTGCGATGTCCGGCGCCGATCCGTGGACCGGCTCGAACAGCGACGGATATTCGCGCTCGGGATTGAGGTTTGCCGACGGCGCGATGCCGATCGTGCCGCAGACCGCGGGCCCCAGATCGGAGAGGATGTCGCCGAAGAGGTTCGAGCCGACGACCACGTCGAAGAGCTGCGGCCGCTGCACGAAATGCGCGGTCAGGATGTCGATGTGATACTGGTCGGTGCGGATGCCGGGATAATGCGCCGCCATCGCGCGAAAGCGCTCGTCCCAGTAAGGCATGGTGATGAAAATGCCGTTGGATTTGGTCGCCGACGTGACGTGCTTGGCGGCCCTCGTCTGCGCGAGCTCGAAGGCGAAACGGAGGATACGGTCGACACCCTTGCGCGTGAACACCGATTCCTGAAACACGACCTCGCGCTCGGTGCCCTCGAACATCCGGCCGCCGACCGACGAATATTCGCCTTCGGTATTCTCGCGCACGACGACGAAGTCGATGTCGCCTGGCTTGCAGTTCGCAAGCGGGCTCGGTACGCCCGGCATCAGCCGGCATGGCCTCAGGTTCACGTACTGGTCGAAGCCGCGGCGCCACTGGATCAGCGA
Organism: Casimicrobiaceae bacterium; assembly: GCA_036395475.1. Lineage (GTDB taxonomy): Bacteria > Pseudomonadota > Gammaproteobacteria > Burkholderiales > Casimicrobiaceae > PALSA-1003. The sequence continues at coordinate 14,546 of DASWDF010000008.1, forward strand.
GCCCCACAGCGATACGTGGTCGGGAACTGTCGCCGGCCAGCCGACCGCACCGAAGAATATCGCATCGTGGTGCCGGATTCGCTCGAACCAGTCCTCGGGCATCATTCGTCCGTGGCGGACGTAGTAATCGCAACTCCAGGGCAGCTCGTCCCAGTCGAACGCGATGCCGAAACGGCGGGCCGCGGCCTCGAGCACGCGCAGGCCCTCCGGCACGGTCTCCTTGCCGATGCCGTCGCCCGGAATCACGGCGATGCGATGGCGCTTGTCCATGGGATGCGGCGGCAAATGAGTGGAATCTTCCATGGTAATGTAAGGCGACCGAAGGTCCAACCACTTGCCCGATGAGCACTCAGGCGATGCCCCAGGTCGCGTGGCAATGGAAGCGCTTTGCCGAGCTCAAGCCCGCGGAGCTCTACACCCTGCTCGCGGCACGCGCGGCGGTCTTTGTCGTCGAACAGGCCTGCGCGTTCCAGGACGCCGACGGGCTCGATCTTTACGCTTGGCATCTTCTCGGCTGGGTCGAAAACGACCACGACCCGACGCTCGCTGCGTACCTGCGCTTGGTCGACCCAGGCCGCAAATACATCGAACCGTCGATCGGCCGGGTCCTGACGACCCTGCCTTTCCGCGGTACGGATCTCGGACGGGCAACGATGCGTGAAGGCCTTGCGCGAGCCGCGGCGCTCTACCCCGGCCGTGCAGTGCGCATCGGCGCACAGCAACGACTCGAGCGCTTCTACCTCGAGCTGGGATTTCGCACCGTCTCCGCGCCCTACGACGAAGACGGCATCGCGCACATCGAAATGCTGCGCTCGCCCTGAAATGAGATCCATCGCCTGTTTGCGATCGTCCGGAAGCTGATTTAGGATGGTTTGGCTAAGGAACCTGATGCAGCCGATCGCGAACGACGTCGGCGCGCGGTTGCGCTAATATGCCGCCCTCCCGGCCAACAAGCACGCTTCGATGAAACAGACGTTTCTCGACTTCGAGCAGCCTATTGCCGATCTGCAGGCCAAGATCGACGAGCTGCGCTACGTGCACGAGGACTCGGCGGTCGATATTTCCGACGAGATCGAACGGCTGCAGAAAAAGAGCCAGCAGCTGACCAAGGAAATCTACGGCAAGCTCACTGCGTGGCAGGTCGCGCAGGTCGCGCGTCACCCGCAACGGCCCTACACGCTGGACATCATTGCGGGGGTGTTTACCGATTTCCACGAGCTGCATGGCGACCGCAGCTATGCCGACGACGCTGCGATCGTCGGCGGCCTTGCGCGATTCAATGGCGCGCCGTGCATGGTGATCGGTCATCAGAAGGGGCGCGATACCAAGGAAAAGATCTTTCGCAACTTCGGCATGCCGCGCCCG
>DASWDF010000009.1:0-23827 GCA_036395475.1 Casimicrobiaceae bacterium
GGCGGTAGCGGCGACATCATGACCTCGCTCGCCGCGATTCGCGCGTCGACGCGGGCCACGCTCGTCGTCAAGCGCGGACCGCTGGGGTGTGCGGTCATCGAGGGCGCGATTCCGCATTCGCTCGACGACGCGTTCAACGGCCGCGGCGTCGAGGTCGAAGTGCTGAACGTGCTCGGCGCCGGCGATGCCTTCTCCGCGGGATTCCTTTCGGGCTGGGTGCGCGGCGAGGATTACGAGCACTGCAGCCGCTACGCCAACGCCTGCGGCGCGCTCGTGGTGTCGCGCCACGGCTGCGCACCGGCGATGCCCACGCGGATCGAGCTCGATTATTACCTCGCCAACACGCGGACGATTCCGCGGCCCGATCAGGACGCGATGCTCACGCGCCTGCACCGCGTTACCGCGCCGCGCACGCCGCGCGATGAGGTCTTCTCGTTCGCCTTCGATCATCGCAACCAGTTCTTCGAGCTGGCGCAGACCGTCGGCGCCGACGAAGCGCGGCTGCCGAGGCTCAAACGCCTGTTCGTCGATGCGGTGGTCGAGACCGAGCACGCACTCGGGCTCGAAGGCAGGATCGGGCTCCTCTGCGACGATCGCTACGGACAGGACGCGCTCAACGCCGCCACGGGTCGCGGCTGGTGGATCGGCCGTCCCGTCGAGCTGCCCGGCTCGAATCCGCTCGAGTTCGATCGCGGCCGTTCGGTGGGCACGCATCTGATCTCGTGGCCGGCCGAGCACGTCGTCAAGTGTCTCGTCAGGTACCATCCCGATGACGCGATCGAGAATCGGCTCGAGAACGAAGCGCAGGTGCGCGCGCTCTACGACGCCGTGCAGGCGAGCGGCCACGAGCTGTTGCTCGAGGTCGTTCCGCCGGCGGAGGTGCCGCGCGCGCCGGATACCGTCCTGCGCGCGCTGAAGCGCTTCTACAACCTCGGCGTCTATCCGGAATGGTGGAAGCTCGAACCGATGGCGGCAGAACAGTGGCGCGCGATCGACGCGCTGATCGCGGAGCGCGACCCGTACTGCCGCGGCGTGCTGCTGCTGGGCTTGAGCGCGTCTGTAGAGAAGCTCGCCGCCGCATTCCGTGATGCCCGCGCAAGCGCCACGTGCCGCGGATTCGCCGTGGGCCGGTCGATCTTCCTCGAGCCCTCGCGGCACTGGCTCGCCGGCGAGATCGACGACGCGATCCTGGTCGAGCGCGTTCGCGCGACCTTCGAACGGCTGATCGGCGCGTGGCGCGAAGCGCGCAGCGTAGCGGCCAAGGAACGCGCCGCGTGATTCTGCGAGCCCACCCTCACCCCGGCCCTCTCCCGCCCAGGCGGGAGAGGGTGTTATTTACCTGTCCCCTCGCCCCGCTTGCGCGGAGAGGGTTAGGGTGAGGGGCCATTGCGATGAATGATCCTCGTCTCGCCGCCTCGCAGATGAATGCCGCGACCGGAACGGTCCGGTTGACGGCGGCGCAGGCGCTGGTGCGCTATCTCGCCGCGCTGCGCGCGGAGACAGGTCTTGCCGACGTCGGCGCTGCCCCGCTCTTCGGTGGCGTGTTCGCGATCTTCGGCCATGGCAATGTCGCGGGCGTCGGCGAGGCGCTGTATCGCCATCGCGCGGAGCTGCCCACCTATCGCGCGCACAACGAGCAGGCGATGGCGCACGCGGCGATCGCTTATGCGAAGGCGCACATGCGTCGCCGGATGATGGCGTGCACGACCTCGATCGGGCCCGGCGCGACCAACCTCGTCACCGCGGCTGCGCTCGCGCACGTCAATCGCTTGCCCGTGCTGTTCCTCCCCGGCGACGTGTTTGCGTCGCGTGCTCCGGATCCGGTGTTGCAGCAGGTCGAAGATTTCCACGACGGCGGCGTGTCGGCCAACGACTGCTTGAAGCCGGTGTCGCGCTACTTCGATCGCATCATGCACCCCGAGCAACTGCTGACCGCGCTGCCGCGGGCGATCGCGGTGCTCACCGATCCTGCCTTGTGCGGCCCGGTGACGCTCGCGCTGCCGCAGGACGTGCAGACGATGGCGTATGACTATCCGGAGGTCTTTTTCACGCCGCCGACCATCGAGTTTCGAGCGGCGCCTCCGGACGCGACTCAGCTCGCGCGCGCCGCCGCAGTGCTGCGCGACGCGAAGCGGCCGCTGCTGCTCGCCGGCGGCGGCGTGCTGTACGGCCTGGCGAGCGAAGCGCTGCGCGCGTTCGCCGAGACGCACGCCGTGCCCGTCGCCGAGACGCAGGCGGGCAAGGGCGCGCTGCCCTGGGATCATCCGTTGCAGCAGGGCGCGATCGGCGTCACCGGGTCGCCGGCGGCCAACGCATTGGCGCGCGAAGCCGATGTCGTCCTCGCCGTCGGCACGCGGCTCTCCGATTTCACGACCGGGTCGCACTCGCTGTTCGCGCAAGCCCGGCTCGTCAATCTCAACGTCAACGCGTTCGATGCGCTGAAGTGGCGCGCGGTCGAGCTTATCGCCGATGCAAAGGCGGGCCTCGTCGCACTCTCGCTTGCCGCCGGCACGTGGAAATCCACGACCGACTGGGAGGCGAAAGCGAAGAAGGGCGCGGATGCCTGGCGCGCCGATATCGCGCGCATCACGGGAAGACGCGAAGTCGCGCTGCCCTACGAGGGCGAGGTGATCGGGGCGGTGCAGCGCACCGCGCCCGACTCGGCGACGCGCGATATCGTGGTGTGCGCCGCCGGCACGCTCCCGGCCGATCTGCACAAGCTCTGGCGCACCGCCTCGCCCGGCGGCTATCACATGGAATACGGCTACTCGTGCATGGGCTACGAGATCGCCGGCGGACTCGGCGTGAAAATGGCCCGGCCCGATCGCGAAGTGATCGTCATCGTCGGCGACGGCAGCTATCTCATGCTCAATTCCGAGATCGCGACCTCACTGCTCCTCGATCAAAAGCTCGTCATCGTCGTGCTCGACAACCACGGCTACGGCTGCATCAACCGCCTGCAGCTGGCCTGCGGCGGGGCGCCGTTCAACAATCTGTTTGCCGACAGCGTGCAGGGCAGGAGCGGTGCGCCCAAGATCGACTTCGCTGCGCACGCGGCGGCCATGGGCGCGCTCGCCGAGAACGTGAAGACGATCCGGGAGCTGGAGGCAGCGTTGAAGCGCGCGCGCGCTGCGGATCGCACGTATGTCGTATGCATCGAGACCGATCCCAACCGGACGACTGAGGAGGGCGGCTGGTGGTGGGAAGTCGCTGTGCCGGAAGTCTCCGACCGCGAGAGCGTGCGCAAGGCGCGCACGGCGTATGAAGAAGGCAAGCGGCAGCAAAAATCGTAAGTCCGATGCCACGAAGAAAAATGTCTTTGAGGACGTCCCTGCCCTTCCACGGGAAAAGGCCGGCGCACGCCATTGAATCGCCGGCGCGCAACGCGACTTTCGACGTCAGGATCGGCATCAATCCGCTTTCCTGGACCAACGACGATTTGCCCTGGCTCGGCGGCGAGACCCCGCTCGAAGTCGCGCTGTCCGAGGGCAAGGCCATCGGCTATCAGGGCTTCGAGCTGGGCAACAAATTCCCGCGCGAATCCTCGGCCTTGCGCGCGGTGCTGGCGAAACACGGCCTCGCGCTCGTCTCCGGCTGGTACTCGGGCGAGTTGGCGCGCCGGTCGGTGGAAGAAGAGATCGCAGCGGTCGGGCCACACTTGAAGCTCCTCGCCGACAATGGCGCCAAGGTGATGGTCTACGGCGAGGTCGCCGACGGCATTCAGGGCACACCGGTGCCGCTGTACAAGCGCCCGCGCTTCTCCCGCGACGAGCAGTGGGAAGCATACGCCGAGCGGCTCACGGCGTTCGCGCGGCATACGCTCGCGCGCGGCGTGCGCCTGGCGTATCACCATCACATGGGCTCGTACGTCGAGGCGCCGGCCGACGTCGACCGGCTGATGGCGCTGGTCGGCGACGAAGTCGGACTGCTGTTCGACAGCGGGCACATGACTTTCGCCGGCGGCGACGCCGTCGCGATGCTCACCAAGCACGTCGGGCGCGTGTGCCACGTCCACTGCAAGGATGTGCGGCCGCAGGTGATCGCGCTCGCGCGCAACCGCAATTGGAGCTTTCTCGAGGCCGTGATCAACGGTGCGTTTACCGTGCCAGGCGACGGCGCGGTCGACTTCGCGGCCTTGATCCGGCTGTTGCACGAGCACGGTTATCGCGGCTGGCTGGTAGTCGAGGCCGAGCAGGATCCCGCCGTGGCGCCGAGCTACGTCTACGCCGACAAAGGCTACCGGCATCTGCGCATGCTCGTCGATCGCGTGCGGGAGCCCATAACCACATGAGCCTCCTCGTCAAGGGCCGCCGCAGCGGCAAGGAAATCGTCAAGGTCACGCCGCAGTCGGCCGGCTGGAAGTACGTCGGCTTCGCCGCGTATCGACTCGCCGCGGGCGAGACGATCACCCTCGATGCCGATCAGCTCGAACGCTGCATCGTCGTCCTGCGTGGTACGGTCACCGTGCGCGCCGGTGACGATACCTGGACCGAGATCGGCGGGCGCAGCAGCGTGTTCGAGGATCGTTCACCCTACGCGGTTTACGTGCCTCGTGGCGTTGCGGCGTCGGTGATGGCGCACACCGACTCCGAGCTCGGCGTCGGCAGCGCGCCGGGCATAAGCGGGCGGACTGCGCGGCTTATCGAGCCCTCCGCCATGAAGCGGTTCTCGCGCGGCACCGGCGCGAATACGCGCTTCGTATGCGACATTCTGCCGGAAAGCGAACCGGCGGATCACCTGCTGGTCGTGGAGGTACTCACGCCGAGCGGACATTCGTCCTCGTACCCGCCGCACAAGCACGACACCGACAATCTTCCGGTCGAAAGCTCGCTGGAAGAAACCTATTACCACCGCGTCAACCCGGCGCAGGGCTTCGCGTTCCAGCGCGTGTACACCGACGATCGCTCGCTCGACGAGTCGCTCGCAGTCGAGGATCACGACGTCGTGATGGTGCCGCGCGGCTATCACCCGGTCGTCGTGCCCTATGGCTACGATTCGTATTACCTCAACGTGATGGCGGGACCGACGCGCGAATGGCATTTCAAGAACGATCCGGTGCACGAGTGGGTGCTCAAGAAGACGTAGCCCGGATTGAGTCGTAGCCCGGATTGAGTCGTAGCCCGGGTTGAGCCCGCAGGGCGTAGCCCGGGTTGAGCCCGTAGGGGCGAAGCCCGGGGCGGCGCTTCGCATGGAAGTGAGTCCCGGGCATCGCTTCGCTCAGCCCGGGCTACGCGTCCAAATGTAGCCCGGATTGAGTCGTAGCCCGGGTTGAGTCGTAGCCCGGGTTGAGCCCGCAGGGCGAAGCCCGGGGGACGCAATCCAATCGCAGTGGAGAACGCATGACTGACGTGGCCCTCTTCGGCGCCGGACGCATCGGCAAGATCCACGCCGGCAATATCGTCCGCCAGCCTGGCGTCAGGCTCAAGTACGTCGTCGACGTCAACGCGACGGCGGCAGCCGAGCTCGCGCAGAAATACGGCGCGCAGGTCGGCAGTGCCGAGCAGGTTTTCGGCGATGCGGTCGTCAAGGCGGTGGTCATCGGCTCGTCGACCGATACGCACGCCGAGCTCATCCAGCGCGCGGCGGCGGCGAAGAAGGCGATCTTCTGCGAAAAACCCGTGGATCTGTCGCTCGCGCGCGCTCGCGACTGTGCGCAGGCGGTCGCAAAAGCTGGCGTCACCTGCCTGATCGGCTTCCAGCGCCGCTACGATCCCACCTTCGCCGCGCTGAAAGATCGGCTTGCCGCCGGCGAGATCGGCGAGCCGCAGATGCTCCTGGTCACCAGCCGCGATCCCGGTCCGCCGCCAGTCGATTACATCAAGGTCTCCGGCGGCATCTTCAAGGACATGCTGATTCACGACTTCGATATTTTCCGCTGGATCTTGGGCGACGAAGCCGCGACCGTCCACGCGACAGGAAGCTGCCTCACCGATCCGGCGATCGCGACCGCGGGTGACATCGACGCGGCGGCCGTCACGATCCGCACACGGCGCGGACGATTGGCGCAGATCAACACCAGCCGCCGCGCGGCGTATGGCTACGATCAGCGCTTCGAAGTTCTCGGCAGCAAGGGCATGCTGCAGGCCGGCAATCACAAGCCGACCGAAGTCACGGCCGCGACGGCGCAGAGCGTCAGCCTCGACAAACCGGAGCATTTCTTTCTCGAGCGCTATCGGGTCGCGTATGCCAATGAGATGGCGCACTTCTTCGACGCTCTCGCCAAGGGCGCGCCCGTCAAGACGACGATCGAGGATGGGGTGAAGGCGCTCGAGCTCGCCGAAGCGGCGACGACCTCGTGGCGCGAAAAGCGCATCGTCGAGCTGTAGACTCCCTCTCCCGCCTGGGCGGGACAACAAGCCCGCGAAGCGGGCGCCGTTGCGGCGGAGGCTAACATGAGCGAAGCGAATGTTAAGCGAGCGCGAGCGAGCGGCCGGAGGCAAAAAGGCCGGGGTGAGGGTGGGAATCTCGTTCGTTAGCGAACGTCAAATTCGGAACGCTGCACCATGCTCGCGAAAGACACCCCTCACCCCGACCCTCTCCCCGTAAGCGGGGCGAGGGAGCAAACCTCCCATTCCCCCCTGCGCATCGGCATCGTCGGCCTCGGCCGCCTCGGCCGCCGCCACGCGCAGAACCTTGCGCAGCGCGTGCCCTCCGCCGAGCTTGTCGCCGCGTGCAGTCCGGTCGCCGACGAGCTCGCGTGGGCGAACGACACGCTGGGAGTGCGCAATCTTTACGCTGATTACGCCGCGCTGCTTGGCGAGGCCAAAGTCGACGCGGTGTTCCTGGTCACGCCGACGTCGCTGCATGCCGAGCACATCGTCCAGGCGCTGCGGGCCGGCAAGCACGTGTTCTGCGAAAAGCCGCTCGCGCTCGATCTTGGCCAATGCCGGAGCGTCGAAGCCGAGGCGGCGCAGCATCCACGGCTCAAGGTGATGATCGGCTACGGCCGCCGCTTTGACCCAAGCTACAGCGACGCGCACGACAAGATCCGCTCCGGCCTGATTGGCACGCCATTCCTGGTGCGCTCGCAAAACCTCGACATGAACGACCCTTCCGGCTTTTTTGTGCGCTTCGCGCCGACCAGCGGCGGAATCTTTCTCGACTGCAGCGTGCACGACATCGACCTCGCACGCTGGTTCCTGGGTCGGCCAAAGCCGCTGCGCGTATTCGCCGCGGGCACGATCGCGATCCACGAGGGCTTGCGGGAGTTTGGCGACGTCGACAACGGCGTTGCCACCTGCGAATTCGAGGGTGGCAAGCTCGCCTGTTTCTACGCCTCGCGCACGATGGCGCACGGACACGAAAGCTCGACCGAGATCTTCGGCACCAAGGGCCGGCTTGCGATCGGCGAGAACCCGCGCTTGAACCGCGTCGAGATCTCCGACGCCCACGGCGTGCGCAACGAGTGCACACCGACGTTCTACGAGCGCTTCGAGGAGGCGTTCCTGCGCGAAACGATGGAATTCGTACAGGCCGTGCAGGACGATCGGCCGCCGGCGCTCACGCTGAGCGACGCGACCGAAGCAACCCGCATCGGCGTCGCGCTGCGCGAATCGCTGCAGACGCGGCGCGCGATTGACCTTTGAGCGCCAAGGCGCAGCTCGTCGCGCGCGATCTCGCGCTCATCCTCTCCGTCGTCGCGCTCTTTGGCTTCTCCTTCGTCGCGATCAAGGTCGGCTTGCGCGAGATTCCGCCGTTTGCGCTCGCAGCGCTGCGCTTTTGCCTCGCCGCCGTGCCGCTGGTGTTTTTCATCAAACGCCCCCGCATGCCGTGGAGCTACATCGCCGGCTACGGCTTCGCCATCGGCGTCGTTCAATTCGGGCTTCTGTTCTTGGGCATGAAGCTGGGCATGCCCGCGGGCTTGTCCTCGCTCGTGATCCAGGTCCAGATCTTCTTCACCGTCGGGCTCGCGATCGCCTTTCTCGGCGATCGCCTCCACAAGGAGGACCTGATCGGCGCCGCGATTGCGACGGTCGGCGTCGTCCTGCTCGGCGTGTACAAGCTGCAATCCGGCATGACCGCGACGCTGATCGGGTTCCTGCTCGTGATCGCCAGCGCGCTTGCGTGGGCCGTGGGCAACGTGGTCGCGAAGCGGGCCGCGAAGTACGACGACGACATGTTCGCGCTGGTCGTCTGGTCGAGCCTCGTGCCGCCGCTGCCCTTGGCGCTGTTGTCCTACGTATTCGAAGGCGGCTCCGCGGTGTGGACCGCGATCGCGTCGGCGAGCGCGCTCGCCTGGGGCTCTGTGCTCCTGCTCGCATGGGGCGCGACGCTGTTCGGCTTTGCCTCCTGGGCGCGATTGCTGCACAAATACCCCACCGCGCTCATCTCGCCTTTCGGGCTGCTCATCCCGGTATCGGGGCTCGCGAGCGGCGCGATTTTCTTAAGCGAAGGCCTGGCGCCGTTGCAGCTGGTCGGTGTCGCGCTCGTGCTCGCCGGGCTGGCGGAAAACGTGTTCGGCGCGCGATTGCGTAATTGGCTTGGCCGATTGACGTAGCCTGGGTTGAGTCGTAGCCTGGGCTGAGCCCGAAGGGCGAAGCCCGGGGCGGCGCTTCGCATCGACGCGGTTCCCGGGCATCGCTTCGCTCGGCCCGGGCTACGGCCGTATGCTTGCAATCCAGCTTCGACGGCCGCATTGTTTGATTATCTCCTCCGCGATTGCGCGGGGCGCAGCGCACGGATCCTTCGATGACGAACCAAACCGCCTCCCGCATGCCGGCGATTTTTTTCGGGCACGGCAGCCCGATGAATACGCTCGAGCGCAACCGCTACACCGATGCGTGGCGGCAGCTCGGTGCGCTGGCCGGCAAGCCGAAGGCAATCCTCGCGATCTCCGCGCACTGGTACACGCCCGGCGCCGCAGTCACGGCTATGGAGCAGCCGAAGACGATCCACGATTTCTACGGCTTTCCACAGGCGTTGTTCGACGTGCAGTATCCTGCGCCCGGCGACCCTGCACTCGCCGCTCGCGTGCGCGAGCTCCTCGCGCCGGTCGACGTCGGCCTCGATCAATCCTGGGGGCTGGACCACGGCACCTGGTCGGTGCTCAAGCATGCATTTCCGAAGGCGGACGTGCCGGTCGTGCAGCTCGCGATCGACGCGACGCAACCTGCGGCGTTTCATCACGCGCTCGGCGCGCATCTCGCACCGCTGCGCGACGAAGGGGTGCTGATCGTCGGCAGCGGCAACGTCGTTCACAACTTGCGCCTGATCGGCTGGGGCGGCGGCGCGGCGTACGACTGGGCGACGCGCTTCAACGACCACGTGCGCGACGCGATTGCGACCAAGCAATACGATCGGCTGATCGATTACCATCGGGCCGGCCCGGATGCGCGCGTCGCGGTCCCGACGCCGGAGCATTACCTGCCGCTGCTCTATGTGCTGGGGACACAGCGCGACGGCGAATCCGTGCACGTCGCGATTGACGGCATCGAAATCCGTTCGATCGGCATGTTGAGTCTGTGGATCGACGGAGCTGAGCGCCCGATCGCCTGAGCGCGTCGCCCACCAGGCCGGGGCGACAACGTCGCGAATCGCGCGAGCAGCGACGCTGGCTGTGCAGCACAACAGACGCGATGCGCAGATCGCTTGCGTCCACTCCGCAAACCGCCGGCGCCCTCTGAAAATGGAGCGAGCTACGACGGTTCGCACACGTCTCTGTGGCAGTGGGCGCGCCGGCTTTGCGACTCTATGTACTGTACGCGCGAGGCAACCCATGCTATTTTCGGTTTGGGGAGCAAGGTAGGGGCGAAGGGGGACGCGAGCAACGGAGAGACCCGACTCATGATGCCGCTATTGAGGAAGTACCTGCACGGCGCCAATAAGGCGCGAGCGGCTTCACTATCGGCGGCGATCGCCACCGTGCAAAGCACTAATCCATCGAAAGCGACTTGCCATTCCAGCCGGCGCCTGTCGGGGGCTGGATGAACGACTTCGAGCAGGTCGAAATACTCCTGGCCGAGGATAGCGACGCCGACGCCGAGATGACGATCCGGGCTCTGCGGCGCAACAACCTTGCCAACCGTCTCGTCTGGGTGAAGGACGGCGCCGAAGCGCTCGATTTCATTTTCCGGCGCGGCGAGTATGCGTCGCGGCCTGCGGGCGCGCCGAAGCTCGTGCTGCTCGACCTGAAGATGCCGAAGGTCGACGGCATCGAGGTGCTGCGGCAGGTCAAGTCGAACGAAGAAACCAAGGCGATACCGGTGGTGATGTTGACCTCCAGCGCCGAGGAGCGCGACATCGTCGCCAGCTATTCGCTGGGCGTGAACAGCTACGTCGTCAAACCCGTCGACTTCGCGAAGTTTGTCGACGAAGTCGCCAAAGCCGGGTGTTACTGGGTGCTCGTCAATCGCCTTCCCGGCGCGGCTCTGGACAACGCGCGATGACGGAACCCATGGGCGCGCTCAAGATCCTGATGGTCGAGGACGTGTCCTCGGACGCCGAGATCACGCTCCGCGAGCTCAAGCGCGCCGGCCTGGAATTCGAGCACCGCCTAGTGGAGACCGAAGCCGAGCTCATGCGCGAATGCATCGAGTTCGCGCCCGACATCGTCCTGTCCGACTTCGCCCTGCCGCATTTCGACGGCTTGTCGGCGCTCGGTGTCGTGCGCCGGATGCGGCCCGACCTTCCCTTCATCTTCGTGTCGGGAACGATCGGCGAGGAAACGGCGATCGAGTCGCTGCGGGGCGGCGCCAACGACTACGTGCTCAAGACCAACCTGCCGCGGCTGCCAAGCGCGGTCCGCCGCGCGCTGAAGGATGCCGCCGAACGGGTAGTGCTGCGCGAGACCGAAGAGGCGTTACGCCTGCGCGACCGCGCCGTCGAAGCGAGCGTGAACGCGATCATGATCGTGAGTGCGGCCGATCCGGATATGCCGCTGGTGTACGTCAATCGCGCTTTCGAGCAAGTCACTGGATACAGCCGCGCCGAAGCGATCGGTCGCAACTGCCGCTTTCTCCAGGGCGCAGATCGCGATCAACCCGAGCTCGAGAAAATCCGCCGCGCCATCGCCGAACGACACGACGCGCAGGCGCTGCTGCGCAACTATCGCAAGGACGGCAGCCTGTTCTGGAATATGCTCTACGTGACGCCCGTACACGATCCTCGCTCCGGCACGGTCACGCACTTCGTCGGCGTGCAGTACGACATCACCGAGATCAAGCGCTACCAGGACGAGCTCGAGCATCAGGCGAATCACGATGCGCTTACCGGGCTCGCCAACCGCAACCTGTTGCGGGACCGATTGCAGCAGTCGCTCGCGCTGGCGCACCGCTACGAGCGACCGTTCAGCCTGGCGTTCATCGATCTCGACAACTTCAAGCTGGTCAACGACAGCCTTGGGCACGACATCGGCGACCGCCTCCTGAAGATCGTAGCGGACCGACTCGTAGCCTGCGTTCGCGAGGGCGATACCGTAGCGCGGCTGGGCGGCGATGAATTCGTGCTTCTGGTGACCGAGCAGGAGCGCGATGACAGCGTCTATCACATCGTACAGCGAGTCATGGCGGCGATCTCGCAGCCGTTCCTGATCGACAAGCGGGAGTTCAAGGTGACCTGCTCCGTCGGGATCGCGAGCTTCCCGCGCGACGGCGAGGACGCCGACACGCTGCTTCGCAACGCCGACACGGCGATGTACCGCGCCAAGGATCTCGGCCGCAACACCTTCCAGCTCTACTCGTCCGAGATGAATGCGAACTTCGGCGAGCGCCTGACGCTGGAAACGGATCTATGGAATGCGCTCGAGCGCGACGAGTTCGTGCTTCACTATCAGCCGAAAGTCGAGCTCAAGACCGGGCGCATCATCGGCATGGAAGCGTTGCTGCGCTGGCGGCATCCGGTAAGCGGAATGATCCCGCCGGGAAAATTCATCCCGGTCGCCGAGGAAAGCAGCTTGATCGTGCAGATCGGCAAGTGGGTCCTCCGCGAGGCGTGCAGGCAGAACCAGGCGTGGCAGGACGATGGGCTGCGATACGTGCCGATCGCCGTCAACATCTCGGCGCGGCAGCTGCACGACAAGGATCTGGTCGAGACCGTGCGCACCACGCTCAAGTCCACGCGTCTCCGGGCGGAGTACCTCGAGATCGAGCTCACCGAGAGCGCGGTCATGTTGAACGCGGACGAGACGATCAATACCATGGCCGTGTTGCGCGGGATGGATGTGCGAATCTCGCTCGACGATTTCGGCACCGGGTATTCGAGCCTGAGCTACCTCAAGCGCTTCCCCGTTACCGGGCTCAAGATCGATCAATCCTTCGTCCGCGACATCGCCTCTGATCCGGACGACGCGGCCATCGTCCGCGCAATCATCGTGGTCGCGCAGGCGCTGATGCTCGACGTGACCGCCGAGGGCGTCGAGACGGTCGAGCAGCTCGAATTTCTCAAGGCGCACGGCTGCGGCGAGGCGCAGGGCTATTATTTCGCGCGTCCCGTGCCCGCGAGCGAGATGCGGGCGCTGCTCGAGCGCGGCAGCTTGCCGGCAGCTTGAGCAGCAGGAAGGAAGGAGTATGGCGCGCGAGCTGACGGACGAGCGCCCGATATTCCTGTCGACGCTGCCGGCGGGTCGCCGCGAGCGGCGGCTCGTGCTGGTCGTCGTGGTGCTTTCCGCGGCAATCTTTGTTGCGGCCGTCCCGTTCGCGAAAGTGCCGCTCACGCCGGTCTGGGCCTTCATCCCGGTTTACGAATCGGCGCTCGTCGTCAACGATCTGATCACGGCCGTCCTGCTGTTCGGCCAGTCCAGCTTCCTCAAATCGCGGGCGCTGCTGGTGCTGGCGAGCGGCTATCTGTTCACCGCCTTCATCACCGTCGCCCACGCGCTCACCTTCCCAGGCCTGTTCGCGCCGACTGGGCTGCTCGGCTCCGGACCGCAGAGCACGGCGTGGCTGTACATGTTCTGGCATGGCGGCTTTCCTCTCGTCGTCGTCGCTTATGCACTGCTGAAGGACCGCGGGCAGGAAACGAATCAGATCCGCAGCCGCGCCGGCGTCGCCGCTCTGTGCACCGTTGCGGCCGTTCTCATTGTCGTTTGCGGGCTGACGTTGCTGGCAACGATGCGACAGGACTCTCTCCCGGCCATCATGCAAGGCAACCGCTACACGCCAGCGATGATCGGCGTCGTTTCCAGCGTCTGGTTGTTCAGCCTGGTCGCCCTCTTCGCCCTCTGGCGTAGAAGGCCGCATACGGTGCTCGACCTGTGGCTCATGGTCGTCATGTGCGCCTGGCTTTTCGACATCGCGCTGTCGGCGGTCCTCAACGCCGGCCGCTTCGACCTCGGCTTCTACGCGGGCCGGATCTACGGGCTGCTGGCGGGAAGCTTCGTCCTAATCATGCTGTTGATCGAGAACAGCATGCTCTACGGCCGCCTCGTCGAGGCGCACGGCAAACACGCCCGGCGCTTGCAGATCCTGCACGAGATCGATCGTGCCGTCGCGGCCGAGGAGACGCCCGAGGCGATCGCAGGAGCGGCGATTCAGCCGTTGCGCGAGGTGCTCGGGGTACCGCGCGCGATCGTGAACATTTTCGACCTCCCGGCGGGTGAAGTAGAGTGGTTGGCCGCGGCGGGCCGCCGCCGCACGCATGTCGGCCCGGGCGTGCGCTACTCGATACGGATGATGGGCGATGTCCAAGCGCTGAAAAGAGGCGAGCCTCAGCTGATCGATACCCAGACACTGCCCCCGGGGCCGGAAGTGGACGCGCTGCTCGCCTCCGGAGTCCGCGTTTACATGGTGATGCCCATGATCGCCGGCGGCGAGCTGATCGGGGCGGTGAGCTTCGGGGGCGAAGGGGAGTCGTTTCCGGACGAGCAGATGAGCATCGCGCGCGAGGTTGCTACCCAGCTCGCGATCGCGGTCAGCCAGGCGCGGCTCTATGAGCGCGTCAAGCACCATTCTGACGAGCTCGAGCTGCGGGTGCGCGAGCGCACGGCGGAGCTCCAGGCCGCCAACAAGGAGCTGGACGCCTTTTCCTATTCGGTCTCGCACGATCTGCGTGCACCGCTCCGGGCTGTGGACGGTTATGCGCAGATGCTCGAAGAGGACTACGGTGGCAAGCTCGACGCGGAAGGAAATCGCCTGCTCGGCGTGGTGCGCGCGAGCAGCAGGAAGATGGGAGAGCTGATCGACGATCTGCTCGCCTTTTCTCGCCTCGGGCGCGAGCCGCTGCGGACCCGGCCGGTGCAACTGGACAGCCTCGTCCAGCAGATCATCGACGAGACGCGCCCCAGCCACAATGGTCGCACGATCGATTTCGTCGTCGGCAACCTCGGAACCGCCGAAGGGGATCCGGCGCTCTTGAAGCAGGCGCTGGCCAATCTGCTGAGCAATGCGATCAAGTTCACGCGCGACAAGGATCCCGCCGTCGTCGAAGTCGGTTGCCGGAATGCGGGCGATCCGGCCGTCTACTACGTGAAAGATAACGGCGCCGGCTTCGACATGAAGTATTACGACAAACTGTTCGGCGTGTTCCAGCGGCTGCACAGCACCGCCGAGTATCCCGGGACCGGCGTCGGGCTCGCGATCGTGCAGCGCGTCATCAATCGTCATGGCGGCCGCGTCTGGGCCGAATCGAAGCCCGGCGAAGGCGCGACGTTCTGCTTCACGCTCCAGCACGATCCGCGAGAGGCCGCAACCTCTGAAGCTTCCGCTGCCAGAGGGAACGGCAAATGACGCTGCAGAACAAGCAAGTACTTCTCGCCAGTCGGCCGCAGGGCTCGGCGACGGAGGAGAATTTTCGCATCGTCGAAGCGCCCCTCGCTACGCCGGCTGCGGGTGAGGTGCTGGTGAAAAACGAGTGGCTTTCGCTCGACCCCTACATGCGTGGACGCATGAGCGAGGCCAAGTCGTATGTTCCGCCGGCGCCGATCGGCGAGGTCATGGTCGGTCAGACGGTCGGTGAGGTGATCGAATCGCAGGACCCGCGATTCAAACCCGGCGACAAGGTGTTGACGCAGCTCGGCTGGCAACTCTACGGCGTGGCGAAAAGTGGCGAGCTCACGCCGATCGACGTCAAGCGCACGCCGGCGTCATATTACCTCGGCGTTCTGGGCATGCCAGGGATAACTGCGTGGTTCGGGTTGTCCGAGATCGGGCAACCGAAAGCGGGAGAAACGGTCCTCGTATCGGCGGCATCCGGAGCGGTCGGCAGCGTGGTCGGGCAACTCGCGAAGATAAAGGGCTGCCGCGCCGTCGGCATCGCCGGCGGCAGGACGAAATGCGACTACGTCGTGCAGGAGCTCGGCTTCGATGCCTGCGTCGATTACAAGGCGGGCAATCTGCTGGACGACTTGCGCCAGGCCTGCCCGAAAGGAGTCGACGTCGACTTCGAGAACGTCGGCGGCGAGATCCTCGACACGTCGCTGCGACTCATGAACCGATTCTCGAGGATCGTCGTGTGCGGACTCATCGCCGAGTACAGCGAGCCCTATCGCTACAAGGCGCTTCGCTCGGTACTCGTCAACCGCATCAAGATGCAGGGCATGATCGTGTTCGACTGGAAGGATCGCTACAGCGAGGCGCTCGAGGCGCTCGTGCGCTATCACGCCGAAGGCAAGCTCAAGTACCGCGAATCGGTGGTTCACGGCATCGAAAATGCGCCCAAAGGATTGATCGCCCTCCTCAAGGGCGAGAATTTCGGTAAGCAGCTCGTCAAGCTCGACTGAGCGACCGTACCGCTCTAGGTAGGGCGCCCTCGCTCGCCAAAGCGCGCACTGCTTTGCCTCTCCCGGAGCTGCTATTTCGCAAGCGGGTTTTGTACTGTAACTGTTGTTCGCGGCGGGCTGAAGCAACACGGCGAAAGAGGCCGGCGGCGCGCAGCGCAGACAAACGTGACGCGGCGAGGCAGTCGAGCACCACGCCGGCGCAGATCGTGCCGGCCGCAGCCTAGCACCACTTCGCTATCGCGACTCCACGCATCGCTCCACACGCCATGACGTTGTCATCACATTTCGCGAATGCGATTGGCGCGCTTTTGCCAAGACGCCTGCGCTGCACGGCGACAACAAAAGTCTCGAGATCGCTGCCGATACTTCGAAGGCGGGGACATTAGCACAACGCCGAACTCTCGCTGACTTGCCCCGTCGAGACCGCCCCGTAATCAGCATATGGCACGTCGCTTGCGTTGCAACAACAGCCGCAACGCTTGCACCCAAACAAAACCAAGATAGAGGGCTACATGCGTCCATCACGTACTGTGGTTGACAAATACACCAGTGCAGCATCGCGCTGGCTTGCGCTGGTCGCGCGAATGCTACTCCCCGCAGGGCTCTTCGCAATGTCGGTGTTCGGCGCAGTTCCGTCCACCGCTCATGCGCAGACGATCGATCCAGCGGCGAAGCTCGCGCCTGATCTGGTGAGCGCACTCAATGCGCCCACACCGCCCAAAGTCGCCTGGCTCAAGGCCGATGCCACTAGCGTGCGCTACGCGAAAGTCGTGATCATGGCGGTAAGCGCCGACCCGTTGCTCACGGATCTGCGCAGCGCCGTGGTGGCCGCCGGCGGCTCGGTTTACTACATGTACCAGTCGGTCCAGGGTATTTCGGCGATGCTGCCAGGTCCGCAGGTCCTCGCCATCGCGGCGCGACCCGATGTGGACAGCATCTCGCCCAACCGCCCCGCCGCGAAGGCGACAAGCTTGCTCGAAATGACGTCGGGCACCGCCAACGTTCGCAGCACTATCTTCGGCGTCCGCACCGGCTACGACGGGACGGGCGTGGGCATCGCCATCCTCGACTCGGGGATCTACTACAAGCACGGCGCCTTCGCGGCCGACGGCGCCGGCAACCGAGTCAGGAAGATCGTCAGCATGAACAACATGAGCGACGGGGAGGCGATGGGCGTGGCCAAATGGGCCGCGGGCGTCGACACCTCGGCTACCTATGCCCCAGGCAGCCAGACGGAAACGACCTACGAGTCGAAGATCGATAACTCGAACAACACGGATCCGGACGACTACGGCCACGGCACGCATGTCGCGTCGATCGCCGCCGGGCGATCCGTATCCGTGGCAGGTGCCCCGGAAACATCCGGCATCGCTCCCAACGCCAACCTGTACGACGTCAAGGTCCTTGACACCAATGGAGTCGGGCAGATCGGTGACGTGCTCGCCGGCATCGACTGGGCCATCTACCACAGCGCGGAGTACAACATCCGCGTGCTGACTTTGAGCCTTGCGGCCGATTCCTCCGAGTCGTACCTCACCGATCCGCTGTGCCGCGCGGTGCGCGCCGCAGCCGCCGCCGGTCTCACCGTCGTCGTGGCGGCGGGCAACTACGGCAAGAATGCCGCCGGCGTCGAACAGTTCGGCATGGTGACTTCCCCTGGCAATGACCCGTCGGTGATCACCGTGGGATCGACTAACAGCCACAACACGGTGTTGCGCGCCGACGACGTCGTCAACATGTTCAGCTCGCGCGGACCGACGCGCGGGGCGTGGTTCGACCCCAGCGGTGCGCAGCACACCGACAACCTCCTGAAACCGGATCTTGTGGCGCCCGGCAATCGCCTCATCGGCGCCCTATCCAACGCAACTAAGGTGGGGAACACCCTGATCGCGCGGTATCCGACTCTGGAAATCGGTGGCTTTACCGCGTCGAGCACCACCCGATTGATGCAACTGAGCGGCACATCCATCGCCGCTCCGGCCGTGGCCGGCACTGTTGCTCTGATGCTGCAGGCCAATCCGGGGCTTACTGCGCCGCTGATCAAGGCAATCCTGCAATACACCGCACAACCGCTGCCCGGCGCCGGACTCATTCAGCAAGGCGCCGGCTCGCTCAACGTCGACGGCGCCGTGCAACTGGCCAAGGCTCTGCGCACCGACATCGCAAGCGCGATCGCCGCCGGGACGATCAAGCCCGGAGACAACCTCTTGGCCAGTGGACAGACGGTGCCGATTCCCGTGTCGATCATCCAAGGAGAGACGGTGACTTGGAGCCAGATCGTCTTCGCTGGCGGCTCGCACCTTGTTTCCGGGTGGGCACTATTCGCGAACTACCAGGGCTTCTACGACCCGCGCGTGGTGTGGGTACGCGACTGGGTGCGGCTCTATACGCCGGTGTACTGGTCCAGCGCCCCGGCCAATAAGTACATGCGCTATGCACTGGAATCGAGGCCCACGGTCGGCGTGCTAGTGACTTCCGGAGTGATGTCGGCGAACGCGCTCGCGGGTTCGAGCAGCTACCTTGGCGCCACCGGGATCTTTTCATCGACGCTTAGTCTCGCCAATCTGCTCGCCTTGAGCAGCGGCTCCCTATTCTCGCAAGGCATCGTACTCTCCGAGGGCCTCGTGCTTTCCGAAGGGCTTGTGCTCTCCGAGGGGCTCGTACTCAGCGAAGGCATCGTGCTGTCGGAGGGGATCGTGCTCTCCGAGGGGCTGGTGCTGAGCGAGGTCGATCTGCAGGCCTTCAGCGCCACTGGCGACGGTATCGTTTTCGGCGAATAACCGCGAAACATGGCGCAAGCAGATGATGATCAGGGGTGACGGGCACTCTTTGCGGCGTGCCCGGTGCTCCGCGCCGGGCACGGTGCGGAACCGTGGGCGCTTCGTACGCGCATTCTTACTTTGTACCCCCGTTCTTGATGACGCTCGGCGCTCAAACGTGTTCGGATTCCGCTAAGCGAGCGGCTGAAGCGAGGCAGACCATGCTTCTGCAGATGCACGACTACAGCCCCGAGGCAAAAGTCTATTGGTGGACGACCGCAGTGCTGGGCCTGGTCGTGCTGAGTATTGCGCTGGCGACCATTGCCGGCTTCGAACGGGGCGCAATCCTGCAAATCGTGCTGGGCGCGACGTTCGCGGCCGTCACCGGCGTCTTCCCGGTGCGCATCCCGGGTGCAAAGACGTCGATCGCGGGCGCGGAAATTTTCGTCTTCCTCCTTCTGCTGCTCTACGGGCCCGCGGCAGCAGCGCTCGCCGCTGCCGCCGAGGCCACCGTCGGCTCATGGCGCACGTCTGATCGGTGGACCAGCCGCCTAGGCAGCCCAGCGATGGCCGCGCTGGCCATGTACGGATGCGGAACCGCATTCACCTTCGGCCTGCATGCGCTGCGAAGCGGCGGGGATCCCGGTTTCGGAATCCTGTTCGGCATGCTGCTGCTGCTCGCATTTGCCTATTGCGCCACCAGCACACTGCTGATGGCGTCATTGATCACACTGAAGCGGGGGGAGCGAGTGCGACCCCTGCAGCTGCTTTGGAGTCACGGTTGGCTCGGCCTGGTGTACGCGGCGAGCGCTTCGATCGCCAGCCTCCTGTTTGTCAGCTTCGACCGCTTCGGCGCCGGGGTCCTGCTCGCCGCGGCGCCAATCATCGGGATGTTTCTGTCGACGCTCCACTTCTACTTCCAGAAGATCGACGCGACCGAGCACGCGCAGCGGGAGCGGATCGCTGCGGCCGAGCGCGAAGCCCGAGACACGGCGCGGCACTTCGCCGAGTTGCAGAACAGCGAGAACCGGTTCCATAGCGCGTTCACGCATGCCGCGATCGGCATGGTGCTGGTGTCGACCGATCGCCGCATCCTCCAGGCGAATCAGGCGCTATGCAGCCTGTTGGCAAAGTCCGAAGTCGAGCTCATCGGTACCGAACTCACGGAGATCGTCCATCCCGAGGACGTCAATGTGCTGCGCACCCAGCTCGCTACGCTGCTCGACGGTCCGGGTACAGGGTTTACCGTCGAGCTGCGCTGCCGACACTCTCAGGGGCTCGCCGTCTGGGTCTTGCTGGACGGCTCATTCTTCAACACCGGTGAAGCCGAAGCGAGATGTCTAATCATCCAGGTGCAGGACGTCACGGCGAGGCGAAGCGCGGAATCGCGGCTGCAGCACATCGCCTGTCATGACGATCTGACCAATATCCCCAACCGCGGCCACTTCCTCGAGCAGCTAGGCCGCGCGATTGCGACGCGCAAGCAACAGCCGCAACATCGTTTCGCCGTGCTTTTTCTCGACTTCGACCGCTTCAAGGTGATCAACGACAGCCTCGGCCACGGGGCGGGGGACGAGCTGCTCGTAACCTTGGCTCAGCGCATTCAATCATTGCTGCGCGTCCCCGATGTGGTCGCGCGCCTTGGCGGAGACGAGTTCGCGATTCTTGTGGAAAACCTGCACTCGGATCAAGACGTCATCGACCTCGCTGAGCGGCTCCAGCGCGCGCTTCGCCAGCCGATCCGGCTCGGCATGACCGAGGTTTCGACGAGCGTGAGCATCGGCATTACGACGAGCGCATTCAGCTACGATGCCCCCGAGGACGTGATGCGCGACGCCGACATCGCCATGTACCGAGCCAAGGCACAAGGCAAGGCTCGATACGCGTTGTTCGACAGCGCATTGCACGCCGAGGTCTCATCGCAGATGTGGCTGGAGGGCGAGCTGCGTCGCGCACTGGACGAAGAGCAACTCGAGCTCGCCTATCAGCCGATTCTTGACTTACGGACGCGTCGCGTGGTCGGCCTGGAGGCGCTGTGCCGCTGGTCACACCCAGCGCGTGGGGCTATCGCGCCCGACTTGTTTATCCGCGTGGCCGAAGAGACTGGATTGATCATACCGCTCGGCAACTGGGTACTGGACAAGGCCTGCCGGCAGTTGCGCGTCTGGCAGCAGACGGTACCGGGATTGGCCGGCGTTACGCTGAATGTGAATGTATCGGGTGTGCAGCTTACTCAGCCCGGCTTCGCCGCCCATACGCAGCGTGTGATAGCCGACTCGGGGATTTGTCCCGCAGATGTCACGCTGGAGGTCACCGAGAGCGTATTAATCGAGAAACTCTCCGGTGCGCTGCCGAATCTTCTTGCCCTGCGCGACGCCGGGGTGCAAATCAGCATCGACGACTTCGGCACCGGTTATTCGTCGTTAAGCACGCTGCAGGACCTTCCGATAGGAGAGATCAAGGTTGATCGTTCCTTCTTGCGTCGCATGAGCGGTGGCGGCAACGGGGAGGAAGTGGTGCGGGCGATCGTCGCGATGGGCGCGGCGCTCGGCAAACGAGTGATAGCTGAGGGAATCGAGACCGAAGCGCAGCTCGAGACGCTGGTCGAGCTCGATTGCGTCAAGGGCCAAGGGTACCTGCTCGCGTATCCGATGTCCCACGGCGACGTCGAGCTGATGATGAAAGAGCTCCGGGCAATCCGCTGCTCTACCAGCTGAGCTAACGACCTCGGGGTCGGAGCGAACGCGGGGCCGCCTCCGGTTTCTTGCCAATCTTGTAATTTTTTCCTATTTGCGATTCTCGCGGCCGTCACCCGCAGGACGCCGGCATCGCGCTCCTTTGCGTTCTTGGGTCAGCCGACAAGGTTAAAAACGGACCGTCTCGCGATCTAAGTCGTATGGCGGGCAGGCTCGCATCGCTGGGCACGGAGCGTGCTTCAGACGGCTCGCGAGAAACTCGGTATCAGACCGAGCAGGAACTGCTGCCATCCTCAAACCGGAATCGGAGGTTTAACCATGATGCGCTCCTATCGATTGTGGACATCCATCATCGCCGTTACCGCGCTGGTCGCCTTTGTGGGCCCCGGCGTGAGTCCTGCGCTGGCCAAGGCCCACAAACACCATTCCGGGCAGCAAATGCTCGGCAATAAAATCAAGGACAACGGTGAGCACGTAATCCACAAGGTCGGCGACCACACGGTTTCCGCCAAGGTCACCAACGGCAAGATCGCGGGCGTAAGCGTAAAGCACAGCAAGAAGGGGGACGTGCCGGTCAAGAAATACAAGACCAAAAAGAAAATGGCCCAGACAGATGGGATTCGTTACGCGTCGTACACCTTGGCTCAATACCAGGACATTGGAACGACATATATCGGCTACGCCTTCATCGACGATTTTGGAGACGAACAGATCTACTGGTTTCCCTATGAGATGATCCTCGATGGCGATACCGGCGCCATCGAATACGTGCCGCTCACCTAAAACGCCGAGCCACGGCTCGGACCGGCGCCTGAGTGCATTGCTGCAGCGTTCGCACCGCGTTTCGACGCTTTGCTTTCGCTGCGTCCGCGTGACTTGTTTTCGCGCATAATGCGCCGGGGAGAGGGATGCGATGCATTCAAAGACATTGAGCGAATCCGGAGAGCGCACGTGGGCTGTGATCTTCGACACGGGCGAGGAGGCGATGGCGGGGCTGAAGCGCTTCGCCACGGACCATAGCCTGACTGCGAGCCGCTTCACCGCGATCGGCGCATTCAGCGAAGCCGTCCTGGGTTATTTCGACTGGGAAAGCAAGGACTACCAGCGTGTTCCCATCAACGAGCAGGTCGAGGTCCTGGCCCTGCTCGGCGATATCGCCCTCCAGGGTCGTCAATCCAAGGTCCATGCGCACGTCGTGATCGGCATGCGCGATGGAAGCGCGCGCGGCGGCCACCTGCTCTCGGCGAAGGTGCGCCCCACGCTGGAGGTGATACTTACGGAATCGCCCGGCTACCTTCAGCGCGTATTCGATCCTGAATCGGGACTGCCGC
Source organism: Casimicrobiaceae bacterium (assembly GCA_036395475.1). GTDB lineage: Bacteria > Pseudomonadota > Gammaproteobacteria > Burkholderiales > Casimicrobiaceae > PALSA-1003. Next base: position 22,439 of record DASWDF010000009.1, read on the forward strand.
TGATAAGGCTTTGATCGCGGCTCACGCGAGCGTCCCCTCGCTCGGGCCAAAGAGTCGCCGCGATGCGAGCGCGCATCACGGCTAGGTTCAAGATCGTTGGTGGGCGGCAAAGGAATCGAACCTAGCTCGGAACGGAGGGCTCCATGTCTGAAGCAGAAAAAGCGCGCATCGTCGGTTTCAATCATGTCGCTCTCGAGGTCGGCGACATCGAAGCGGCTCTGGCTTTCTACGCCCGCTTGTTCGATTTCAAGCTTCGAAGCAGAAGCGATTCCATGGCTTTCATCGACCTGGGAGACCAGTTCCTTGCGCTCCAGAAAGGCCGTACACAGTCCGCCGACGATGGGCGTCACTTTGGACTCGTAGTCGATAACAAGGAGGCCGCCCGCAAAGCATTGAGCGACGCGGGAATCGAGACCCTCCCCGGACCGTTTCTCGACTTTCTCGACCCTTGGGGCAACCGCATAGAGATCGTCGGCTATGAGAACATTCAGTTCACCAAGGCGCCGAATGTGTTGCGCGGCATGGGACTCGCGCACCTGTCAAAAAACGAGACGGCGATCAAGGAGCTTACGGACAAGGGCATGGCGCCAAAATAAAGGAACGCCGATACGAAGCCGCTTGCCCATGCGTGCCGCGGACATCGCGACCTAGGCGCAATCAGACGCGGCGCGATTCCTCACCCCGGCAGGGTTCGCAACAGCGCGCTCGCACCGTTCCAGACGATCTGCACGCCGATGCAGAGAAGGATGAACGCGCTCAGTCGCAACAAAACGGTCATCCCCGTCTCTCCGATCATGCGGCTCAGACGGTCCGCATACCGGTATGCGACAAACACCGTGGCGGACACGAGAGTCACGCCGATCAGTATCGCCGGGACGTTGATGAGGAACGACCGCACGCTGTCTGGATGATTCGCGCCGATCGTTATCGCCACGGAGATCGATCCGGGCCCGACGGTGAGCGGCATCGTCAACGGGTAGAAAGCGAGGTTTCGTCTTTGGGGCGCGGCTTCTGGTGATGGCCGGTCGACCGCACTCGGGTCCTGGAGCAGACGCCATCCCAGGGTGCTTACGACGACACCCCGCCAACTGGACCACCGGCACCGACAGGCCGAAGAACTCCAGTACATACGTTCCCGTGGCTACCGACGCTACCAACAGAATAAAGGCATTGACGGTCACCCGCCACGCGAGCGAAGCGCGCTCCTCTGGCGCGTAATCGGATGTCATCGCGAGAAAGATCGGCGCGCCGCCGAGCGGGTTGACGATCGGAAAGAGCGCGGCGAAGACGAGCAAGACGCCTTCGACGATCTGACGCAGGTCTGCGGTCATGACTGGGCGGCGAGCAGTGACAGCATTCTCGAACCGCCCTGGCAAGTTGGCAATGCCC
>DASWDF010000010.1:0-2238 GCA_036395475.1 Casimicrobiaceae bacterium
GGCCGCGCCTCGATCAGCTGCGGCGTGATGGTGCCCTGGCTCGCCGCGTCGGAGGTGCCGACCGCGTTTTCGTAATGTCCGATGATGCGGACCTGTGGGGGTGTTTCATTCTCCTGTGCGGGGCTGTGCTGCACGCAAAACGCGGAAAAAAAAGCAAGCGCAACTTTCGTCTTCTTCAAGATTGCTCCCATCGGATCGAGAGCGAATCATACCGGGCGCGCTACCGGCGTTGTTGGGCCTTCGCTCCCGTGGTAGGGTTCGGCATGTCTCGCCGGCGGGAACGCACGCAGTGAAAACGGACGCAGCCCCGGCCTCTCCCTCGCAACGCCTGCCCGCGGCCCAGCTCAAGCGCTTCATCGCGGATGCCCTGCTCGCGGTCGGGCTGCCCGCGAAAGACGCGGCCACCTGCGCCGAGCTGATGGTGCGCGCCGACCTCCACGGCGCCGACGGACACGGAATTTTCCGACTGCCGCAGTACGTGCGCCGCATCAAAGGGGGCGCGGTCAACGTGAAGCCGGAGGTGAAGGTCGCGCGCGAGGCGGCGGGCATGGCGCTCGTCGACGGCGACAACGGCATGGGGCACGTCGTGATGAGCTTCGCCGCGAAGACCGCGATCGAGAAGGCGAAGACAGCGGGCGCCGCCTGGGTCGGCGTCACCCGCAGCAACCACGCCGGGCCGGCGTCGCTGTACGCGGCGATGCCGCTCGAGCACGACATGGTGGGGCTGTATCTCGCGGTCGGAAACGCCAACCACATGGCTCCCTGGGGCGGGATCGACCTGCTGCTTTCGACCAATCCGATCGCGGTGGCGGCGCCTGGAAACGAAGCGCCCATCATCCTCGACATGGCGACCTCGGTCGCCGCCTACGGAAAAGTGAAAACCGCGGTCCAGCGCGGGGAAGCCCTGCCCGAGGGCTGGATGATCGATCATCAGGGCAGGCCGCTCACCGATCCGAAGCGCGCCGATCAGGGCCTGCTCGTCCCGATCGGCGGCTACAAGGGCTACGGGCTTGCGCTCGTGTTCGGGCTGCTCGCCGGCACGCTGAACGGCGCGGCGATGGGAAGCGAAACCGTGGACTTCAACGCCGACGACGTGACGCCCACCAACACCGGCCACGCGATCGTCGCCATCTCGATCGCCGCCTTCGGCGAGGTGGACGAGTTCAAGCGCCGCGTCGACAAGCTCGCGCGCGAGATACGCAGGTCCAGGCACATGCCGGGCGTGGCGCGCATCTGGCTGCCCGGGGAGCAGAGCCGCGCGAAGTTCGAGGAGCGCTCCAGGCTCGGCATCCCGATCCCGGAGGCCTTGCGCGCGGGCCTGGACAAGCTCGCCCGCGAGTTGAAGATCAAGGCCCTCGAGTTCTGAGTGCGCGATCAGTCGTAGCCGGCCACGACGATGCCGCCGTCGGGCTGCACCAGGACCGCGTTGCCGGAGGCGATGGTGCTGGGGCCCGTCGCCTGAGTGGTCACCAGGCCGTCTGTATCAAAGGTGGTATCGAGCGTACCGGTCGCGTTGAAACGCAGCACGGCGACGCGGACAGCGGAACCGGCGGAACCGGTGTTTCCCGAAACGACGATTTTCAAATCCGACTGCAGGGCGACCGAGAACGCGTTGTCAAACCCGCCTAGGGTGGTGACGACTTTCCCCGCTTGCGCTGCTAGGCCGAAGGTCGTTTCGAGCGCGCCGAACTCGTCGTACCGGAGGAGGGCGATGTCGGAGGCGTTGAGCGAAGAATTCACGTTGGCATGCCCGGCGACGACGATCTTGCGGTCGGGTTGTAGGACGAGCGCGTTGGCGAAATCATTGCCGCCGCCGATGCCGGTGATGACGATGCCGTTGACCCCGAAGGTGGTGTCCAGGGTGCCGTCCGTCTTGTAGCGCAGCAGCACCGTATCCATCGAGGAGTCGCTGAACTTTCCGACCGATCCGGCTGCGACGATCTTGCCGTCCGCCGGCTGCACCTGGATTGCGAGAGCCGCTGCGTCGGAGGAGAGGGCAGTGGTGACAAGTCCCGCGGTTCCGAAGGTATCCGGTGTGCCGTCGGGGTTGTACCTGAGCAGGACGATATCCGTTTTCGTGCCGGTAAAGGCGTGCCCCGCCACCACGATTCTTCCATCCGGCGGCGGATACAAGGCAAGCGCCGCGGCGGCCGTATCGGAACCTGTTCCGATGGTTTTAGTCACGATGCCGGTGCCGCCGAAGCTCGTGTCGAGCGTCCCGTCGGCGTCGTAGCGCAG
>DASWDF010000011.1:0-11336 GCA_036395475.1 Casimicrobiaceae bacterium
AGCGTGTTCGGCTCGATCGTCAGCTGATAGAAGGAAAGATGCGGCGGCGAGAATTCCAGCGCGGCGGCGACGTCCGCGCGCGCGTCCTCGGCGCTCTGTCCGGGAAGCGCGTACATGAGATCCAGGTTGACGTTACCGAAGATGTCGAGCGCCGCCGCCGCGGCCGCGCGCGCTTCGCGTTCGTCGTGCACGCGCCCGAGTGCTGCGAGGTGCACGGGATTGAAGCTCTGCACGCCCAGCGACAGGCGATTGACGCCGGCGGCCCTGAACCCGGCGAACTTCGCCTGCTCGAACGTGCCGGGATTCGCCTCCAGCGTGACTTCCGCATCGGGCACAAACGGAACGCGCGCGCGGACGGCGGCGAGAATGCGGTCGATCGCTTCGGGCGAGAACAGGCTCGGCGTGCCGCCGCCGAAGAACATCGACGCGACCCGCCGGCCCCAGATCGACGGCAGCGCGAATTCGAGATCGGCGATGAGCGCGTCGACGTACTGCGCTTCGGGAATCGCGCCTCGCCGCTCGTGCGAGTTGAAGTCGCAGTAGGGACACTTCTTGATGCACCACGGTATGTGAACGTACAGCGCGAGCGGCGGGAGCGCGGCGAAGCGCGGCGCGGAAGGCGACGCTATCGGCATGCTGCGGCTTGCCACGCTAGCTCTCCGTCTCGAGCCGCGCGAGCAGTGCCCGCATCGCCTTGCCGCGGTGCGAGCGTTCGTTCTTCTGCGCGAGCGGCAACTCTGCGCCGGTGAGCCCGCTCTCGGCATCGAGGAAATGCGGATCGTAACCGAATCCCGCCGCGCCGCGCGGCGTATCGAGGATTGTGCCGTCCCATCGACCTTCGGCGAGGATCGGCTCGGGATCGTCGGCGTGGCGCATCAACGCGAGCACACAATAATAATGCGCGCGCCGATCGGCGATGCCCGCGAGATCGGCGATGAGCTTGTCGTTGTTGCGCCGATCCGACCGGGGCTCGCCCGCGTAACGCGCCGACTGCACGCCCGGCGCGCCTCGGAGCGCGGCGACGCATACGCCCGAATCGTCGGCCAACGCGGGCAAGCGGCCGAGGCGGCTCGCATGCCGCGCCTTGGCCAGCGCGTTCTCGACGAAGGTCGCGTGCGGCTCGTCGGCTTCCGGTATCCCGAGCGCCGCCTGCGGAATGACGTCGATGGCTAGCGGGGTCAGCAGCCGCCGGAATTCGCGCAACTTGCCTTCGTTGGTGGAGGCGAGGACGAGGCGGCGTAGGGCCGAATTCATTCGGCCGCGCCTTGTCGCGATGCGCCGCGTGCGAATGAATTCGCGCCTACACTGCTCTCGCCGAGGCGGAAGATCGACGTCATAGTGTGTTCGACCCCGAGGAATGGCTTGTCGTCATTGCGTTTCCAAAGCCCGCTTCTGCGCCGCGACCAACTCGCCGATGCCGCGCTGGGCGAGGGAAACAAGGTCGTCCATCTCCGCTCTGGTAAACGGTGCGGCTTCTGCCGTCCCTTGCACTTCGACGATGCCGCCGCGCCCGGTCATGACCACGTTCATGTCGGTATCGCAACCGGCGTCCTCCGCATAGTCGAGATCGAGCAACGGCGCGCCGCCGACGATGCCTACCGATACCGCAGCGACGAAATCGCTGAGCAGCTCGCCGGCAACGAGCCCTCGCGCCTTGCACCAGGCAACGGCGTCGTGCACGGCCACGCAAGCGCCGGTGATCGAGGCGCAGCGCGTTCCGCCGTCGGCCTGAATGACGTCGCAGTCGACGCGAATCGTCCGTTCGCCCAACTGCGTCAGGTCGGCGATCGCACGCAGGCTGCGGCCGACCAGCCGCTGGATTTCCTGCGTTCGCCCCGACTGCCTGCCCTCGGCTGCTTCGCGGCGCGCGCGCGTGTTGGTCGCGCGCGGCAGCATGCCGTACTCCGCCGTGAGCCAGCCGCGGCCCTGGCCCTTGAGGAACACCGGCACGCCCTCCTCGACGCTCGCCGTGCACACGACGCGCGTGTCGCCGCATTCGATCAGCACCGAGCCCTCGGCGTGACGCGTGTAATGCCGCGTGATGCGAACCGCCCGCAACTCATCGGCGCGGCGGCCTGAAGCGCGTGTGCTCATCGCGTATTTCCGTCGCTCACGGCGGCAATTATAGCGTCGCGCGGGCGCCTCCCGCGGCGCGAGTCACAGCGTGCGCCGCATGCGCCACCACGCGGCCGTGGCGGCCAACCCCTCGTCGATGGAGTACGATGGCGACCAGCCGGTGAGGCCGCGGAAGCGCAGGGCGTCGACCTCGAGCGAGTCGAGAAGCCGGTCCACCGCAGCGCTGCGGCCGGACAGCGCCGCAGCGGCGCGCAGCAACGGCGCAGGCAGGTGATAAAGGCGCGATTGCAGGCGCAGCGCAAGGGCCAGTTTGGTCACCAGTTCCGGCGTCGCGACGGGCTTGGCGTCGGCGACCGGCAGCGCTTCGCTCGGCAATGTCGAAGCGACCAGCGCGGCTTCGATTGCGCTCACCGCGTTGCCCAGATACAAGAGGCTCCGGCGGTTGACGATGCCGGCGAGCGGCAGACGCCGCTCTTCGGCGACGGCCCGGAGCAGAGTGAGGAAGTTCCCCTTCACTCCCGGCCCATACGTCAGCGGGAAGCGCAGCACGATCGCGTCGATGCCATGCGCGCCGCAGATCTCGCGCAGCACGCGTTCGGCTTCCGCCTTGCTTTTCGCGTACGCATCCTGCGGCGCCGAAGCGTCGCCTGCGCGGAACGCGCGGCCGGGCTCGGTCGACTCGCCGTACACCTTGACGCTGCTCGCGAAGACGATGCGCCGGACATCGCTTCGCGCTGCCGCTTCCGCGAGGCGCCGCGTGACATGCACGTTGGCGACGATGTAGGGCGTCGGCGCGTCCGCATCGCGACCATGGGTGTGCGTTCTTCCGGCGAGGTGCACGATCGCATCGACGCCGCGCAGGACCTCGTCCCAGTCCGCGGCAGCGAAATCGCCGAGCGCGAAGTACTCGGAACGCTTGACGTCGTGGCGGGCGATGGCCCGCACGGCGCCGATGTGAGGCACGCGGGTGGAGGCCAGCCTTGCGCAGAGCGCGCGGCCGATGAACCCGCCGGCACCGGTCACCAGCACCTTGCCCTGGAAAGATGCTAAGCCCACTTCCAGCCGTGCTTGTTGAAGAAGCGAACCGCGCTCTTCGCGAATTCGACGACGTGCCGCCAACCCTTGCGCGACGCGCCGCCGCCGTGATGAACGATCCGCACCGAAGGCACATATGCGCTCTGCGTGACGCGGTTCAGGCGCACACTCCAGTCGAAGTCCTCGAAATAGAGGAAAAACCCCGGATCGAAGCCGCCGGTTGCGTCGACCGCGTTTCGCCGCACGAGCATGAAGCAGCCGCTCATCATCGGCACCGGCGAGACGAGTCCGTCGGCGTTGGCGAGAGCGGCGGCGTCGAGCATCTCATAGCGATCGAGGCGCTTCCGGAACAGGCGGCGCAATCCGGCGGGCGCAAAGCCGCGCAGCGCGAGGTCGAGCACGGTGGGATAGCGCTTGCACAGGGATTCGTGCTCGCCGTGGGGACCGCATGCCGCGGGCGCCAATACACCGATTTCAGGATGCGCATCGAGAAAGCTCAAGCCGGCGACCAGCGCATCCGGCGCCAGCTCGACGTCTGGATTGAGCACCAGGTGATAGTGGGTGTTGCCGCCGTGCATGACCAGGTTGTGCGCGCTGCCATAACCGATGTTGGTGTGGCGGTGGAGGTAATTCATGGTCACGCCGGAATCCTTGAAACGGGTCTGCCCGAGACTCACCACCGCTTTCGCGGTCGCGCGCGAGACGGTGTTGTCGACCAGCACGACGTTGGCGGCGCGGAGCAGTCCTTCGCGCCGTGCCGCGTCGAGCGCGATCGCCAGCGTGCCGAGGCAGCGTTCGAGAAGCGCGAGGTCGGGCTGGTACGTGACGATGCTGACCGTCAGCGTTACGGGAGCCAAGGTGGGAGCTTCAGCGCGCAGCGGTGAGCTAGAATGCTCGTCGATTGCCGCTTCTGCGTCAATCGCCATGCTCGCGGATACCGGTCAATGTCATCGATGAGCGACAAGCCTCACCCGCGCTACGCAGCCGAGGACTTGCGCGTCTTCGCGCGCACGCTGCTCGAGCGCACGGACCTCGCGAGCGATATCGCCGCGGACGTCGCCAGCGTGCTGCTCGACGGCGACCTGCTCGGTCATACGACGCACGGTCTCGCGTTGCTCGCGCCATACCTCGACGAGCTGGCCCACGACAGAATGGCCAGAAACGGTGCGCCGACCGTGCTGCTGCGGCGGCTCGCCGCGCAGACCTGGGACGGGAACCGGCTGCCGGGGCCGTGGCTCGTCTTGCGCGCGCTAGCGACGGCGTCGATCATGGCGCGCGAGTGCGGTACCGGCACCGTCGTCGTCCGCCGTTCGCATCACATCGCCTGTCTCGCGGCGTATCTCAAGCGCGCGACCGATAACGGGATGGTCGTGATCATCGAGAGCTCGGATCCCACGGTGAACGCCGTGGTCCCGCACGGCGGCCTGACGCCGTTCATCACGCCCAATCCCATCGCGGCGGGTCTGCCGACTTCCGGCGACCCGATCCTTGTCGACGTGTCGACCTCGATCACCAGCATGGGCTACGCGCAACAACAGATGCGCGCGGGCAAGCGGCTTCCCGGCGCGTGGCTCATCGACGCCGAAGGCAATCCGACGTCCGATCCCGGTGCATTGTTCACCGAACCAAAGGGCGCGCTTCTGCCCTTGGGCGGCGTCGACGCCGGGCACAAGGGTTTCGCGCTGGCGTTGCTGATCGAGGCCCTCACCGCGGGACTCGCCGGTCATGGGCGCGCCGATTCGCCGACGGGCTGGGGCGCCACGGTATTCGTGCAGGTCTTCGATCCCGAAGCCTTCGGCGGGCTCGCCGAATTCAAGCGCCAGATGGACTTCATCGCCGACGCTGCGCGCAAGGCAAAACCGAGGCCGGGAGGCGATCCCGTGCGCCTGCCGGGCGAGCGCGGCATGCAACGCTATCGCGAGCAACTCGGGCGCGGCGTCGCGCTTTATCCGGCGATCCTGCCCGCGCTCAAGCCTTGGGCGGACAAGTACGGCGTCGCAGCACCGGCACCGGTTTCGTAGCCCGGGCTGACCCCGGACTTGATCCGGGGGATGCCCGGGGCAACGTCTCTATGAAGCGCAGTCCCGGGCATCGCGCGTCGTAGCCCGGGGTGAGCGGAGCGATGCCCGGGGCAATGTTTCGATGAAGCGCAGTCCCGGGCATCGCGCTTCGCGCTCAGCCCGGGCTACACCGTCCCCGGGCCACATCGCCCGTATGTCATGCGCGGAATCCCCGCGAGGTCGCGCGCGGAAGCGATCTCGCCGAAGCCCGCATTGCGCAGCAAGGTCTGCACGGCCTGGGCCTGATCAAAACCGTGCTCGAGCGCGAGCATGCTTCCGCCGGCAAGATAGCCGGGCGCCGCCGCGACGATAGTGCGTATGGCATCGAGGCCGTCGCCGCCCGATACGAGTGCCGCCGCGGGCTCGAAGCGCAGATCACCGCGACCGAGATGCGCGTCTTCCTCCGCCACGTACGGTGGATTCGCGACGATCAACGTAAATTGCTCGCGAGGAATGCGGTGAAACCAGTCGGATTCGATGAAGGCTGCATTGCCGATGGCCAATCGCTCGGCGTTGCGCCGCGCGAGCGCGACGGCCGCCGGCGAAACGTCGGCGCCGACGACGCGGACGCGAGGTCGCTCGTGCGCGATCGCCAGCGCAACCGCGCCCGAACCGCAACCGAGGTCGAGAACGCGTGCGGCTGCCTGGTTGGCGAGCCACGCCAGCGCTAGCTCGACCAACAACTCCGTCTCCGGCCGCGGGATCAGGACGTCGGGCGTGATCTCGAGCTCGAGCCCGAAAAATTCGCGGCGGCCCGTGAGATAAGCCACGGGCTCGCCATTGCGACGGCGACGCGCCAGCACCTCGTACGCGAGCGCTTGTTCGCGCGTCAGCGGAGCATTGCCGTGCGCTGCCAGCCACGCGCGATCGCGATCCATGACGTGCGCAAGCAGTAGCTTGGCCTCGAATGGAACGAGGCCGCTCAAGGCCAGCGCAGCAGAAATCGTCGTAGGCGTCATGGACCCCGGTCTAAACAGAGGGCGTCTTGCAGTGTACAAGGCGGATGCGCATAATGTTCGGCAGCCTCGGGCGCAGTCAACGCGAAGATCAACACTGCGGCGAGCGTGGTAATCGGCGCACCCGGACACTCGAAGCGGACGAGACATGCCGTCACGACGCGACTTCATAAAGGCGACCGGCGGGTTGGCGCTCGCCACTGGCGGGACGTGGCTCGCCACGCACAGCCACGGCGCGGTGCCGAATCCGCCCGGACTCGCGCCGCTGCCCGCAGGCGCGGTCGCGTCGGGTGATCTCGAAGCGCTCGCGGGCAAGGTTCCGCTGATCAAGCGGACGTGGCGGCCGCCAAATTACGAAACGCCGCTGTCCTATTTTTCCGAGGAGTTCACGCCGAACAAGGCGTTCTTCGTGCGGTATCACCTGGCGTCGATTCCCGAGATCGCGGCCGATAAATGGACGCTCAAGGTCGGCGGCGATGCGGCTGCGACGCCGTTCGAAATCAACTTCGAGCAGCTCAAGCGCGATTTCTCTGCGGTCGAGGTAGCTGCAGTGAACCAATGCTCGGGCAATCGCCGTGGCTTGTTCGACCCGCACGTTGCGGGCGTCGAATGGGGCGTGGGTGCGATGGGCAACGCGCGCTGGAAAGGCGCGCGCCTCAAGGACGTGCTCGCCAAGGCAGGCCTCAAGAAGGAAGCGCTCGAGATCAGCTTCGACGGCGCGGACGGCCCGGTCATGCCCGGCACGCCCGACTTCCAGAAATCGATTCCCGTATGGAAAGCGCTCGACGAGAACACGCTCATCGCCTACGAGATGAACGGCGAGCCGCTGCCGCACTGGAACGGCTTCCCGGCGCGCATCGTCGTTCCCGGCTGGACGGGAACGTACTGGATGAAGCACGTCACCTCGATCAACGCGATCAGCAAACCCTTCGACAACTTCTGGGTCAAGACCGGCTACCGCATTCCGGTCAATCGGTTCCCGCTTATTGAGCATTTCGCGTCGCAGGTGACCGACGCCAACGAGCCGATCACAGAGATGGTGGTCAATTCCATCATCACCAACCTCACTCCAGGTCAGAAGGTCCCGGTCAGGCGCGCTTTTGTAGTCAAGGGCGTGGCATGGGACGGCGGGCGCGGCATCGCCGGCGTCGACGTGTCGGCCGACGGCGGGCAATCGTGGCGCAGCGCCTCGCTGGGCACCGATTACGGCCGATTTTCCTTCCGCAGCTTCAGTCAGTCGTTCACGCCGGCCAGGCGCGGCGCGCTGACGGTGATGGCGCGCGCGAGCAATCGCGCCGGCGCCACGCAGACGATGGAGCTTATTCTCAACCCCGCGGGGTACCACCATAACGTGGTCCAGCGGATCAGTATCGACGCCGTCTAGAGGAGCGCCCGATGAAACCGATACCACTGACGCTGACGCTGGTCGTGGCGCTGGCCGCAGGCATCGTCGTCGCGCAGGAGCGCCGGCTAGAGCTCAAGGACGGACCGGGCCGCGCGCAGGTCGAAGCCAACTGCGGTTCCTGCCACAGCCTGGACTACGTGGTGATGAATTCCCCGTTTCTCGATCGCAACGGTTGGGACGGCAGCGTGAACAAGATGATCAAGGTCTTTGGTGCGCCCATCAACGCCGACGACGCCAAGGCGATCGTCGACTATCTGAACACCAGCTACGGCAAGTCCTGATCGGTCCCCGGGCATCGCTTCGCGCGTAGCCCGGGCTGAGCGCAGCGAAGCCTGGGAGCAGTTCGGTGGCCCCGGGCATCGCGCTTCGCGCTCAGCCCGGGCTACGAGGACTGCGTAGTTGGGAGTGATCTGTCTGCCGCATGCTGTCCCCGGGCTTCGCCTGTAGGACTCTGGCTACGAGAACCAAGTCGGTCGCGCCGAGCGGTCATGTTGTCGTCAACAAATGGGCAACCTTTACTTGATAGATCGCGGCGCTGACCGATGCGCGCGTATCGACCGACCCGTTGCTGATGTATCGCATGACGCGCGGATCGCGGTTCAGGCGATAGAGATTCTCCGCGTCGTCCGGGCGGAATTCGCGCAACGCGAGCCGCTTCGTCGCGAGCAGTGTCTTGCCGGCGTGACGCCCAGGCATCAGCTCGTCTCCCCCAACGCGGCCAGCAACTCGGCCTGAAACTCCTGCGCCAGCGCCTGCGTCAATTCGAACAAGTCGCCGTCCATGATCTGATCGATCTTGTAGAGAGTCAGATTGATGCGGTGATCGGTGACGCGGCCCTGCGGAAAATTGTAGGTGCGGATGCGCTCACTGCGGTCGCCGCTGCCGATCAGCGACTTTCGTGTCGCCGCCTCCTTTCGCTGCCGCTCCTGCCGCTGCCGGTCGAGCAGGCGCGAGGCGAGCACCGCCATCGCCTGGGCGCGGTTGCGATGCTGCGACCGGTCGTCCTGGCATTCGACCACGAGGCCACTCGGCAGATGCGTGACGCGCACCGCGGAATCGGTCTTGTTCACGTGCTGGCCGCCCGCGCCGGAGGCGCGGAACGTATCGATGCGGACATCCGCCGGATTTATCGCGATGTCGGCGATCGGGTCGGCTTCAGGCAATACCGCGACCGTGCACGCCGAGGTATGGATGCGTCCCTGCGCCTCGGTTTCCGGCACGCGCTGCACGCGGTGCCCTCCGGACTCGAACTTGAGCTTCGAGTACACGCCCTGACCGGCGATGCGCGCGATGACTTCCTTGAATCCCCCCATGTCGCCCGGGCTCTCCGAGACCACTTCCACCTGCCAGCGATTGCGTTCGGCAAAGCGCGCGTACATGCGGAAGAGGTCCCCGGCGAACAACGCGGACTCGTCGCCGCCGGTGCCGGCACGAATTTCGAGAAACACGTTGCGCTCGTCGTCGGGATCCCGGGGCAGCAGCACACGCTGCAATTCCTCCTCGAGCCGCTCCATCGTCGCCTTCGCCGCCTTGGCCTCATCCTCGGCGAGCGTCTTCATCTCCGCGTCGGCGAGAAGCTCGCGCGCGCTCGCGAGGTCGCGCTCCGCCCGTTGCCAGTCGCGATGCAGCGCCACGACCGGCGCAATCTCGGCATACTCGCGCGACAACGCGCGGTAGCGATCGAGATCACGGGTAACATCCGGAGCGGCGAGCAAGCCGTCTAGCTCCTCGAGCCGCGAGGCGAGCTGTGTCAGTTTGGTGGCAAGAGATGGTTTCATCAGATCCGTAGCCCGGGCTGACCCCGGAATTGATCCGGGAAGCCCGGGGTGACGATCAGCGAGTCGATGCCCTGCTCCCGGGCATCGCGCTTCGCGCTCAGCCCGGGCTACGGCTACCGCTACGGCTCTTCGGGCAGGTGATACACCCGCTGCAGCACCGCGAGCAATTCCGCGCGCTCGGCTTCGCCGGCCTGATTGAGCGCCTGTGTCGGGCCGTGCAGCAACTTGTGCGTAAGTCCGCGCGCGAGCTGCTCGAGCGCTTGATCCACAGGTGTGCCGTTGGCGAGCAGCCGTTTCGCGCGCTCGAGCTCGGCGGCGCGCAGAGCGTCGTGGTGCCCGTGCAGTGCGGTGATCGTCGGCACGACCGCACGCCCTTCCAGCCAGCGCAGGAAACTTTCCGCCTGCACGGCGATCAGTGCCTCGGCTTCCGCCACCGCCTCGACGCGTATCTGCAAGTTGTCCTTGACGATGTTGGCGAGGTCGTCGATGCCGTACAGAAACACGTCGTCGAGTTCGGCTACCTCCGACTCGACGTCGCGCGGCACGGCGAGATCGACGATGAGCACCGGCGCGTGACGACGCGTCTTGATTGCACGCTCGAGCATGCCTTTGCCCAGGATCGGCAGTGAGCTCGCGGTCGAAGTCACGATGATGTCGAATTGCGGCAGGCGCTCCGGCAGCTCGTGCAACGTGATCGCGTCGGCCCGCATTCGCGACGCCAATGCCGCGCCGCGCTCGAGCGTGCGGTTGGCAACCGTGATCGATCTCGGCTGCCGCGCAGCAAAGTGCGTCGCGCACAGATCGATCATCTCGCCCGCGCCGATCAGCAGGACGCGCTGCTCGGCGATCGAAGGAAAGATACGCTCGGCGAGCTTGATCGCAGCGGCGGCCATCGAGATCGACGCGCTGCCGATGTCGGTATGCGTGCGCACGTCCTTGGCAACGGCAAAAGTGCGCTGGAACAGTCGGTTGAGCACCAAACCGAGCGAGCCCGCCGCCTCGGCGATCTTTACCGCCTGCTTCATCTGGCCCAGGATCTGCGGCTCGCCCAGCACCATCGAATCGAGCCCGCTCGCGACGCGGAACGCATGCGGAACGGCTTTCTCCTGCGGCAGAGTGTAGACGTACTGAGACAGCGACGCCTTGGGCACGCGATGGAAGGCTTCGAGCCATTGCACGACTGGGCCGGTCTCGGCGCCATTGAAGTAGACCTCGGTCCGATTGCAGGTCGACAGGATCGCCGCCTCCTTGACCTTTGGCTGCCCGATGAGATCGCGCAGTGCGGCACCCAGCGTGTCCATCTGGAACGCAACCAGCTCGCGCACCTCGAGCGGCGCGGTGCTGTGGTTGAGACCGAGTGCGAAGAGCGGCATGGGTCGGACCGTCCGAAGCTCGCTATTCTACCGCAGTGGGTAGCAACAACTTGATTTCGATCAACATACCGGCGGACTAACCGATATTACGCAACCGAGTCCACATTAGACGCCGTCGGCATAATGGGGGCCGCCGTGGCCCGGATGATCCCGGCCCTGGATCGAGTCCGGGGATGGATTTGGTAATTGTATGACGCGATGGATCGCCCCACGACGGCCAATCACGTGATCACATCCTCGGCGAAGCCGATGCACAGTTTCTGCAGTTGCCACCAGAGAACGGCATCCACCTTGCAATGCATGTCATCGAGCACGGTGTGAATGAGCACATTCGAGCCCGCGAGAACGAGAACGGACTCGTTGGCGTTGAAGCGCTCATCTGTCGTCGCGGTGATCGTGAACGGCACCGTGTCGTCGATGTCCGATTCCGAGAAGCTCAAGTCGCTGCCGTGCGAAATCAGTCCGGTGCTTCGCAGCAATGTCGGCAGGAAGATCACGTCCGTTCCGCGCACCACCGCAATGAACAATTACAGGGATATGTCGACGTCCGCACCCGAGAAGCCGAACTTGTCCGTCACGGAGAACATGACCTTGTTGTAAAAGTTCCGTAGGACCGCGGATATCTGCAGCCGACCCTCCTTGGGCGTCGTGAA
>DASWDF010000012.1:0-2511 GCA_036395475.1 Casimicrobiaceae bacterium
CCGCGCTCCCAAAGATGAAAGACGCAGTGGCTCCAATCAAGAAACGAAACCACCGGGCCAGTCCGAGTTTTAAAGCGCAAACTGCTAGCCGGTTTGAGCAATGAGGGAGATATTTCTTCATGAGACGATTGCTTTTGCTGGGATCTATTTCAGTTTTGCTGGCGGGCTGCGGGGGCGGGCAGAAGGCCGCTCCCACTCCCGTCCCGACGCCGCAAGCGGCGCCGGGCATCGTCATCATCCCGTCTGATTCGCCCAAGCTCGCGCAAATTCGCGTCGAGCCTCTGCAATTGGCCAACCTGCCGGCGGGCGAGGTAACCGCGCCCGGCAAAGTCGAAGCCAACCCCAATCGCATCTCGCGCGTGCCGCTGCCCGTACCCGGTCGAGTCGCGCGGGTGATGGTCAAACTGGGTGACGGCGTGGCGGCGGGGCAGCCGATCCTGATGATCGAGAGCCCCGAGGCCAACGACGCCTCGGCGATTTACGCGCAAAGCGAATCGCTGATCACGCAGGCCAAGGCCACGTTGACGCAGGCGAATGTGGCGATGGCCAAGGCGAAGGCCGATTACGACCGCGTGACCGCGCTCTTTGAACGCGAAGCCGTGGCGCAGAAGGAGACGATCAACGCAAAGAGCGCCTATGAGCAATCACAGGCCGCAGCCGAACAGGCCGCAGCCGCAGTCGAGCACGCAAAAGTAGCGCGCGCTCAAGCGTTGGAGCGGCTGCAACTGCTCGGCCTGAAGCCGGGCGAGGCGAAGCCGCAGGTCGTCATGCGCTCGCCGCTCGCGGGCAAGGTGCTGGAGATCTCGGTCGTCGCGGGCGAATACCGCAACGACACGACCGCGCCGGTGATGACGATCGCCGATCTGCGGACTGTCTGGGTGACTTCGGACGTGCCGGAAAATTCGCTACGGCTGGTGAATCCCGGCGAGAAGGTGGACATCCTGTTCGACGCTTACCCGGGCGAAGAGTTTCGCGGGCGTGTGGCGCGCGTCGCCGACATGCTCGATCCGAAGACGCGGACGCTCAAAGTGATGATCGAACTCGACAACGCGCGCGGGCGCTTCAAGCCGGAGATGTTCGGGCGCATCCGCCACATGGAAGCCGCGCGGGAAACCCCGGCGTTGCCGGTCGGCGCCGTCATTCAGGACGGCGGGAAGAGCATCGTCTACGTCGAGCAGGGCAAGGGAAGGTTCGAAGCGCGCGAAGTGATCACCGGCCATCGCTCCGGCCATCTGGTAACCATTGTCAGCGGCTTGCAGCCGGGCGAACGCGTCGTCGTGGACGGCGTGATGCTGCTCAGGAGTTAAGCGTCATGGTCAGGTATCTGCTGCGGTTCGCGCTGCAACAACGGCTGCTCTTCGTCGCGCTCGGCCTCGCGCTCGTCGGGGTCGGGGTGTATGTCTTCACGAACCTCCGGATCGAGGCCTACCCCGACATCTCCGACACACAGGCCGTGGTGATCTCGCTCTACCCCGGACACGCGGCCGAAGAGGTCGAACAGCAGGTGACCGTGCCGATCGAGCGCGCGCTCAACAACGTGCCGCGCGCGATCGCGCGCCGCTCGCGCACTATCTTCGGCCTCTCGGTCGTCGAATTGACCTTCGCCGACCCGACCGACGACTACTTCGCGCGGCAGCTCGTCACGGAGAAATTGCGCGACGCCGTGTTACCTGACGGTGTGACGCCGTCGCTCGGCCCGCTCACTTCGGGCATCGGCGAGATGTTCCGCTACCGGCTCGAAGGCGCGGGTAACGACATGATGAAGCTGCGCGAGCTTCAGGACTGGGTCGTGATCCCACGGCTGCTCCAGGTCCCCGGCGTCGCCGACGTCGCGCCGTTCGGCGGGCTCGTCAAACAGTTCCAGATCGAGGTCGATCCGCTCGCGCTGGAAAAATACCATTTCTCGGTCAAACAGATCGAAGAAGCCATCAACGCGAATAATCAGAACGCCGGCGGCGCGCAGCTCGACAACGGGCAGCAGAGCCTGGTGGTTCGCGGCGTCGGCCTGATCCAGTCCGTCGGCGACGTGGAAAACATCATGCTCGACGCGGCGAACGGCGTGCCGGTCTTCGTGCGCGACATAGGTCGGGTGACCCTCGGCGCCGCGCCTCAAACGGGCATTTTCGGCATCAATGACCAATCGGGCGAATATCAGAACGGAGTCGAGGGCATCGTGCTGATGCGCCGCTGGGAGAACCCCAGCGAAGTGCTGAAGGAGGTCAAGGCGGCGTTGGACGAGCTGAACAACGAGCGCCTGCCCGCCGGGGTGAAGATTGTTCCGTTCTACGACCGCACGGAACTCGTCAGCAACACGCTCAGGACGGTCTCGCGCACACTGATCGAGGGGCTGGTGATCGTGATCGGGGTGCTACTGCTCTTCCTGGGCAGCGCGCGCGCGGCGCTGCTGACGGCGCTGACCATACCGCTCTCGCTGCTCTTCGCCTTCATCTGCATGTATCTAGCCGGGATTCCGGCCAACCTGCTCTCGCTCGGCGCGATCGATTTCGGGAT
>DASWDF010000013.1:0-53500 GCA_036395475.1 Casimicrobiaceae bacterium
CGCAAATTCGCTCGATAGTTCGCGGCAGCCTCGGCCGCCATGCCGCGTTGCTCGGCCTCACCGTAGCCCAAGCTACGCTGTCGGCCTCGCGCCTTGCCTGACGGCCGATCCCGCGCGCTCCTTTATCTTCGGAACCTGCGGAACGGGACACCAGGCTTAGCGGCGTGGAGCTCACCCTCGGAGTGACGCTGGCGGTCCTGGGCGCCGGCTTCCTTCACGCCGGCTGGAACGCGCTGTTGAAGTCCTCGCCCGGCGGCGACGCCCTTCTCGACACGGCGACGGTCGTCGCAGGATCTTCGCTGTGGGGACTGGCGGTCGTTCCGTTCGTGCCGCTCCCGGCCACCGCGGCGTGGCCGTACATGGCCACTTCCGCCGTGATCCACTTCGGCTACTACCTGACGCTGGCGCAGGCCTATCGCACCGGCGATCTGTCGTTCGCCTATCCGCTGATGCGCGGCACCGCGCCGCTCATCGTCGCCCTGCTCGGGATCGCTTTCCTGCGCGAGCTGCCGACCGCGCCGATGGCGCTGGGAATCGTGCTCATCTCGCTCGGAATCGTCAGCATAGCCTTCGTCCAGCGCCGAAAGCATCCGGCGAGCGCGGCGTACTGGGCCTTTGCGAACGCGGCGCTGATCGCCGTCTACACGCTGGTCGACGCGACGGGGGCACGCGCGTCGGGCAACGCGGCGAGTTATGTGTCGTGGCTGATCTTCCTCGAGGGTCTGCCGTTTCTGGTGTGGGTCGTGGCGAGGCGCGGCCAGGTGGCGGTGCGTTACCTGAGGAGCAGCGCCATGCGCGGGTTCGTCGGCGGCGCGTTCAGCCTCGCTGCGTATGGCATCGTCCTGTGGGCGATGACGCGGGCGCCGGTGGCCGCGGTCGCGGCGCTGCGCGAAACCTCGGTGCTCTTCGCGGCGCTCATGGGCTCGTTGTGGCTCAAGGAAGGCTTCAGCCTACCGCGACTTGCCGGCGCGGTAAGCGTTGTTCTCGGCATCGCGGCGCTGAAGCTGTAGGGGTCAGAGCCTTGACTTCGCCGGACCGTTGAACATGCCATCGCTCGAAGCGAAATCGGGGTCTGACCCCTATTCGAAATCTCTCCCCGATTCCGCGCAGGTAGTTATCGTCGGCGGCGGTATCGCGGGCGCGAGCACGGCGTACCACCTGGCCCGGCTGGGCTGCACCGATGTCGTCCTGCTCGAGCAGGGCAAGCTCACCTGCGGGACGACCTGGCATGCGGCGGGACTGGTCGGTCAATTGCGCGCGACGCGCAACGCCACGCGCATGAGCCGCTACGGCATCGAGCTTTATGCAACGCTCGAAGCCGAGACCGGTCTCGCCACGGGCTGGAAACAGTGCGGCAGCCTCAATGTGGCGAAGACACCCGAGCGACTGAAACTCTTCCGGCGGCAGATGGCGCGCGCGAAAAGTTTCGGCATCGAATTCGAGTTCGTCTCACCCGCAGAAGCCGGGAAGATCTATCCGCTCTTGCGCACCGACGATCTCGCCGGCGCCGTTTGGATTCCGGGCGACGGCAAGGCGAATCCCACCGACCTTACCCAATCGCTCGCGAGGGGCGCCCGCATGCGCGGCGTGCGGATCGTTGAGGACATTAAAGTTATCGCGTTTAGCGTCGAGCGCGGCCGAGTCAACGGAGTGCATTGCCGCACTGCCGACGGCGACGTCGAGATACGCTGCAAGGTGATCGCCAACTGCGCAGGACAATGGGCCCGCGAATTCGGCGCTCTGGCAGGAGCGAACGTACCGCTCTATTCGGCCGAGCATTTCTATCTCGTCACCCGGCCGATTCCCGGCGTGCGCCCGGACCTGCCGGTCATGCGCGACCCCGATGGCTACATCTATTACAAGGAGGAAGTGGGCGGCCTGGTCATGGGTGGGTTCGAGCCGGTCGCCAAACCGTGGAACGTCGGCGCCATCCCCGACAAATTCGAATTCCAGCTCCTGCCCGAGGATTGGGACCACTTCGAGATCCTGATGCGCAACGCGATCCATCGCACGCCGTGCCTGGAAACCGCGGAAGTGAAGATGCTCCTGAACGGTCCGGAAAGTTTCACTCCGGACGGCAATTTCATCCTCGGCGAGGCGCCGGAACTGCGCGGCTTCTTCGTCTGCGCCGGATTCAATTCCGCGGGCATCGCCAATGCCGGCGGCGCCGGCAAGCTCATCGCCGAGTGGATCGTCAACGGCGAAGCTCCGCTCGACCTTTGGGACGTCGACATCCGGCGCTTCGCAGCCTTCCACGCCAACCGCAGACACCTGTTCGACCGCACGGCCGAATCGCTGGGGCTGCATTACGCGATGCGCTGGCCGCGCGAGGAGCTCTCGACCGTGCGTCCGCTGCGCCGCTCGCCGCTTTACGATCGCCTGCGGGCCAAGGGCGCGGTGTTCGGCAGCAAGCTCAACTGGGAGCGCGCGAATTATTTTCTTCCCTCCGGCGTCGCGGAGCCGCCGCCGACGCTCGACACGCCGGGCTGGCTCTCCTACATGCTCGAGGAGCAGCGCGTGTGCCGCGAGGACGTCGTCGTATTCGACCAGACTTCTTTCGCCAAGCTCATCCTCAAGGGTCGCGATGCGCTGCCGGTGCTGCAACGGCTGTGCGCCAACGAGATCGATGTGCCGGTCGGCCGGATGGTGTACACCGCAATGCTGAACGAGCGCGGCGGATTCGAGAGCGACCTCACCATCACCCGTCTTGGCGCGGATACGTTCTTCATCCTGACTGGCTCAGCGCAAGCCACGCGCGACGCAGACTGGATCGAACGGCATATCGGCGGGAGCGAATTCGCCGCGCTCGTCGACGTCACGTCCGGGTATTCGGTGCTTTCGGTAATGGGACCGAAAGCCGAAGCGCTGCTCGCGCGGCTCTCGCCGGACGATCTTTCCAGGGCCGGCATGCCGTTCTCGACAACGCGGGAGATCGACGTCGGCCATGCGCGCGTTCGCGCCGCGCGCATGAGCTATGTCGGCGGCCCGGGTTACGAGCTGACCGTTCTCTCCGATCTGTGCCTGACGCTCTATGACGCGCTGTGGTCCGCGGGTTCCGAATTCGGCCTCAAGGACGCAGGCTATTACACGATCGACGCGTTGCGCATCGAGGCCGGTCGGCGCGCCTGGGGCGCCGAGCTCGGCCCGGACGAAACCCCGTGGGAAGCGGGCCTGGGTTATGCGGTCAAGCTGGACAAGCCCGCGGCGTTCATCGGTCGCGAAGCACTGCAGCGGCAGAAGGCGGGCGGCCTGCGCAAGCGGCTCGTGCTCTTCGCCTTCGACGATCCCGGCGCATTTCCCTGGGGAGGCGAGCCGATCCTCATGGACGGCAGGAACGTCGGCGAGCTGACGTCCGCGGGTTACAGCCGCAAGCACGGCCGCGCGGTCGCCATGGGCTACGCCCGCGCCGAGCGGGTCCCGACCGACGAGGCGCTCATCAAGGCAAAATTCGAGGTCGACATCGCCGGCGAGTTGTTTGCGGTGACGCAGTGGCTTAAGAGCCTCTAACACCATGCAGCGCGTGATGCGCTGGCACGATTTGGGCTCAAGCGCGCGAAGCATGCCACGCCGCTTGGTAGGTCCCAAGCAAGTGGCTTGCGACAAGGCGATTGGGCCCAAATCGCGGCCAGCCCTTCGGGTTGCGGCCCAAAGCGCCGCTGGCATTGTTGCCGGGCTTGCGAATAGACTCCACTATTCGCTGCGCCCTGCGCCACGCCAGCGGCGCTTTGGGCCAGCAACGCAGACGTGTTGCATGGTGTTAGAGGCTCTAAGCTACCCTGACATTTGCATGTCACATCGCTATTCCACCCCACCGCGCCGTGGCCGCGCGCCGAGCAAACCCGGTGCGCCCCCGAGCCAGGTGCAGAGCCTGACTCGCGGCTTCTCCATTCTCGAAGCGCTGGCCAAGAGCGGTGGCGGCTTGACGCTGACCGACGTCGCCCACCGCGTGCAACTCCCGCCGTCGACCACGCATCGGTTCCTGTCGACGCTGGAAAGGATGGGCTACGTCTACCAGGCCGGCGATCTCGGGCTGTGGTACGTCGGGCTCCAGGCGTTCACGGTGGGCACGACATTCCTCGCCAATCGCGACTTCGTGGCGCAGAGCCATGCATCAATGCATCGCCTGATGGAACAGGCAGGCGAGACGGCGAACCTGGCGATCCTCGACGGCACCGAGGCGGTGTTCATCGCCCAGGTGCAATGCCACGAAATGATGCGTACCCTGGTCAAGCTCGGCAGCCGCGTTCCGCTGCATGCCTCGGGCGTCGGCAAGGCGCTCTTCGCCGCGCTGGCGGACGAGCAGATCGACGCGATTCTCAAGGTAAGGGGGCTGCCGCGCATTACCGAGAACACCATCGTCGTACCGGAGACGATGTGGGCGGCGTTGCGCGTCATCCGCCAGCGCGGCTACTCGTTCGACGATGAGGAGCACGCGCGTTCGACGCGCTGCGTCGGCGCAGCGATCTACGACGAGCACGCCGAGCCTCTGGGCGCGATCTCGATTGCCGGCCCGTCGACGCGTTTGGCCGACGAGCGCATCCGGCAGCTCGGCCCGATCGTCGCGCACATCGCCGAGGAGCTTACGCGGCATCTCGGCGGACGCTGGCCGCATCCGTATTGAATAGGGTTCGTCGCCGATCTGCATGGCCATTGGCGAGCAGCGAGTGCCTGTCTGGCGACGCGGGGGCCGCAAACGCCGGCCTGCGGGTACCCGGCGCGGCTGCGGTCGCGAACACAACGTCTCCCTTGCCGCGCCACCCGCGACGGCCGGCGCGGGCCAACGCGCGCCCGCCATGCACTCGCCGCTCGCACAAAGCGCGGTCCCTGCGCACGGTGAGCGCCTGCACATCGGCGCATCGCTATAGCGCGGCGGGCTGCGGCGGCGCGGGCGCGTTGTGGCGCCGTCGTCGCCAGCGGGTGTCTCGTGCGCGGCGGCCTCCTCAACCGTACTCACGAGTGCCGCCGGCACGTGTCGGCCGCGCATCCGACTCGCCACGCGCGATCCCGCGCTTCGCGCGGGTCCCTCGCCGCGGGCTCGCGTCGCTACTCGTGGGTTGAGTGGCCGCCGCGAGCCGGGACCCGCTCGACGACGCGCTTGGCGCCACCACGTGCCCAAGTCACTGCGGCCCGCCGCGATCGCTATGCTGCGCCGTTGGCCCGGACAGGCTTCGCTGCTGAGCGCTACGCTGATTCCTCGGGCGACGTCGGCGCCAGCGGCGGGAACCAGAGCATGCGGATCAACCCCGAGCGTGCTGCCGCTTCGAGCATTTGACGATGTTGCGCAAACGGAAACATCGGGAAGCGCTCGGCCAGCGCGCCGGCAGAAAACGCGGCGCGGCTGTCGGCGATCCACCGGAACACAGCCGCCGCTTCGGGCGCGACCTCCATCCGCGTCGACATGCGCTCACCGTAATTCGGATCCGAGATCATGACGCGCAGGACGTCGTGGGCATAGCCGCGCGCCGCGGGGCCGGCCTCGACTTCGAGGCGCGAATGCGGCGTCTTCTGGAAGCGCGATTCGAGCGCGATTGCCGCCAAGCGTTCCTCAGGCAAGCGTAGCCCCGAGACGATATCCTCGACGCGCAGCCCTGCGCAATCGTGCGGCAATCGCGCCAGCAGTTGCGAGAGTCGCGTCGCCACCGCGTCGCGAACCGCGCCCTCGCCCCAGCCGCCGTAAAGAGGGCGACGCCAATCCGGATCCTGCAGCAACAGCAGCTGCAGCTGCTCGAGCACGCAGTCGGCGGCGGAAGGGAGATAGATGCCGATGCTGACCGAAAGTGAATCGCCTCCGGACTCGGTGGCGTGCCAGGTGCCGCGCGGCAGGAACAGCACCGAGCCGGGCTGCATCTCGACAGTGGTGAACTCGGCGCTGGCCGGGTCGGGGAAGCCGCCTGCGACCTGCGGATACAAAAAGTCGAACGGCTCGGTGTCGGGAACGAATTGCGTCCCGCAGGGGTAGCGCAGCTCGCGCACCGGCGCGATGCGAAAGCTCTTCGTGCCCTTAAGCTGGATCGAGAACAGATCCTGCGCGTCGAAATGGACCGACAGACCGTCGGATAGCGGTGAGGAGAAGACGCTTGCGCGAGCCGCGCCCCTGGCCACGCCCAGCTCCGCCTCGAGTCGCCTCAGGCCGGGGGCGGTCGCGGCGACGGAAGCTGCGATATCCTCGAACTGGACGGTCAGCCCCATCCGGTAAAGCGACGTCGCCTGCACCTGATCGATGGCGAGCATCTTCTGGTACCTGCGTCCGCTGGTGAAGCGCAGATTGCCACGGTACACACGCGAGAGGGCTTCGATGCTGGCGAGCTCCGGCGCCCGCAGGAACGCCGGCAGCCGCGCGGGATCGCCGTGCGCGACAAAAGGCTTGTCCGGCCAGTAGTCGCGCAGAAACTCGATTGCGGAATGCGGTGCGGTCAGCGCGCCCAACGTCGAAACATCTGCATCCGCCATGCAAGCCTCTCCTTGTACTACATTCGTGGAAAGCCCTTCGCGCGCGGCGACGCAATGCGCGGCAGGTTTGGATTGAGAAGTCTACGCCGCGTCGTCTTGCGCGTCTCGCTCGCGAGCCGGATTGCGGCGGTCGTACGGCGCCACTTCGCGGCGCGCCATCCGCGAGCCGCGCAACGCGAGATCTGGCTGGGGGGACGGACGCCAGCGTGACAGCAGGTCTTCAACGGCGGCCGGATCGTTGCACACGAGCACCATGTCGCAACCGGCTGCGCACGCCGCTTCGGCTCGCGCCACGATGTCGCCGGGGCCCTGCGCACCGACCATCGACAAGTCGTCGCTGAAGATCAGGCCGGCGAAACCGAGCCGCCGCCGCAGCACCTCCTGCAGCCAGATCGAGGAAAAACCCGCTGGCCGATCGTCCAATGCAGAAAAGACCACGTGCGCCGGCATGATGCCTTCGATGCCGAGCCGCACCAGTGCACCGAAAGGGACGAGGTCGGCCTTTTCGAGCACGGCGAGCGGCCGCCGGTCGACGGGTATCTCCGTATGCGAATCGGCGCCGACGAAACCGTGTCCGGGAAAGTGCTTGCCGACCGCGGCCATGCCGCCCTCGCTCAACCCTTGGCAGAGCGCGTACGCAAGGTGCGCCACGGCATTCGGATTGCGGTGCAGGGCGCGGTCGCCGATCACCGCGCTGTGGCCGTAATCGAGGTCCAGGACCGGAGTGAAACTGAAATCGATGCCGTGGGCGCCGAGCTCTGCCGCAATGCGCGAGCCGATGCGCTGCGCCTCGGTGGCAGCCGCTGCCGCGTTGCGGTCCCACTGCTCGCCCAGCGTGCGCAGCGCCGGGATCGCCGCAAAGCCGTTGCGAAAACGTTGCACGCGGCCGCCTTCGTGATCGACCGCGATGAGCGGCGGCGGATCGCGCAGCGCACGGATCGCACCGGTCAACGCCTTGAGCTGATCCGGCGCGGCGTAATTGCGCGCGAAGAGGATCAGGCCACCGACCAGCGGATGGACGATGCGCTCGCGCTCCGCGGGGGTCAGCTCGAGGCCGGCAACGTCGAGCATCACCGGCCCGCGATCGATCCGCTTCACGCGCTTGCTCCCTCCCTGATGAGGGCCTTCATCTGCCGTACGGCTTCGCGCAAGCCGACGAAGACGGCGCGGCTCACGATGGCGTGGCCGATGTGCAGCTCGCGCACGCCGGGCAGCGCTGCGATTGGCTGCACGTTGAAGTAGTTGAGCGCATGGCCGGCGTTGAAACGCATGCCCAACTCGAGAACGGCGGCGCCCGCGGTGCGGATGCGGGCCAGCTCGTCGACGACGGCGGAGCTCTGCGGATCGCGACCCTTGGCATGGAATGCGTGCGCGTACGGCCCGGTGTGAATTTCGCAGACCTTGGCTCCAATCCGCGCCGCAGCCTCGACCTGTCGCATTTCGGCGTCGATAAAGACGCTGGTGACGATGCCGGCCGCGGCTAACGTCGCAACGACGCCTTTGAGCCTTGCCTCCTGGCCCGCGACGTCGAGACCGCCTTCGGTGGTCACTTCCTCCCGACCCTCCGGAACGAGCATTGCCATCTCGGGTTTCAGCGCACGCGCGATTCCCACCATCTCGTCGGTGGCCGCCATTTCGAGGTTGAGCTTGATATGCACGAGCTCGCGCAGGCGCCGCACATCCTGATCCTGGATATGGCGGCGGTCCTCGCGCAAATGCACCGTGATGCCGTCCGCGCCGCCCAGATGCGCCTCGACGGCCGCCCAGACGGGATCGGGCTCGTACGTGCGGCGCGCCTGCCGCAGCGTCGCGACATGGTCGATATTGACGCCAAGCTCAATCATCGCTGCCGTCGTCTCCGGTCTCTTCCATGGCCTGCAGATCGCGCACGACCCGGCGACTCACGATCGTGCGCTGCTCCAGATAGTGGTCCAGCACTTCGCGCATGAGACGCTTCGCTTCCGCGGCCGCTTCCGGCGCGCTGAAGTCCTGCTGCGCGAGCGCGAGGAGCGTCGCGCCGCGCACCTGCGGATACCGCCGGCCGGGCTCCGCAATCCTCAGGCGCGGACCGCGATCGAACGCGTAATAGTACCGCTCCGCCGGATCGACCGGCCGCCCGGTATCCGCCTCGTGGGTAAGCGGCAGCGCGTAGCCGAGCTCAGAGAGCAACCTCAACTCGAAGCATCGCAGCACCGGCGCCTGTTCGGCGCTTCCGGCGAGCTCGACGAGCGCCGCTTCGTAATCGCGAAACAATTGCGGGTGCGGATCCTCGCGTGGGAGAAGCTTGAGCAAGAGCTCGTTCAAATAGAAGGCGCACAAGAGAGCTGAGCCGCCGACCAGCGGCAGGCCGCCGCGCCAGTCGGCCTTGACGAGCGTCTTGAGCTCGCCCGCTCCCGACCACGACAGCGAGAGCGGCTGAAAAGCCTGGAGCACCCCGCGCAGGTCGGATCGCGCTCGCCGCGCACCGCGCGCCACCAGCCCCACCCGCCCGTACGCCGCCGTCAGCGCCTCGACGATGACGCTCGTTTCGCGGTAGGGATACGTGTGCAGGACGAATGCCGGCTGATCGTCGCGTCGCTCGCGTGGCTGTCTCATGCTAGCAATGACGTCCTGTTTTCACGGCAGCAACGAAGTCGAGAAAGAAACTTGAAGTCACCGCTCCGCGCGCCGGTATCTCTTTGTTGGATCAGCATCTCAATACCCGAGTTGCGTCAGCATGCGCTCATCGTTCGCCCAGCCCGGCTTGACCCGTACCCAGACCTCGAGAAAAACCTTGCTGCCGAACATGCGTTCCATGTCGCGCCGCGCCGCGCTCGCGATCGCCTTCATGCGCGCCCCGCCCTCGCCGAGCAGGATCGCGCGCTGGTTCGCCTTCTCCACAAAAACGGTGGCGTGAATGCGGCGCAGATCGGCTTCGTGCGCAAAGCTGTCGATCGCCACCGCCGCGGCATACGGCAGCTCCTCGCCGAGCAGCCGGAAAATCTTTTCCCGCAGGTACTCGGCCGCGAAAAAACGCTCGTCGCGGTCGGTGAGATCGTCCGCCGGATAAAGCGCGGGCCCCGGAGGCAGCCGGAGGGCGATTTCGGCGGTCAGAGCGTCGAGCTGCCATCCTTTCTCTGCGCTGATCGGAACGATCGCGGCGAAGTCGCGCGCTGCGCCGATCGTCGCGAGCAGCGGCAGCAGGCGCGTCTTGTCCGCAAGCCGGTCGACCTTGTTCACCGCCGCGATCACGGGAACGCCGTCCGGCAGCAACGCGAATACTTTGCGATCGGCCTCGGTGAGCCTTGCCGCGTCGACCACGACGACGATGACGTCGACGTCGGCGAGGCCCTCGCGCACGGCCCGGTTCATGCGCTCGTTCAGCCGCGACCGGTGGCGGGCCTGGAAGCCGGGCGTATCGACGAAGATGAATTGCGCCGCGGTCGTCGTGAGGATGCCGCGCACGCGGTGACGCGTCGTCTGCGGCCGCTTCGACGTAATGGAGATCCTGGCACCGACAAGCGCGTTGACGAGCGTCGACTTGCCGACGCTCGGCCGGCCGACGATCGCGACCTGACCGCAGCGGAACGCGCCCGTCGGGACGGACTTAGGCGCTTCCAGATCGCGTCGCTTGCTCATAAGCCAGCGCCGCGGCGGCCTGCTCCGCGGCGCGCCGGCTCGCTCCCGTTCCGATCGCCGCGATATCCAGAGCCGTGATTCGACAGACGACCTCGAAGATCTGCAGATGCGCCTCGCCGCGGATCTCGACGATCGCGTATTCCGGCACCGGCAACCGCCGGCCCTGCAACCATTCCTGCAGCCGCGTCTTGGGGTCCTTGGCGATCGCCTCCGTATCGGCACCCGCGATGTCGTCGGCGTAGAGACGCTCGATCGCGGCATGGGCGGCCGCGTAACCGGCGTCGAGAAAGATTGCACCGAGCACGGCCTCGAGCGCATCGGCGAGGATCGACGGCCGCGCGGCGCCGCCGCTCTTCGCCTCGCCCTCGCCCAGGCGGATCGCCGCGCCGAGCTTGAGTGCCGCGGCATGCCGATGGAGCGTGTCGCGGTTGACCAGCCCCGCGCGCATCCGCGACAGGTCACCCTCGGGCATTTGCGGAAAGCGCTCGTAGAGCAGCAACGCGATCGCGCAGTTGAGCACGCCGTCGCCGATGAACTCGAGCCGCTCGTTGTGTTCGGCCGCGAAGCTGCGATGCGTAAGCGCCTGGTGCAGCAGCTGCGGCTGGCGAAAGACGTGACCGAGCGCTACGGCGCGTGTGTCCTGAGTCACTCCTACTTGCTCGCCGAAGCCTGAAAGTCGAGCAGGATGCTCGCGTTGCCCACGAGCGGGAGCGTCTTGCTCCACGTGGCGGTCGCGACGAGCGCGTTGCCCTGCTTGTTGAGCTCCACGTCGGAGCCGCGGACCGAGTCGATGTAATCGGCGCTGGCCTTGAGGTCGAAATCCCTGCGGAACTCCGCGAGCGTTATGCCGTCGCGGGCGTTAAGCAGCGTCTGTCTCAGTGTCTTCTCCACCGAAAAATATTCGATGTACGACGGCAGCACGCGGAAACCGACCATGGCGACGGTCAGCACGACAGCGGCAACGAAAATAAAGCCGATAAGCGTGAGGCCCGACTGTCCCGTTCGAGTACGCATGGTCTCTCCCCGTCAGCGGATGCCGCTGCCGATCCGCTTGAATGCAAGGCTGCTGATGTCATCCCAGTTGAACCAGATGAAGAATGCCTTGCCGCGGATGTGATCGTCGGGCACGAAGCCCCAGTAGCGGCTGTCGTCGCTGTTGTCGCGATTGTCGCCCATCATCAGATAGTTCCCCGGGGGGACTTTGCAGCTGAACCCGCGGTCATTGTAAACGCAGTTCTCCTTGCCTGGAAACGACCTTACGTTCAACGGATACACGGGTTGCGCCGCCGGGTTCACCGCGATGGTGTATTCGCGGTCGTCCGAACGCTCGCTCCGCCGTTCGGTCATCACATACGTCAGGCCTTCGAGGTAGCCGTACGTTCCGTCCGCAGTTTGCGGCAACGGTACGCCGTTGACCGTCAGCCTCTTGTCCAGGTAGATGACCTGATCGCCGGGCAGGCCGATCACGCGCTTGATGAAGTCCTGCGACGGGTTGACCGGGTAGCGAAATACGATCACGTCCCCGCGCTGCGGCTCACGGGTGGGGATGATCTTCTTCTCGATGATCGGCAGGCGCATGCCGTAGGCGAACTTGTTGACCAGAATAAAGTCGCCCACCTCGAGCGTGGGCCGCATCGACGAGCTCGGAATCTTGAACGGTTCCGCGACGAAGGAACGCAGCAGGAACACGATCAACAGTACCGGGAAAAAGCTCTTCGGATATTCGATCCACCACGGTTCGGGCACATCGCCGCGGCGCCGCTTGGCAAAGTACCACCGGTCGGCCAGGACGATGACGCCAGTCGCGACCGTGAGCACGAACAGGATGAGGGCGAAGTTCATCAGGTCGGTGGCTGAATATGAGCGGCCGGGAGCTGCGCGCGCGCAATGTTGTCCGCTTCGACCCGAACCGTCCGCGCGCAGCGCCGCGTTTCATGGATCGGCGGTGCGCCGGTCCGGCCAGAGGCGCCCGCCCTCATTTCTCGCCGACCTGCAGGATCGCGAGGAAAGCTTCCTGTGGGATCTCGACGCTGCCGACGGCCTTCATGCGCTTCTTGCCAGCCTTCTGCTTCTCGAGCAGTTTGCGCTTGCGGGTGACGTCGCCGCCGTAGCACTTGGCCAGCACGTTCTTTCGCAACGCCTTGACGCTCTCGCGGGCGATGATCTGGGCACCGATCGCGGCCTGGATTGCAACGTCGAACATCTGTCGCGGAATGAGCTTGCGCATCTTGGCGACCACTTCGCGGCCGCGATATTGCGCATTCGCCCGGTGAACCATCACTGAAAGCGCGTCGATGCGCTCGCCGTTGATCAGGATGTCGAGCTTGACCACGTCGGCGGCGCGGAACTCCTTGAATTCGTAATCGAGCGAGGCATAGCCGCGCGACACGGACTTCAACCGGTCGAAGAAGTCCATGACGACCTCGGCTAGAGGCAACTCGTAGATCAGCATGACCTGGCGGCCGACATATTGCATGTTTTTCTGCACGCCGCGCTTCTCGATGCACAACGTCAGGACCGGGCCGACATATTCCTGCGGCACGAGAATCGTCGTCGTGATGATCGGTTCGCGGATCTCCTCGACGCGGGAAAGATCGGGCAGCTTGGCCGGATTCTCGATCTCGATCACCGTGCCGTCCCGCAGCAGTACCTGATAGACGACCGTCGGCGCGGTGGTGATGAGATCCATGTCGTACTCGCGCTCGAGCCGTTCCTGCACGATGTCCATGTGCAGGAGACCGAGGAAGCCGCAGCGGAAGCCGAAGCCCAGCGCCTGCGATACCTCGGGCTCGTAATGCAGCGACGCGTCGTTGAGCTGCAGTTTTTCCAGCGCGTCGCGCAGCGCCTCGTACTGGTTGGCCTCGACCGGATACAAGCCCGCGAACACCTGCGGCTTGACTTCCTTGAAGCCGGGGAGCGGCTCCTTCGCCGGTCGCGCCGCGAGCGTCACCGTGTCGCCGACCGGAGCCGCCTTCAGCTCCTTGAGACCGGCCACGACGAATCCGACATCGCCGGCCCGGAGCTCGTCGCGTGCCACCGCCTTCGGCGTGAACACGCCCACCTGCTCGCAGTTGTAGGCCGCGCTTGTCGCCATGAGCAGGATGCGGTCTTTCGGCCTGAGTGTCCCCTGCATCAACCGCACGAGCATCACGACACCGACATAGGTGTCGAACCAGGAATCGATGACCAGCGCCTGCAGCGGCGCGCCCGGATCACCCTGCGGCGGGGGGATGCGCGCGATCACCGCCTCTAGCACATCGTCGACGCCTTCGCCCGTCTTCGCGCTCACCCGGATGGCATCGCTCGCGTCGATGCCGATGATGTCTTCGATTTCCGCGATGACGCGCTCCGGCTCCGCGACCGGCAAGTCGATCTTGTTGAGCACCGGCACGACCTCGACGCCCTGCTCGAGCGCCGTGTAGCAATTGGCGACCGTCTGTGCCTCGACACCCTGCGAGGCGTCGACGACCAGCAACGCGCCCTCGCACGCGGCAAGCGAGCGCGACACTTCATAGGCAAAGTCGACGTGGCCCGGCGTGTCGATCAGATGCAGGCTGTAGGTCTGGCCGTCGCGGCCGGTGTACGACAGCGCCGCCGTCTGCGCCTTGATGGTGATCCCGCGCTCGCGCTCCAGGTCCATCGAGTCGAGCACCTGCTCGCCCATCTCGCGCTCGGACAGGCCGCCGCAACGCTGGATGAAGCGGTCCGCCAGGGTCGACTTGCCGTGGTCGATGTGCGCGATGATCGAGAAATTGCGTACGTTCTGCATGAAACGCGAAGGGCACCGCAGCGGTGCCCTCGGTGGCTCCCAATGGCTTGGACCGCCGCTGCAAAGGCGGCGGAATATATTGAATTGACGCGAATTTTAGCCGAAATCCTGCGCCGGCGCGACCACCGATTGGCGTCCGGCGCGAGTTAGCGCAGAATCCCGGGCACCCGTGCGTCCGTTTTCATGCCGGCGGGCCGAGGCCCCCGAGGCGAAGAGGCCGGACGGCAGCATTGCGGGCTTTGGAGACCGGCGCGAGCTGGTTCTGCGCGCGCCGGATCAGGTTGCTGAAGCTATCATCGAGGAGGAAAAATGTCGCTCAAACAGATAGCCATCATCTTCGGCATCGTTTTTGTCGTCATCGGCGCCTGCGGCTGGGTGCCCCCGCTCAATCCGGGCGGCAAGTTGCTGGGCTTGTTCGACGTCAATCCGGCGCACAACTTCGTTCATCTCGCCACCGGAATCGTGGCCATCATCGCCGGCGTTTCGGGCGAAAAGGCATCACAGATCTTCTTCCAGGTCTTCGGCGTGATCTACGGACTGGTCGCGGTACTGGGGTTCTACTACGGCGATCAGCCGTTGCTCGGCATCGTTGCCAACAACAGCGCAGACTCGGTGCTGCACGTTGTCATCGCCATCGTTGCGCTCTACCTTGGCTTCGGCATGAAGCCCGCCTCGACGCCAACGACATAGCGGCGTTTCGGCACGAGCGCAGCTCAAGGTCGGGACAGGCCGGCTCGCCGGCCTGTCCATCCGAGGGCCGCTTTAGGGAATCTAAGGAGCCTGATGCGCTGCGCGTGCGAGATAGCCCGTCAGCACCCTGCGGTCGACACGGTAATGGAACAGCTCGCGATCGCCGGCGAGCAACACCGGGACACGATCACCCCAACGCGCCTCGAGGGCGGGATCGCCATCGACGTCGATCTCGTCGACCGCAACGGCGGCCGCTGCGGCGAGCGGGGCAACTTCCGCGCGCATCTCGTCGCAGAGATGACAGTACGCGCGGGTAAGCAACGTCAACGGCACCACGGAACCTGGTTCCTTGCTACTCGCCGCCGCCGCCGTTGGCGACCTTGACGCTCGAATAGAACTGCGCGTCACCGCGTCGCACCAGAAACGTCACCGCAGCGCCCTTCTCGAGCTTGCCGATCAGCGCGTTGATCTGCTCGGCGCTCTTCGCATCGATGGTCGCACCTTTGTTGATCACCGCCAGAATCACATCGCCCACCTGGATGTTGCCGCGCACGCCGCCGCTGACGTCCTCGATGAGCACGCCGTTCTTGATCTCGAGCTCTTTTTTCTGATCATCGGTGAGGTCGGAAAGCACCAGGCCCATGCGATTCGGCTTGGCTTTCTCCTTGCTCGGCGCGCTCTTCCGCGCGATCCGGGGCGTCTCCTCGTCCTTGAGCTCGGCAACGGTGATCGTCAGGTCCTTGGTCGCGCCTTTTCGCCACACCTGCACCGGAATCCTGGTCCCCGGCTTGACCTGCGTGATGATGCGCGGAAGCTCGGATGACGAATTCACCGTCCTTCCGTCGGCCTTGACGATGATATCGCCTGACTCGATGCCTGCCTTGTCGGCGGGGCCGCCCTTTTCGACCGAGTTGACCAGAGCGCCGGCGGCCTTGGAGAGGCCGAACGCATCGGCGGTTTCCTTGCTCACTTCCTGGATCTGCACGCCGATCCGGCCGCGCGTGACCCGGCCTTTTTCCTGGAGCTGTTTCACCGCGCTCATCGCCACGTCGATCGGGATCGCGAAGGCGAGCCCCATATAACCGCCGGTGCGACTGAAAATGAGTGAATTGATACCGACGACCTCGCCTCTCATGTTGAAGAGCGGTCCACCGGAGTTGCCGGGATTGATCGGAACGTCGGTTTGAATGTACGGGACCAGGATCTCGCTCGGCAACTCACGGCCCTTGGCGCTGACGATGCCGGCGGTAATCGTGTTTTCCAGCCCGAAGGGCTTGCCGATCGCCGCGACCCACTCGCCGACCTTGAGTTTTTCTGGATCGCCGATAGTCACCTTGGGCAGCCCGGTCGCGTCGATTTTCAATACGGCAACGTCGGTGCGCTTGTCGACGCCGATGACCCTGGCCCTGAATTCGCGCTTGTCGCTGAGCTTCACCATGACTTCGCTCGCATCATCGACAACGTGCGAATTGGTCAGAATGTAGCCGTCGGCTGAGAGGATGAAGCCCGATCCCACCGACTGCTGCTCGAGATCGCGCGGTCGTTCGCGGCCGCGCGGGATCTGGCCGAAACGACGAAAGAATTCGTAGAACGGATCGTCTTCGGACAGATCCGGGAGTTGCGAGCGGCGGACGGTTTGCGTGACGTCGACGCTGACGACCGTGGCCCCCTGCTGCTCGTAGAGCTCAGTGAAATCCGGCAAACCACGGCTCGACTGCGCCGCGGTCGCCGGTGCAAACGAAACGGCGCCGGCGAGCGCACCGACAAACGTCCATATGCTTAGTTTCATGTAGCCTTTCCCTGGTGACGCGCGCCACCGCTAGCGATGGGCGACGGAATACGCGATCTGGCGGACCGTGGCGCCGGGCGTCTCGCCCAGTACGGTCACCAGATGATCGTTGAGCTGGCGGCTGTAGACATTGATGCCGCCCTGCTGCGACAGGCCGATCAGCTGCGGCGCCTGCGGCATCGGCTCGACAAAGACCGACACGGCAACGAGGCCGTCGGAGAAGACGAGATGCGCGACCGGCGCCACCTTGCCGCGCAAGGTGCGGTAGCCCTCGACGATCTTGGAGAAACCCGGCGGCAGTTCCCTGACCAGCCAGCCGGTGTCCTGCTGCACGACGTCGCCCGGCAAGGATTCGCGCATTTCCCAATCCGCCGGCGGCGGCCTGAAGCTCGGCCGGACCGCGTCCCGCTCGATCTTGATGCCGATCTGGATATCGGTAAAGACGAACTGCTCGATCGGAACGTTGCGATCGTTCATGAGCTGGGCCTTGAGCAGCAGGCCGGAAGTAAGATCCGCCCACAGCTTGTGCCCGTAGCGCATGCCGTCCTTGGGCTCGAAGATGTACGCCTGCGTCTCGAGGCCGGCGATGCGCGCGATCTCGGCCTTGCGAAAGAAATAATATGCCGCGAGCGTCTCGAGCTGCTGCGGCAACAGCGAAGGGAAGGCGTTGCGGTAGGTTCGGGGCTCGATGCGGATGATCTTCGCGTCGGGGTAGTAGCAACGGACCTGCTCGTTGTTGCGGATGACCTCGCGCGCCGGCCCGTCGAGATTGACGAGCTTCTCGTGCTCGCCGGTCGTGTCGACCATGTGTATCACGCGTGAAGTTTCGACGCGCCCGTCGTGCTGGTAGACGAGCGTGCCGGCGTAGTTGAGCTGCTTTGCCGCAGCCGCAGCCTGCTGCAGCCAGCCGGTCGCGTCGTCGGCGAGCGCGAGCGATACCCAAAGCAGCGCGGCGACGCCGAAGCCCGCGCGCAGGCCGAACCCGGGTCGCCGGCCGGCGGTGACCGGCGCAGCGCCGTTACTTCGCCGCATCCTGCGGGTCGGCCGTGACCGCGCGCAGATACGGACGCACGCCCTGGATCGCCGTCGTCGGCGAGTATTCCTGGTGCGCCAGGAGATATTCGTTGACGACCGGGCGCCGCAGGTCCGCAGCCCGGACCTCGTCGACTCGCTGTGCAGTTGCGATCGCGGACGGCGGCAGCGGCATCGTCGTCAGCGCCACCCAGCCGACTACGCCGACCGCGGCCACGGTCGCCGCCACGGCCCAGGCGACGGCCGCCGGCGCTGGGCGCGCCCGCGAGGGCGCAAGCACCGTCGGCTCGGCAGCCAGCCGCGCCGCGAAGCGGTGTGAAATGCCCCAGATCGGCGCGCCGTCTCCGCGCAGGCAATCGCCGATCACGTGGTAGCAGACCCACGTTTGCACCGACGCCACTTCGCGCAGCCCATGGCAGGCACGCTCGGCGCGATCCGCGTCGAGCTCACCATCCATCAGCAGCGAGACTTCCTCCGGCGTCAGTTCCGTCGGCCGGGCGGGTTCGTCCGCATCCGGCAGAGCCAAGAATTTACCCATTACCATCTCCGGTCCTTGTCGGTCCCCAGCAGCGGCCGCAGCTCCGCTGCGATCGCTTCGCGCGCCCGAAAAATCCGGGAGCGCACCGTGCCAATCGGACAATTCATCACGTTGGCAATCTCTTCGTAGCTTAACCCCTCGATCTCGCGCAGCGTGATCGCCGTGCGTAGATCGTCGGGCAGCGCGTCCATCGCCTTGTTGACCGTGGTCGCGATTTCTCTGCCCAGCAGCTCGTTCTCCGGCGTATTCGAGTCACGCAGCTGCTCGGCGTCCTCGAAGTTCTCCGCCTCCTCGTGGTCGAAACCCGTCGAAGTCGGCGCCCGTCGCCCAATCGCGACCAGATAATTCTTGGCGGTATTGATCGCGATACGGTACAGCCAAGTATAAAACGCACTTTCCCCGCGGAAGCTTGGCAGCGCGCGGTAGGCCTTGATGAAAGCCTCCTGCGTCACGTCCTCGACTTCCCCGGCGTCGCGCACCAATCGCGACAACAACCGTGCCAGCTTGCGCTGGTACTTCAGCACCAACAGTTCGAAGGCACGCTTGTC
Organism: Casimicrobiaceae bacterium; assembly: GCA_036395475.1. Classification (GTDB taxonomy): domain Bacteria; phylum Pseudomonadota; class Gammaproteobacteria; order Burkholderiales; family Casimicrobiaceae; genus PALSA-1003. The sequence goes on from DASWDF010000013.1 coordinate 18,435, forward strand.
GCCCCGCTGCGCACGCTCCACGAGCTGCTGATCAACTTCGCGGTCACCCATCCGCGGGCCGCCCCTGAGTCATCTCGTTGTTCTCGCCACACCCGGTCAGGTGGGCGCGGCACCCGCCGGCAGTATAGCCGAGCCGTGCGGGGCGCTCGCGGCGGCCATGCGGCACGATGCCTGCTGCTCTGGACCGCCCGCCGCAATAGAAGTTCACTCCCGCGCAGGGTTTTGCCGGCGCGATGGTTAGGGAACCTCTGAACAAGCCCCACATGAGCCGCGTTTCTGGTGCAATGGCCTCAGATGCGAGGCGTCGCGGCGCAGCGAATAGTGCGTACTATTCGCAAGCCGCGCAACAAAGCAGATGAGGCCATTGCGCCGAAACCCGAAGGGACGGCGCTTTCCGGGCAATCTGCTTTGTCGCGCCGCTCGCCCATGGGCGCCTGCCATGGGCTTCGCGTCGCTTCGCGCATCTCATCCCGGAAAGCCGCCGTCGCGGCCATGCGGGGCTTATTCAGAGGTTCCTTAGCTCCGGCGCTCCAGACGCACGGTCGGCTGCACGTGGCCGGTGGCCAGTCCCCGATAATTGCGGATGACCGGCTCCCGCCAGCCTTCCAGCGTTTGGCGCTGCGCGGCATCGAGGAGGCCCAGAAGGTCGAGCACCGCCACGGTCGCCGGATGCAGGCCTCGGGGGTTGCCGTCGACAACCTTGAGCGCGATGCCCCAGCCCCGGCTGCGGACACCGATACCCTGCACGCCTTCCGCGCCGGCCTTGGTCACCCAATCGCCGCCTCCGGCGCGCATCAGGATCAAGTCGTTGCGCCCCTCGCCCGAGACCATTTCCGGGTGCGCGGTCATCGCCGCCGCGAGCGTTGCCGGCGCGGCGCCATAGCGCGCGTCGTCCGCGACGGTCGCGAGCCGGGCGTAGGCGTATGCGAGACGATCGAGTGGCACCGCATAGTTCGGCGCGGAGCAACCGTCGATGCCGGCGACGAGTTCGCGTTCGGCCACGCCGGTCAGGTGTGCAACCGCCGCGCGTATCGCCTGCTGTAGCGGATGCTCGAGCGCGAGATAGGATTCGAGCGGCAAGGCGTATTGGCGGCAATACGCGAGCATGCCGGTGTGCTTGCCGGAGCAGTTGTGATGCAACGGCGTGAACTTCGCGCCGGCAGGAGGCAATTCCTCGCGCACGGCGTAATAGATCGGAGGATGAATCCCGCATTGCAGCGCGTCCGCAGTGCAATCCACCCGCTCGAGCATGTCGGCGACGGCGGCGACGTGGCGCGGCTCGCCGGAATGGCTGGCGCAAAGAAGCGCGACCTGCTCCGGCGAGTACCCGAAGCGCTCGACCCCGCCGCCCGCGACGAACGGCAGCGCCTGCAGCGGCTTGAGCGCGCTGCGCGTGGTCGTCAAGAAATGCGGATCGCCGGCGGAGAACAGCAGCCGGCCCTCGCGGTCGACGACCGCGACCGATCCATAATGGACGCTATCGATGGCGTCACCGCGGGTGACGCGTGCAAGCGGAACGTGCGGCGGGGCCGCGGAGGTGACGGTCGACAAGGAGCGGGGTCGTGCAGGAAACCGCTATTTTACCGCGGTTGGCTGCAGCGCCTGCCGGATCTGCTCGAGCGCGCCCGGGTCTTCGATCGTCGTGAGATCACCGGGATCGCGACCCTCCGCGAGCGCCTGGATCGAGCGCCGCAAGAGCTTGCCCGAGCGTGTCTTCGGGAGCAGTGTGACGAAATGCACTGCGCCCGGCCGGGCGATAGCGCCAAGCTCGCGGTCGACCGTATCCATCACTTGCCGGCGCATCGCCGCGACTCCTTCGGCAGTGGCGATCTTCGCCGGGTCCTTGACCACCGCAAACGCGACCGGAATCTGGCCCTTGAGCTGATCGGCCACGCCGACAACGGCGACCTCGGCGATGCCGGGATGCGCCTGTACCGCCTCCTCGATCTCGCGCGTGCCGAGACGGTGGCCCGCGACGTTGATCACGTCGTCGGTGCGACCGAGAACGAAGTAATAACCGTCGGCGTCGCGCGTCGCCCAGTCGAAGGTCGAGTAGGTCATTTTCCCGGGCACCGTCTCGAAGTAGGTCTTGACGAAGCGCTCGTCGTCGCCCCACACGGTCGTCATGCAGCCCGGCGGCAGCGGCGGCATGATCACCAGCACACCCTTCTCATCGGTACCGACCTCGTTGCCCGTTGCCTCGTCGAGCAAATGCACGTCATAACCGCAGACCGGGAACGACGGGCTGCCGAATTTGCGCGGCGTGTCCTCGATGCCCGGCGACGCCGACAGGATCGGCCAACCGCTCTCCGTCTGCCAGTAATGATCGACGATCGCCACGCCGAGCGAGTCCGACGCCCAGCGTGCCGTCGGCTCGTCCAGCGGCTCGCCGGCGAGGAAGAGGTACTTGAGGCCGGCCAGGTCGTGTTTTTTCATGTACGCCGTGTCCTGCTTTTTCAGGACGCGGATCGCAGTCGGCGAACTGAACATCGTGCGCACCTTGTGCTCGGCGACGATCTGCCACCAGATGCCAGGATCGGGCCGGATCGGCAGGCCCTCGTACATGATCGTCGTCGAGCCGTTCAGGAGCGGTGCGTAGACGATATACGAATGTCCGACGACCCAGCCGATATCGCTGGTCGTGAACATGGTCTCGCCCGGCGCGACGCAGAAAATATCGCGCATCGAAGCGGCCAGTGCGACCGCATAGCCGCCCGTGTCGCGCTGCACGCCCTTGGGCTTGCCTGTGGTGCCGGAGGTATAGAGAATGTACGAGGATTCCGACGATTCGAGCCATGCGCACGGCACCTGCGCACCTTCGTGCTGGACGGCGAGCGCCGCGTAATCGAGATCGCGGCCGGCGACGCGGGACATCCCGGCATCGAGCTTGCGGTCGACGATGATCACTTTCGCCGGCGGGTGCTTCGCCAGCCGCAACGCCTCGTCGACCAGGTGCTTGTAGGGAACCGCCTTGCCGCCGCGCATTCCGGCATCGGCCGTGATCATGACCACAGGCTTCGCGTCGTCGATGCGCGTGGCAAGACTTGCGGCGGCGAATCCGCCGAAAACGACCGAGTGAATCGCACCGAGCCGCACGGTCGCGAGCATCGCGAACACCGCCTCCGCGATCATCGGCATGTAGATCAGGACTCGATCGCTCTTGCCGACGCCCTGGGCTGAAAGGATCGCGGCGAAGCGGTTGACTTCGGCGGAGAGCTCGCGATAGCTATAAGTCCGGCGCTGATCCGTCTCGGTCGAAATGAAGATGAGCGCCGCCTGGTCGCCACGCGTTGTGAGATGGCGATCGATCGCGTTGTGACAGAGGTTGGTGCGGCCGCCGACAAACCAGCGCGCAAAGGGTGGGCGGCTGTAATCGAGTACCTTGGTAAAGGGCGTCTGCCAATCGATCAGCGCCGCCCGTTCGCGCCAGAATGCATCGCGATCATGCAGTGAACGGCGGTGTGCCTCGGCGTATTTGCGCATCACTATGGGTGCGTGTCGGCACCGATGCGCACGACGGTCCTGCCCCGCACCAGGCCTTTGATATAGGCGTCGAAGTGCGTGGGCAGATCCTCGAAAGCGATCGTGCGTACCTGATCGTGGACGCGATCGGGCCGCCACGCGACCGCGAGCTTGTTCCAGATCGCCTGCCGCAATTCCATTGGGCAATTGGCGCTGTCCACGCCCAGCAGCTGCACGCCGCGCAGGATGAACGGCATGACCGTCGTATCGAGCTTCGGACTGGCCGCCAAGCCCACCGACGCGACGGTGCCGCCGATTTTCATCGTCGACAGCAGCCACGCCAGAAGGTCGCCTCCCAGGTTGTCCACGACACCGGCCCAGGTCGCCTTGTCGAGGGGGCGGATGTTGGCGAGGTCTATCGATTGGCGCAGCCTGATCTCTTTCGCGCCCAAGCCGCGCAAGTAGCCGCTTTCCTCTTCCTTGCCCGTGATCGCAACGACGTGATAGCCGAGCTTCGCGAGGATTTCGATAGCCACGCTGCCGACGCCGCCGGTCGCTCCCGTCACCGCGACCGGCCCGTTCTCGGGCTTCAGACCGTTGTATTCCATCAGCATGATCGCCTGCGCGGCGGTGAAGCCGGCTGTGCCGAGCGTCATGGCGTCGAACGCCGTCATATGCTCGGGACGGCGCACGATCCAATCCCCCGGAACGCGGACGTATTCCGCGTAACCGCCATCGTGGGCGACGCCGAAGTCGTATGCGTGCACGATGACCTTGTCCCCGCGCTTGAACCGAGGGTCGGCCGACGCCTCGACGGTCCCCGCCATATCGATGCCACCGACCGTCGGGAACTTGCGCATGATCCTGCCGGCGCCGTTATACGACAGCGCGTCCTTGTAATTGATGGTCGAGTACTTGGTCTTGACGATGACGTCGCCGGGGTCGAGCTCGTCTTCGGTCATCTCGACAAAGCGGCTCGATACCACCTTGTCGTGCTCGAACGTGCGGTAAGCCTTGAACCGGTGCATGGGTAGGGTCCTCCTCAAAGCGGCGACAGTACGGCGGGTTCGCCCGCCTGATGCGGCAATGCCATGTATTCTCGGGTGCGCATCTCGATCAAGCGACTCACGGTGCGCGGAAATTCCTGGCTGTTCGGCCCCTCACGGTAGAGCTCCTCGGCGGGGACCGCCGCCGACAGCAATAACTTTACCCGATGATCGTAGAGCACGTCGACGAGCCACGTAAAGCGCCGCGCGGCGTCGCCCATGTCCGGAGTCAGGCGGCGCACGCCCGAGACGATGACGACAGCGAAGCGACGGGCGATCTCGAGATAATCGAGCTGCGAGCGCGCGCCTTCGCACAGCGCAGCGAAATCGAACCACACGAGGCTTCCCGCGCGTTTTCTCGCCTTGAGCGTGCGGGCTTCGATCGAAAGCCGGGGATCCTCGTCCGGACCGGGGCGCATACGCTCGAACAACGCTGCCAGCTCCGCCTCGACCGCGTCGGAGAGCGGCGTGTAGTAGCACGCGGCGTGCTCGAGCTCACGCAGGCGGTAGTCGGTGCCGCCGTCGACTTCGATCACGTCCAGCCACTGCTTGATCAGCGCGATCGTCGGCAGCAGGTTCTGTCGCTGCAATCCGTCGGGATAGAGGTCGTCGGGCCGGTAGTTCGAAGTCATGACAAAGACGACCCCGCGAACGAAGAGCGCACTGAGCAGCCGGCCCAGAATCATGGCGTCGGCAACGTCCGAGACGTGGAATTCGTCGAAGCACACCAGGCGGTGGCGGCGGGCGATGCGAGCGGCGACCGAGGCGAGCGGGTCTTCCTCGCGCTTGAGCATCTTGAGCTCCTCGTGCACGTCACGCATGAACGCGTGAAAATGCACTCGCGTCTTGCGCCGCAGCGGCACCGCAGCATAGAAAGCGTCCATCAGGAAGCTTTTCCCCCGTCCCACGCCGCCCCAGAAGTAACCGCCGCGCGGAGGCACGGGAGGATTGAACCAGCGAAGAAGCGACTGGCGCGCCTTCTTGAAGGCGACGAGCTCGTCGTAGAGGCGTTGCAGGCGCGCGAGCGCCGCGGCTTGTGCGCCGTCGAGGACGATGTCGCGGCGGATGAGCTCGGGCTCGAGGTGCCGGATAAGCGCGCCGTGGGCGACGGCGAGACTGGGCGTGGTGTCATTCATGTCGCATCGCCCGGTTCGCGCGTCCCCGAAGTCAGAGGTTCAGCGTTCGTTTGTCCACCGCGAGCGCCGCCTCCTTGACCGCTTCCGACAGTGAAGGATGGGCGTGGCAAATGCGGGCGATGTCTTCGCTCGCCGCACCGAATTCCATCGCCACCACACCTTCGGAGACCAGCTCGGATACCATCGGACCGATCGCGTGCAGGCCGAGGATGCGATCGCTCTTGGCGTCGGCGAGAAATTTCACGAAGCCCCGCGTGTCGCCCAGCGCCCTGGCGCGGCCGTTGGCAGTGAACGGAAACATTCCTGCGCGATAGGCAGCGCCGGCCGCCTTCAGCTCTTGCTCAGTCAGTCCGACCCAGGCGATTTCCGGCGAGGTATAGATCACCCACGGCACGGTATTGAAGTCGACGTGTCCGTGCTGGCCGGCGATCCGCTCGGCGACCGCGACGCCTTCTTCCTCAGCCTTGTGCGCTAGCATCGGACCGCGTACGACGTCGCCGATCGCCCAGACACCGCCAAGATTGGTCTTGCAGTCCCCGTCGACGGTGATGAAGCCGCGCTCGTCCAGCTTGAGGCCGACCGCGTCCGCGCCGAGCCCGGACGTGTGCGGAACGCGGCCGATCGAGACGATAAGCTTGTCGAAGCGCCGGCTTTGCTGCTTGCCCGACGAATCGGTGTACTCGACCACGACCTCTTTGGCCGCGGTGACCTTGGTGATGTTCACCCCGAGCTCGATCGCCAAGCCCTGTTTGGTGAAGAGCTTCCATGCCTCCTTGGCGACCTGTTCGTCGGCGGCGCTCAAGAAAACGGGCAACGCCTCCAGGATCGTAACCTCGGCGCCGAGCCGCCGCCAGACGCTGCCCATCTCGAGCCCGATGACTCCTGCCCCGATGACGCCGAGCGTTCGCGGGACCTCGGGAATCGCCAGCGCGCCGTCGTTGTCGAGGACGAGCTTGTTGTCGAACGGCGCTCCGGGAAGCGCGCGCGGCTTCGAGCCGGTTGCGACGATTACGTGCTTGGCGACGAGCGACGCGGCGCCGGAGCCTTCGACCCTGATCTGCCAGGCTCCAGGCGTGCCGCCGGCGAAGCTGCCGGTGCCGGAATGGAAGGCGACCTTGTTCTTCTTGAACAGATACAGGATGCCGTCGTTGTTCTGGCGGACGACCTTGTCCTTGCGCGCGAGCATCCGCGCCACGTCGATCACCAGACCCTTGACGTCGATTCCGTGCTCGGCGAAAGCGTGGCCGGCGTGCTCGAAATTCTCGGACGACTGCAAGAGCGCCTTGGATGGAATGCACCCGACATTGGTGCAGGTTCCACCGGGCGCGGGCTTGCCGTCCGCCATCGTCCAGTCATCGATGCACGCGGTCCTGAAGCCGAGCTGCGCGGCGCGAATCGCCGCGATGTAGCCGCCGGGACCGGCGCCGATGACGATTACATCGAATGATTCAGCCATTCCCGCCTTGCCTCGCAACGTGTCGTCCACCAAAAACGTTACAACGAGCCTGCGAGCGGGCCGAGAGCGCGAAGCCGCGGAACGAGGGAGCGAGATAGTACATGGTTAGTACAGCGAGCTCCCGAGTGAGCAGCGACAAAGCTCTCGGCCCGCGCAGCGGCGAGCCTATAGATCCAGAAGCATTCTTGCTGGATCTTCCAGCGCTTCCTTTATGGCGACCAGAGACAATACCGCTTCGCGGCCGTCGATTATGCGGTGATCGTACGATTGCGCGAGATAGTTGATCGGCCGCACGACGACCTGGCCGTTCTCGACGACCGCTCTGTCCCTGGTGGCGTGCACGCCGAGAATCGCCGACTGCGGCGGATTGATGATCGGAGTCGACAACATCGACCCGAAAACGCCGCCGTTGGAGATCGTGTACGTTCCACCGGTCAGCTCCTCGACCGTCAACTTGCCTTCCTGCGCACGTTTGCCGAAGTCGGCGATGGCGAGCTCGATCTCGGCGATCGAGAGTTGATCGGCGTCACGGATGATCGGCACGACCAGACCGCGCGGGCTGCCGACGGCGATCCCGATGTCGAAGTACCCGTGGTAGACGATGTCAGTGCCGTCGATCGACGCGTTGACCACCGGGAATTTCTTCAATGCGTGCACTGCCGCCTTGACGAAGAAACCCATGAATCCGAGCTTGACGCCGTGCTCCTTTTCGAACCGATCCTTGTAGCGGTTGCGCAGATCGATCACCGGCGCCATGTTCACTTCGTTGAACGTCGTCAGGATCGCCGCTGTCGACTGCGATTGCACGAGCCGCTCGGCGACGCGCTGCCGCAACCGCGACATCGGTACGCGCTGCTCGGGCCGGGCGCCCCAAGTGGCAGGCAGCTTGATCGCCGGTGCCTGGAACGGCGCCGGCGCGGGTGCGCGCGCCGCAGGCGCCTCCGCCGTAGCGGGCGCGGCCGCGGGCACGGCCTTGTCGCCAGCGCGCGCCGCCCCAACCGCGAGGACGTCGCCCTTGGTGACGCGGCCGCCCCGGCCGGTGCCGGCGACATCGCCGGGGCTCAGGTTCTGCTCGGCCATCAGCTTGCGGGCGGCGGGCAATGCGCCGGCCGCGGCTTGCGGAGTGGCCGTCACCGCCGGCGCAGAGGCTGCATCCTGCGCGGCCGCAGGCGCGGTGACAGCGGCCTCTCCCGGTGCCGCGCCCTTCGCGTCCGTATCGATGACCGCGATGACTTCCTGTGCGTTGACCGTCGCGCCGTCGGACTTGCGGATCTCGGTCACGATACCGGAACCTGGCGCAGGTAATTCGAGCACGACCTTGTCAGTCTCGACGTCGACGAGATTCTCGTCGCGCTTGACCGCGTCGCCGGCCTTCTTGTGCCAGTTGACCAGCGTCGCTTCGGTGATCGACTCCGGCAGGACCGGCACTTTGACTTCGATGAGCATCTCGCTTCCCCGGCCCCGTCGCTCAATGCGCGGTTACCATCTCGCCCGACGCGAGCTTCGTTGCGAACGCTTCGGCGACCAGCTCCTGCTGTTGCGCCAGATGCTTGGACGCGTAGCCGACCGCCGGCGATGCCGAGATCGGGCGGCCCGCATAGGCCAGTACCTGCTTCTCGCCGATGTCCCCGCGCAGGTACGCTCGCAGCCGGTACCACGCGCCCTGGTTCTGCGGCTCTTCCTGGCACCAGATGACTTCGGTGGCATTCGGATACTTGACGATCTGCGCCTTGAAGTCGGCATGCGGAAACGGATACTGCTGCTCGAGCCGGATCACCGCCATGTCGGCGATGTTGTTCGCGCGCCGGAAGTCGACGAGGTCGTAATAGACTTTGCCACTGCACACGATAACGCGGCGCACGTTCTTGGCGACGAGCTTGTCGGTTTCGGCGATCACCGTGTGGAACTTGCCTTCGGAGAGCTCCTGCAGCGCCGACACGGCGGCCTTGTGCCGCAGCAGGCTTTTCGGGCTCATGACGATCAACGGCTTGCGAAAGTCGCGCACCATCTGCCGGCGCAGCAGATGGAAGATCTGCGCCGGAGTGGTCGGCACGCAAACCTGCATGTTGTGCTCGGCGCAGAGCTGCAGATAGCGCTCCGGCCGCGCAGACGAATGCTCGGGCCCCTGCCCTTCGTAGCCGTGCGGCAGGAGCAGCGTGAGTCCGCAGACGCGGCCCCATTTGACTTCGCCGGCGGCGATGAACTGGTCGATGACGACCTGTGCGCCGTTGGCAAAATCGCCGAACTGCGCCTCCCAGATCACCAGCCGGTTGGGCTCCGACGTCGCGTAGCCGTACTCGAATCCGAGCACCGCCTCCTCGGACAATACCGAATCGATGATCTCGAATTCGGGCTGATCTTCCCTGACGTGCTGCAACGGAATCCACGAGCCCGCGTCCCACTTCTCACGGTTCTGATCGTGCAGCACGGCGTGCCGGTGCGAGAACGTCCCCCGCGCCGAGTCCTGCCCGGAAAGCCGCACGCCGTAACCCTGATCGAGCAGGCTCGCATACGCGAGGGTCTCGCCCATGCCCCAGTCGAGCGGCAGCTCGCCTTCGCCCATCGCGCGCCGATCGGAAACTACCTTTTCGACGCGCGGGTGGAGCTTGAAGTTCGGCGGCACGTCGGTGACCTTCCGCGCGAGCGCCTTCAGCGCCTTCATCGGCACCGCGGTTTCCGCTGCATCGGTCCAATGCTTGCCGAGGAAGGGCGTCCAATCGACAGCGAACGGCGGCTTGTAATTCGAAAGTACCGTGGTATTGGTGTGGAATCCCTTGTCCATCGCCGTACGATAAGTGGCGATCATGCCTTCGGCCTCCTCGGCCTTGAGCACTCCGTCGGCCACCAGACGCTGTGCGTACAGCGCGCGAGTACCCGGGTGCTCGCGGATTGACTTGTACATCAGCGGCTGGGTGATCATCGGCTCGTCGGCCTCGTTGTGGCCCTGGCGGCGGAAGCAGATCAGATCGATGAACACATCCTTGTCGAACTTCTGCCGGAACTCGATCGCTATCTCGACCGCCAGCAGACACGCCTCGGGGTCGTCACCGTTGACGTGGAAAATAGGCGCCTCGACCATCTTCGCGACGTCGGTGCAATAGAGCGTGCCGCGCGTGTCGCGCGGGTCGGAGGTCGTGAAGCCGATCTGATTATTGACCACGATGTGGATCGTGCCACCGGTGCGGTAGCCGCGCGTCTGCGCGAGGTTGAGCGTCTCCTGCACCACACCCTGTCCGGCAATCGCAGCGTCGCCGTGGATCAGCACCGGCATCACCTGATCGAACGTCGCGTCCTTGCGCCGATGCTGGCGCGCACGCACCGAGCCTTCGACGACGGGGTCGACGATCTCCAGGTGCGAGGGATTGAACGCCAGCGTCACGTGCATTGGCCCGCCCGGCGTCGTGACGTCGGACGAGAATCCCTGGTGATACTTGACGTCTCCGGCGGAAAGATCGCTCGCGAGCTTCCCTTCGAACTCGGCGAACAGGTTGGCCGGCATTTTCCCCAGCGTATTGACCAGGACGTTGAGCCGCCCCCGGTGCGCCATGCCGATGACCATTTCCTGCACGCCGCCGGCGCCCGATTTCTGGATCAGATGGTCGAGCATGGGGATCATCGTGTCGCCACCCTCGCCGGAAAAGCGTTTCTGGCCGACGTACTTGGTGCCGAGATAGCGCTCGAGCGTTTCGGCCGCGGTCAGGCGCTCGAGGATGTGCTTGCGGAAGGCCGGAGCGTAAACGGGCCGCGACCGCAGCGGCTCGATGCGCTCCTGGATGAACCGCTTCTGCGGCGTGTCGGACATGTACATGTACTCGGTGCCGAAGCTGCGGCAGTACGTCTCGTGCAGCGCCGCGATCAGGTCGCGCAGGCGCAGGCGACTCGCGCCTCCGGGGACGCCCTTGTACGAGCCGATATCGAACTCGGCCTCCATGTCCGCCTCGGTGAAGCCATAGGTACCGATATCGAGATCCGCGATGTACGGCTTCTCCCGGCGCTCCAGCGGATCGAGGTCGGCGTGGAACACGCCGAGCGTGCGGTACTTGCTGATCAGCCGCAGCACCAGCACCTGCTTGTGCATCGCCTGCGCATCGACCATCGGCGCGGCCAGGCGCCGGTTCTTGGCGAGCTGGATGAACGAATCGATGACTGGCGCGTGCGCCACGTCCTGCGCTCCGTCGCGAAGCTCGTCGAAATACGCGCGCCAATCGGCGCTCACCGCCCCGGGGTTGGCAAGATAGATCTCGTATTGCTGCTCGATGAACGGGGCGTTGGTCCCGTAGAGCGTTGACGTGCCGCGGAGTTCTTCGATCATGGTGCGTTGCCTCGTCGTTCGGTTGCCCCGGTAAGGTTCCTCAGCGCTGCGCGATCGGCGGGACGTCGCGTCGCTTCGCGCCGGTATACAGCTGCCGCGGGCGTCCGATCTTCTGCTCGGGATCCGAAATCATTTCGTTCCATTGCGCGATCCAGCCAACCGTTCGCGCCAGCGCGAAGATCGCCGTGAACAGGCTGACCGGAATGCCGAGCGCGCGTTGCACGATGCCGGAGTAGAAATCGACATTCGGATACAGCTTGCGCTGCACGAAGTAATCGTCCTCGAGCGCGATCTTCTCCAGCGCCATCGCGAGCTTGAACAGGCGGTCGTCATGCAGGCCCAGGTCCTCGAGCACCTCGTAGCAGGTTTCGCGCATAAGCTTGGCGCGCGGATCATAGTTCTTGTAGACGCGGTGGCCGAAACCCATCAGCTTGACGCCGGAATTCTTGTCCTTGGCGCGCTTGATGAATTCGCCGATCTTCGAGACGTCGCCGATTTCCTCCAGCATGGTGAGCGCCGCCTCGTTGGCCCCGCCATGCGCCGGACCCCACAGGCAGGCGATGCCGGCAGCGATGCACGCAAACGGGTTGGCGCCCGACGAGCCCGCGAGCCGGACCGTCGAGGTCGACGCGTTCTGCTCGTGATCGGCGTGCAGGATGAAGATGCGATCGAGCGCGCGCACCAGCACGTCGTTGATCTTGTACTCCTCGCACGGCACCGAGAACATCATGCGCATGAAGTTCGCGGTGTAGTAGAGCTCGTTGCGCGGATAGACGAAGGGCTGACCCAGCGTGTACTTGTAGCAAGTGGCGACGAGCGTCGGCAGCTTGGCGATCAGGCGGATCGCCGATACCTCGCGGTGCCAGGGGTCGGTGATATCGAGCGAGTCGTGATAGAACGCCGAGAGCGAGCCGACGACGCCGACCAGCATCGCCATCGGATGCGAGTCGCGCCGGAAGCCGCGGAAGAACTGGTTCATCTGCTCGTGCACCATCGTATGCTGGGTAACGGTACGCACGAACTCGGTCTTCTGCGAAGCCGTTGGCAATTCGCCGCGCAGCAGCAGATAACAGACTTCGAGAAAGTCGCACTGGACCGCGAGCTGCTCGATCGGATAGCCGCGATAGAGGAGCTCGCCCCTGTCGCCGTCGATATAGGTGATCGTCGAAGCGCAGGCTGCGGTCGACAAGTAGCCCGGATCGTAGGTGAACTTGCCGGTCTTGCCGTACAGCGTCCGAATGTCGGCGACCTCGGGACCGATCGTTCCGGGCAGAATCGGGAAGGTGACGGAAGGCGAGCCGTCGCTGAAGCTCAGGGTGGCGGTGCGGTCGGTCATGTCGTGTCACTCCAGGCTGAGACGGGAACGGATGCGACCCGCGGCGGCGCATCCCGCGTAAGGAGGTCCTAAATAGCTTTCAACGTTTCCAGCAGCGGCCTCACCGCCGCGTCCTCGGACTCTTGCCGGCCCGAAAGCAAATCCCACAATTCGTTGTCGCTCAACTCCAGAAGACGGTCCAGCGCGGCGATCTCTCGATCGGTGATCGCCTCGCCACGCGCGTCGAGGAAGCGCTCGAGGATAAGATCGTTCTCCAGCATCCCGCGCCGGCAGCGCCAGCGCAGGCGATTGAGCTCAACGCGCGAAGTCACGGCATCCGGCAAATCGCTCTCGAATTGGATTACCCGCTAACGGCCGATATGGGGACGAGAGGGCCCTTTCACACTGCCCGCTTGATCATCAGCTCCTTGATCTTGCCGATTGCCTTGGTGGGATTCAGGTTCTTCGGGCAGACGTCGACGCAGTTCATGATCGTGTGGCAACGGAACAGGCGATACGGATCCTCGAGGTCGTCGAGCCGCTCGCTCGTCGCCAGGTCGCGCGAATCGGCGATGAAGCGGTACGCCGCGAGCAGCCCCGCGGGGCCGACGAACTTGTCCGGATTCCACCAGAACGACGGACACGCCGTCGAGCAGCACGCGCAGAGGATGCATTCGTACAGCCCGTCGAGCTCTTCCCGGTCTTCGGGCGATTGCAACCGCTCCTTCTCCGGCGGTGGCGTATCGTTCACCAGATACGGCTTGATGGAGTGATATTGCTTGAAGAACTGGCTCATGTCGACGATCAGGTCGCGGATCACCGGCAGACCCGGAATCGGCCGCAGCTCGACGGGTTCCTTCACATCCTTCAGGTTGGTGATGCAGGCGAGCCCGTTCTTGCCGTTGATGTTCATGGCGTCGGAGCCGCAGACCCCTTCGCGGCACGAGCGTCGGAACGTGAGTGTGTCGTCGTGTGCCTTCAGCCGCACCAGCGCGTCGAGCAGCATGTGGTCGTGCGGATCGAGCGCAATGTCGTAATCCTGCATGCGCGGAGCGCCGTCCTCGTCAGGGTTGTAGCGGTATACGCGAAACTTCATTTCTTGCTCCAGGACATTCGATACGAACCTTCGGCAAATCGCAGAGCCGACCGGATCGCGAGCGAGGAGCAACGCAGGATGGGGCGCATATGCGATGTGTCGGTCAGTACGTACGTACCTTGGGCGGGAAGGCGTCGACTGACAACGGTTTGAGATTCACGGGTTTGTACGCGAGCCGGTTGCCGTCGCGGTACCACAGAGTGTGCTTGAGCCAGTTGGCGTCGTCGCGATTGGGATAATCGCTGCGCGCCTGCGCGCCGCGCGATTCGCGCCGCGCATGGGCCGAGACGATCGATGCTTTGGCGACCTCGATCAAGTTGTCGAGCTCGAGCGCCTCGACTCGCGCAGTGTTGAACGTCCTGCTCTTGTCCTTGATCGCGACGCGCCGCACGCGCTGTTCGAGCTCCACGACCTTGGTGACGCCTTCGGACAGGAGCTGCTCGTTGCGAAAAACCCCGCAGTGTGCCTGCATTGTCCGGCGTAGCGCGTTGCCCACTTCCGCGACCTGCTCGCCCGAGGTCGCCGCGTCGAGCCGCGCCAGCCGCGCCAGCGCGGCATCGGCGGCGTCTTTCGGCAGCGCCTTGTGACCGCGCCTCGGCAGAGCCTGCTCGACGATGTCGTTGCCCGCCGCGCGTCCGAACACCAGGAGATCGAGGAGCGAATTCGTGCCGAGCCGGTTCGCTCCGTGCACCGACACGCAGGCGCATTCCCCGATGGCATAGAACCCTGGCACGACCGCATTCGGAGTCCCACCGGCCGGCGCCACGACCTGGCCGTGGAGATTGGTCGGAATGCCGCCCATCTGGTAGTGGATTGTCGGCACTACAGGAATCGGCTCCCTTACCGGATCGACATTGACGAACTTGATCGCGATCTCGCGGATCCCCGGCAAGCGCTTCATGATGACCTCGGGGCCGAGGTGATCGAGCTTGAGCAGCACGTAATCCTTGTGCGGTCCGCAGCCGCGCCCTTCCTTGATCTCCTGGTCCATCGAGCGCGACACGACGTCGCGCGACGCCAGATCCTTGAGGTTGGGCGCGTAGCGCTCCATGAACCGCTCGCCGTTGCAGTTGAGAAGGATGCCGCCCTCGCCGCGCACCGCCTCGGTGATCAGCACCCCGACGCCGGCGACGGCGGTCGGATGGAACTGCCAGAACTCCAGGTCTTCGAGAGGAATGCCGGCGCGTGCGGCCATGCCTAGACCATCGCCGGTGTTGATGAACGCATTGGTGCTCGCCGCGAAGATGCGTCCCGCGCCGCCGGTGGCAAACAGCGTGGCCTTCGCCTGCAGGATCATCGCTTCACCCGTTTCCATTTCCAGCGCGGTCACGCCGAGCACATCGCCGTCCGCGTCGCGGATGAGATCGAGCGCCATCCATTCGACAAAGAACTGGGTGCGGGCGCGTACGTTGCGCTGGTAGAGGGTATGCAGCATCGCATGCCCGGTGCGGTCGGCCGCGGCGACGGCGCGCTGCACCGACTTCTCGCCGAAGTTGGCCGAATGACCGCCGAAAGGCCGCTGGTAGAGCGTGCCGTCCGCGTTGCGGTCGAAGGGCATGCCGAAATGCTCGAGCTCGTAGACGACCTCGGGGGCCATGCGACACATGTATTCGATCGCGTCCTGGTCGCCTAGCCAGTCGGAACCCTTGATCGTGTCGTACATGTGCCACAGCCAGTGGTCCTCGCTCATGTTGCCGAGCGCTGCACCGATGCCGCCCTGCGCCGCCACGGTGTGCGAACGCGTCGGAAAAACTTTCGATAGCACCGCGACCGAAAGCCCGCCTTCCGCAAGCTGCAGCGACGCGCGCATTCCCGCTCCGCCGGCCCCGACGACGATCGCATCGAACTTGCGCACGGGCAACGTCACTTGGCTGCCCACAGGATCTCGATCGCCCACCCGGCGTAGCCGACCAGAGACAGCACTGTCAGGACCTCGAGCGTCAGCCGCAGCGCGGTCGGCTTGATGTAGTCCATCCAGATGTCGCGCACGCCGATCCAGGCGTGCCAGAGCAGCGCCAGCCAGAACAGCAGCGTGGCCACCCGGAATGCGCCGTTGGCGAACAACCCCTGCCACAACGCATAGTCGATGCCGCCGTGGTCGACCGCGATCGCGAGCCACAGCAGCGTATAGACCACCAGCACGATCGCGGTGACGCGCTGGGCGAGCCAGTCCTTGAGCCCGTAATGGGCGCCGACGACGACGCGTTTCACCACAGGCGGACCCCGACGACCAAAGTCAATGCAAGGCTTACGACCAGCACGACAATACTGGATATGCGCGTGGGCTTAAGCTCGATGCCCTGTTGGACGTCGAGAAGCAGAAAGCGAATGCCCGCAAAAAAATGGTGCAGATACGCCCAGATCAATCCGATCAGAACGATCTTCGCCAGCGGATTCGAGAGCGCGGCGCGGAAGTTGTCGAACGCCTCCGGTGACGAGAGACTGCGCTGGACGCCGAAGAGCAGCAACGGCAGCCCGATGAGGTATAGCGCGGCCCCGCTCAGCCGGTGCAGGATCGACACGATGCCGGGCAGCGGCAGACGGATGCGCACCAGGTTCAAGTAAACGGGGCGCGGCCTGGTCACGGGTCGCTCGAGGGCAGGCATGAGTGAGGAACCTAATCTCGGCGCGAGAAAGCGAGGGCGCCCGGTGGTCGGTGCACGGGAAAATTATACAGGCAATCGACGCGCGCCCGCCAGCGCGGGCGCATGCTCGCGGCGCGCGCGTTAGGTTCCTTTGCGCGCCGCTCCCGGACTCGACACCCCGCTGCCGGCACCGTAACATTCGCCTGGCGACGCTCGCCAAGCGATCTTTAAATAGCGAGCCTGCGAGCGCCCACCCAACGCCCACCGGGCGCATTGCTCGAGGCGCAATGCCGGAACGCCCCCGACTGCCAGATGCTCTCCAGGAGTCTTTGATGAAGAAGCCCGTCCGCGTAACGGTCACCGGCGCCGCCGGGCAGATCGGTTACAGCCTCTTGTTCCGGATCGCCAACGGTGAAATGCTCGGCAAGGACCAGCCGGTGATCCTGCAGCTGCTCGAGCTTCCGCTCGACAAGGCACAGGCGGCACTCAAGGGCGTCATGATGGAAGTGGAGGACTGCGCGTTTGCGCTGCTCGCCGGGATGAGCGGCGGCTCCGATCCCATGGTTGCCTTCAAGGACGCGGAAATCGCTCTCCTGGTTGGCGCCAGGCCACGCGGCCCCGGCATGGAGCGGAAGGACCTGCTGCTCGAGAACGCAAAGATATTCACCGCGCAGGGCAAGGCCCTCGATGCCGTCGCCAGCCGCGGCATCAAGGTGCTCGTCGTCGGCAACCCTGCCAATACGAATGCCTATATCGCCATGAAGTCGGCGCCGTCGTTGCCGAAGAAGAATTTCACCGCCATGCTGAGGCTCGATCACAACCGGGCGCTGTCGCAACTGGCGACGAAGGCCGAAGTCCCGGTCGGCTCGATCAAGAAGCTGATCGTGTGGGGCAACCATTCGCCGACGATGTATCCGGATTACCGTTTCGCCACGACCGGCGGCGTATCGCTCAAGGCGAAGATCAACGACGAGAACTGGAACCGCACTGTGTTCATTCCAACGGTAGGCAAGCGCGGCGCCGCGATCATCGAGGCGCGCGGGCTGTCTTCGGCCGCATCGGCCGCGAATGCGGCGATCGACCATGTTCGCGACTGGCTTGCCGGCAGCAACGGCGAATGGGTGACGATGGGCGTGGCGTCCGAGGGCAGCTACGGCATCCCCCAGGACGTGATGTACGGCTTTCCGGTCACGACCGCGAACGGTGAATACCAGCTTGTGCAGGGGCTCGAGATCGACACGTTCTCGCGCGAGAAGATGGACGCCACCTTGAAAGAGCTGGAGGAAGAGCGCGCCGGCGTGTCTTCGTTGCTGGGTTAACGAACCTAAAGGACCGCACGGCCCGTCTGCTTCCGTAATGTGAATGTCCACTGAAATGATCGGACGCCTGCATCCATCCGCGGCGCTCTACGGCGCCGAGCGCGCGCTGCCGCCGTTGCCGCCCTGCGTCCACTATGCGGGCAACGAGCGCTATATACGAAAGGCCTTGTCGCTCCAACGCGAGATGGGTCCGGTCTTCGACATTGCCTGCGACTGTGAGGACGGCGCGCCCGTCGGCGAGGAGCGCGCGCACGCCAAGGCGATGGCGGCCTTGATCGCGGGTAAAGACAACGCTTTCGGGCGTGTCGGCGCGCGCATCCACGACGTGACGCATCACGCGTGGCGCAGCGAGCTCGACATCCTTGTTCGCGGCGCGGGCGCCCGGCTCGCATTCCTGACGCTGCCCAAGGCGGAATCGGTCGTCGATGTCGAGCGCTTCCTACACGCCGTGCGCGAGGAAGCCTTGCGCGGCGGCGTGCACCGCACGATTCCCGTCTCGGTCATGATGGAGACGCCCGGCGCAGTGCACGACGCGTGGGCGATCGCCGCGCTGCCCGGGGTCGCCAGCCTCGACTTCGGAACGCTCGACTTCGTCAGCGCACACCATGGCGCGATTCCGGCAGCGGCGATGCAAAGCCCCGGCCAATTCGATCATCCGCTCGTCCGCCGCGCGAAATGCGAGGTCGCGGCCGCGGCGCTCGCGCACGCGGTCGTTCCCGCCCATGGCGTGACGCTCGCGCTCGAAGATCCCGACATCGTGTACGCCGACGCCAGCCGTGCGCGGAACGAGTTCGGTTTCCTCCGGATGTGGAGCATCCACCCGGCGCAGATCGAGCCGATCGTGCGCGCATTTCGTCCCGATGCGGTCGAAGTCGAGACCTCCGCCGCGGTGCTCGCCGCCGCCCAGGCGGCCGATTGGGCCCCGATCCGTCACGACGGCAAGCTCTACGACCGTGCGTCTTACCGCTACTGCTGGGACGTGCTGCAGCAGGCCCATGCCGCCGGCGCGGCGATCCCTCCCGCGGCGAGCGCGTTTTTTGCGCCGACCGAGCCGGCGCATTGAGCAAAGGTCGCGCGAGAATGACCATGCTCTCGTCCGGCGCCAAGTTCCGTGCCGCACTTGCGGCGGAGCACCCGCTGCAGGTGATCGGCGCGATCAACGCGTATACCGCACGCATGGCCGAGCGCACCGGCTTCAAGGCGCTCTACCTCTCGGGCGGCGGTGTGGCTGCGAATTCGCTCGGCATGCCCGATCTGGGGATCAGCACGCTCGAGGACGTGCTCATCGACGTGCGCCGGATCACCGAGGTCACGACGCTGCCGCTGCTCGTCGACATCGATACCGGCTGGGGCAGCGCGTTCAATATCGCGCGCACGATTCGCTCGATGGTCAAGGCGGGCGCCGGTGCTGTACACATGGAGGATCAGGTGGGCGCCAAGCGCTGCGGGCACCGGCCCGGCAAGGAAGTGGTCAGCCGGGACGAGATGGTCGACCGCATCAAGGCCGCGGTCGACGCCCGCACCGATCCCGGATTCGTGATCATGGCCCGCACCGATGCCCTGGCGACCGAGGGGCTCGACGCCGCCATCGGTCGTGCCGTCGCGTACGTCGAAGCCGGGGCGGACATGGTCTTCCCGGAGGCGATCACCGAACTCGCGATGTATCGGAAGTTCAAGGACGCGGTCAAGGTACCGATCCTCGCCAACATCACCGAATTCGGGCAGACCCCTCTGTTCACCACCGGCGAGCTCGCCTCCGCCGGCGTCGACATGGCCCTCTACTGCTGCTCCGCGTATCGGGCGATGAACAAGGCCGCGCTCGACGTTTACCGCGCCATCCGCCGCGACGGCACGCAGAAGACCCTGCTCGATGCCATGCAGACCCGGGCCGAGCTCTATGACATGCTCGGCTACCATGCTTACGAGGAGAAGCTCGACCACCTGTTCGCGAAGGGAAAGTGAGTCCATGTCATGACGACCGAAGTGTCCACCGTTGCCGGGTCCAAGCCGAAGAAATCGGTCGCTCTCGCCGGAGTTGTTGCCGGGAACACCGCACTTTGCACCGTGGGCCGCACGGGCAACGATCTGCACTACCGCGGATACGACATCCTCGACATCGCCGACTCCTGCGAATTCGAGGAGATCGCGTACCTGCTCGTGCACGGCAAGCTTCCGACCGGGGCGGAGCTCTCTGCGTACAAGGCCAAGCTGCGGGCTCTGCGCGGCGTCCCCGAGCCGGTGCGCGAGATCCTCGAGCGCATTCCCGCAGCGGCGCACCCCATGGACGTCATGCGCACGGCGGTCTCGGCGCTGGGCACGGTGCTGCCCGAGAAGCACGATCACGGCGTTGCCGGCGCGCGCGATATCGCCGACCGGCTGATGGCCTCGCTCGGGTCGATGCTGCTGTACTGGTACCACTGGAGCCACAACGGCAAGCGCATCGAGGTCGAACCCCACGACGACACGATCGGCGGCCACTTTCTGCACCTGCTGCACGGCAAGGCGCCGTCGCCGTTGTGGGTGCGCGCGATGCACACTTCGCTCAACCTCTACGCCGAGCACGAATTCAACGCATCGACGTTCACCGCCCGCGTCATCGCGGGCACCGGCTCGGACATGTATTCGGCGATCGCCGGCGCGATCGGCGCGCTGCGGGGACCCAAGCACGGCGGCGCGAACGAGGTCTCCTTCGAGGTGCAGCAACGCTACGACAATCCCGACGAGGCCGAGGTTGATATCCGCCGCCGCGTCGAGAACAAGGAAGTGATCATCGGCTTCGGCCATCCCGTCTACACCATCGCCGATCCGCGCAACCAGATCATCAAGGATGTCGCGCGCCGCCTTTCGCACGACGCCGGCAACACCAAGATGTTCGCGATCGCCGAGCGGCTGGAGAGCGTGATGTGGAGCGCGAAGAAGATGTTTCCGAATCTCGACTGGTTCTCCGCGGTGAGTTACCACATGATGGGCGTGCCCACCGCCATGTTCACGCCGCTGTTCGTCATCTCGCGCACGTCGGGATGGTCGGCGCATGTGATCGAGCAGCGGACCGACGGCAAGATCATTCGCCCTTCCGCCAACTACATCGGGCCGGAGGATCAACCGTTCGTGCCGCTCGCGCAGCGCCGATGAAACGCCGCAGGTTCTCACGCTACCGGTCGGCGCTGCTCGGTGTCTTGGGGCTGGCCACCGTACTGGCCGGGACGGCAGCTGCGGACGAGGAGGCCGATCGCGCCGCGGCAGTCACCGCCGCAGAGGAAGAGGCGATGCACTGGCTCGATGCGCTCGACGCCGGACGCCACGCAGAAAGCTGGAACGACGCGGCCGCCGTGATGAAGGAGGGCCGCAATCAGGAAGATTGGATTCGCGACGTCGCCAGCCCGCGCGAGTCGCTCGGCAAAGCCGTGATGCGCGAGCTGCGGCGGGCCGAATTCTCGACGGCGGTGCGCGGTGCACCGTCGGGCAAGTACGTCACCCTCGTCTATCTGACGCAGTTCGCCAAAGCACCTCCGGTCTCCGAAACGATCCTGCTGACTCTGGAGGATGACCACTGGCGGATCGCCGGCTACCGCATCGAACGTGCGCCCGAGACGACGGCGCCCGCCTCCCCGGCGGAGAAACCCGGCTCGGGCGCGGGACCGAAGCCGGAGCGTTGATCGTGTCCGGTCCGATATCCAACGTCCGTCCCAAGCCCGACCAGGTCCTGGTCGATATCGCGGACTACGTCGCCAAGTTCAAGATAACGAGCCAGGAAGCGTACGAGACCGCGCGGCACTGCCTGATCGACACGCTTGGTTGCGGGCTCGAAGCGCTGTCGTATCCGGCCTGCACCAAGCTGCTCGGACCGATCGTCGCGGGAACAGTCGTTCCCAACGGCGCCAAGGTACCGGGCACGCAGTTCCAGCTCGATCCGGTGCAGGCGGCGTTCAACATCGGGGCGATGATCCGCTGGCTCGATTTCAACGACACCTGGCTCGCCGCCGAATGGGGTCATCCGTCCGACAACCTGGGCGGCATTCTCGCCACTGCCGACTGGCTTTCGCGCAACGCGATCGCCGCCGGCAGGAAGCCGTTGCCGATGCAGGCCGTGCTGACTGCGATGATCAAGGCGCACGAGATCCAAGGCATCATCGCGCTCGAGAACAGCTTCAACCGCGTAGGCCTGGACCACGTCGTGCTGGTCAAGGTCGCGTCGACCGCGGTGGTCGCGCAACTCCTCGGGCTCGCGCGCGACGAAATCATCGACGCCGTCTCGCTCGCCTGGGTCGACGGCCAGTCGCTGCGCACGTATCGGCACGCGCCGAACACCGGCTCGCGCAAGAGCTGGGCCGCGGGCGATGCGACGGCGCGCGCGGTTCGCCTCGGGCTCATGGTCGCCAAGGGCGAAATGGGCTACCCATCGGTATTGACCGCGAAGACATGGGGCTTCTACGACGTTTTGTTCAAGGGCAAGCCGTTCGCGTTCCAGCGGCCCTACGGCAGTTACGTCATGGAAAACGTCTTGTTCAAGATTTCATTTCCTGCGGAATTCCACGCCCAGACCGCGGTCGAATGCGCGATGACTCTCCATCCCAAGGTCAGAGACCGGCTCGAAGCGATCCGCCGCATCACCGTCCGCACGCACGAATCGGCGATTCGCATCATCGACAAGAAGGGCCCGCTCGCCAACCCCGCGGATCGCGACCATTGCATCCAGTACATGGTCGCGGTTCCGTTGATCTTCGGTCGTCTCACCGCTGCGGATTACGAAGATGGCGTCGCCGCCGATCCGCGGATCGACGCGCTTCGCGCCAAGACGGTTTGCGTCGAGGACCGCGGCTTCTCCAAAGATTATCTCGACCCGGACAAGCGCTCGATCGCCAACGCCATCACCGTCGAGTTCGACGACGGCACGAAGCTCAAGGAAGTCGTCGTCGAGTATCCGATCGGACATCGCCGCCGGCGCAAGGAAGGCATCCCGCTGCTAGTCGAGAAGTTCAAGACCAACCTGGCGCGCCGCTTTCCGGCGAAGCAGCAGCGCGCTATTCTCGACGTCGCGCTCGATGCGCGCCGGCTTGAAGCGATGCCGGCGCACGAATTCGTCGATCTTTTCGTCGTCTGAACCCATCGTGTCAGTGGAGGTTGCAATGCGTCAAATTGCCTTGTTGCTCGCTCTGATCCTCGGTGCCGGCCTGGCGCAGGCGCAGGATGTTCCGAAACGCAAGTCCGGGCTTTGGGAAATCAAGGTGCAGACCTTCTGGAAGGAAGGCGTGCGCACCACGCAGATGTGCGTCGATCAGAAGACCGACAACGCCGTCCGGCAGCTGGTCGAGGCGAGGCGTCACGAGAGCTGCCAAAAGGTGACGTTGCGGCGCGAGGGCGATAAGCAGCTCGTCGACGCGGAGTGCAAGCTCGGTGGGACCGGAGCGAACGCGAAGACGCACGGGGTGATCACCGGCAGCTTCGACTCGGCATACAAGATCGCGAGCACCTCAACCTTCGACGAGCCCGTCCACGGCAAGTTCGAAGGCAGCGCGGTGATCGAGGCGCGCTGGACCGGTCCCTGCCAGTCCGATCAGAAGCCCGGCGACGTCATCCTGGCCAACGGAACGAAGTTTAATATCGACGAGATGAAGGACACCGGCCTGAAGCCACGGCAGGGCCGGTCCTCCGCCCCAGCGCGCAAACCGAGGATGCCCGTCCCGACCCAATAAGGAGCGACCATGGCGCACCATCTCTACGATAGTCTCCAGCGCTTCACCACGGCCGCCGGCAAGACTGGCCAGTTCTACTCGTTGCCGGCCCTGGAAAAGGCCGGCGTGGGGAAGATCTCGCGCCTACCGGTATCGATCCGCATCGTGCTCGAATCGGTCTTGCGCAACTGCGACGGCAGGAAGATCACCGAAGATCACGTGCGCCAGCTCGCCGGCTGGGGGTCGAACGCGGCCCGGACCGAGGAGATTCCGTTCGTCGTCGCGCGTGTCGTGCTGCAGGATTTCACCGGAGTTCCCCTGTTGTGCGATCTCGCCGCGATGCGCGGCGTCGCGCAGCGCATGGGCAAGAACCCGAAGGTGATCGAGCCTCTGGTGCCGGTCGACCTCGTCGTCGACCACTCGGTGCAGGTCGACTACTACGGCACCAAAAATGCGCTCGACCTCAACATGAAGGTCGAATTCCAGCGCAACGCCGAACGCTACAAATTCATGAAGTGGGGCATGCAGGCGTTTGACACGTTCAAGGTGGTGCCTCCGGGCATCGGCATCGTGCATCAGGTCAATCTCGAGTATCTGGCGCGCGGCGTCCACCAGAAGGACGGTATCTATTATCCCGATACCCTGGTCGGGACCGACTCGCACACGACGATGATCAACGGCATCGGGGTGGTCGCCTGGGGTGTCGGCGGCATCGAAGCGGAGGCCGGCATGCTCGGCCAGCCGGTGTATTTCCTGACGCCGGACGTCGTCGGCATGCACATGAAGGGCCGGCTCAACGAAGGCGTCACTGCTACCGATCTCGTGCTCGTCGTCACCGAAATTCTGCGCAAGGCCAAGGTGGTCGGCAAGTTCGTCGAGTTTTTCGGCGAAGGCGCCGCGTCGCTGCCGGTCCCGGACCGTGCAACGATCGGCAACATGGCGCCCGAGTACGGAGCCACGATGGGCTTCTTCGCCGTCGATGACAAGACCGTCGACTACCTCATCAACACCGGCCGCACGCAGGAAGAGATCGACGCCTTCGAGGCCTACTTTCGCGCGCAAGGGTTGTTCGGCATGCCGGCGGCGGGCGCGATCGACTACACGCAGACGCTCGAGCTCGATCTGGCGAGCGTCGTGCCCAGCCTCGCCGGCCCGAAGCGCCCCCAGGACCGCATTCCGTTGCCGAAAATGAAGGAGTCGTTCGACACGCTGTTCTCCAAACCCGCCGCGGAGAACGGCTTCAATCAGCCCGCCGACAAGCTCGCGCGCCGCTATCCAACCAAGCTTTACAGCGCGGCCGCGGCGCAGACCCACGACAGCGCCCAGCAATTGCATGGCGCGAAGAAACCTCTCGACGTCGTCGAGATGGTCGACAATCGCCCGACGCAGGATCGCGTTGCCGTGACAGGCCCCAAACCGGTCGACATCGGCAACGGCGACGTGCTGATCGCCGCGATCACCTCGTGCACGAACACCTCGAACCCCGGCGTGTTGCTCGCGGCCGGACTGCTCGCGAAGAAGGCCGCGGCCCGCGGGTTGACGGTCAAGTCGCACATCAAGACCTCGCTCGCGCCGGGCTCGCGCGTGGTCACCGACTATCTCACGAAATCCGGGCTGCTGCCCGAGCTCGAAAAGCTCAACTTCTATCTCGCCGGCTACGGTTGCACGACGTGCATCGGCAACTCCGGGCCGCTCGATCCGGCGATCGAGGAGGCAATCACGCAGAACGATCTCATTTGCGCGGCCGTGCTATCGGGCAACCGCAATTTCGAAGCGCGGATTCACCCCAACATCAAGGCCAATTTTCTCGCCTCGCCGCCGCTGGTCGTCGCGTATGCGATCGCCGGCCACGCGAACATCGATCTGACGACCGAGCCGCTGGGCACCGGTCGCGACGGCAAGCCGGTGTTCCTGCGCGATGTATGGCCGACGGCGCAGGAAGTCGGCGCGGTGATGCAGTATGCGACCGACCCGGAGACCTACCGCCGCCTCTACAGCGATTTCACCAAGGACAACCCGCTGTGGAACGGCATCCCGACATCGAAGGGCCAGGTCTATGTCTGGGATAAATCGACCTACATCGCCGAGCCGCCTTTTTTCAAGGATTTCACCATGCACGCCGGAACCGCGCACGACATCAGGGCCGCGCGCGCGCTCGGCATCTTCGGCGATTCGGTGACGACAGACCACATCAGTCCCGCGGGCTCGATCAAGCCGACCTCGCCTGCGGGCATATATCTGCTCGAGCATGACGTCGCGGTTCCCGATTTCAACAGCTACGGCTCGCGCCGCGGCAACCACGAGGTGATGATGCGCGGCACCTTTGCCAACGTGCGCATCAAGAATCTGATGCTGCCGCCAAAGCCCGACGGCTCGCGCATCGAGGGCGGCGTGACGATCCTGCAGCCGGAAGACAAGCAGACGTCGATCTACGAGGCGGCGATGACCTACATCGCCCGCGGCGTATCGACGATGGTCTTCGCCGGCGAGGAGTACGGCACCGGCAGCTCGCGCGACTGGGCGGCGAAAGGAACGCAGCTCCTCGGCGTGAAGGCTGTCGTCGCGCGGAGCTTCGAACGCATCCACCGCTCGAATCTGGTCGGCATGGGCGTGCTGCCCTGCCAGTTCAAGGGCGCGGACAGCGTCGCCTCGCTCAAGATCGAGGGCGACGAGGAGTTCGACCTCACCGGCGTCGAGGCCGGCGTGCGGCCGCAGATGGACGTGACGCTGACAATCCGCCGCAAGGACGGCTCAGCGCAGAAGGTTCCATTGCTGCTGCGCATCGACACGCCCATCGAGGTCGATTACTACCTGCATGGCGGGATCCTGCCGTTCGTGCTGCGGGAGCTCCTGGCCGCGTGATGACGTTGTACCCGGGCTTCGCTGCGCTCAGCCCGGGCTACGCGCAGCGATGCCCGGGTACAACGCTGCACTTCAAACGCCGCCCCGGGCTTCGCGCGGCGCGCTCAACCCGGGCTACGCTACTCCGGCTTGAACCCCGACGCCTTCACGATGGGCCCCCATTTCGCGTAGTCCGACGCGACGATCCGAGCAAATTCCTCGGGCGATCCCGTCGCGGGGTCCAGGCCGAGCTTGGAGAGCTTCTCGACGACATCCGGCGATTGCAGCGCCTTGTTGATGCCGCGGTTGAGCAGATCGACGATCGGCTTGGGCGTCTTGGCGGGCGCGAAAAACCCGAACCAGCCCGTCGCCTCGACGCCTTTCAGACCCAGCTCGTTGAACGTCGGAACTTCCGGCACCGCAGTGGAGCGCGCGGCGCCAGAACTCGCGAGAATGCGAATGCGCCCGGCGCGGTGCAGCTCGGTCAGATCGGCGATCGCGTCGATCGCCGCCGGCACCTGACCGCTGACGAGGTCGCCGACATACGCGGCCGAGCCTTTGTACGGCACGTGCACCATCGCGACCCCAAGCTCGCGTGAGAGCAGCACCCCGAAGAAATGCGGCAGGCTCCCTGCGCCCGAGGTCGCATACGCGGCCTTGCCGGGATTCGCCTTGACCCAGGCTGCGAACTCGCTCCAGGTCTTCGCGCTGCTCGTGGGGCCCGCAGCGATCGCGAACTGGAACGTCGAGCCCAGCGCGACCGCGGTGAAATCCTTCACCGGATCGTAGGGGATGTCGCTGTAGACATGCGGCACCACCGCCATCGGCCCGATCGGCATGACCATGATCGTCGCGCCATCCGGCGGCGCATTCTTTACTGCCTCTGCGGCGATGCGGCCGATCGCGCCGGGCCGGTTGTCGACGATGACTGGCTGCCCGACGCTGTCCTTGAGCTTATCGGCGACGACGCGCGCCATCACGTCGGCGGTGCCGCCCGCCGCAAAGCCGACGACGATCCGCACCGGTTTGTCGATGCGATCCTGAGCCTGCGCGAGCGGCGTCGCCGCGAGCGACAGCGCGACAACGGCGAACGACAGACCGGTGCGAGCATTCATGACGTCCTCCCTGGGATTCCGTTGGCGGTGCCGCCGTCTCGAGAGCGACATCCCGCCGGCAAGTATACGAGCCTTGCCGGCACGCGGTCCTTTACACTGCAAGCTTTTGCCGGTTCCCCATTGCGCGAGGGCTTATGCCCAACGCCCATCCGCTTCGCCGCGCGCTGCCTTTGTTCCTGCTCGCCGGGTTATGCCTTTCGTCGCTCGATGCAACGGCTAAATATCTGGTGCGCGACCACGCTCTGTTTCTCGTCGTCTGGGCGCGCTATGCGGGGCAGATGCTCGTCGTCACGCCGTTTGCCTGGCAGCGCGCCTGCTCCGGATTCTGGCGCACGCGCCATCCCGTTCTACAGCTCCTGCGCTCGGCGTTTCTCCTCGGTGCCACGATCTGCTTCTTCGGCGGGCTGCGCTATCTGCCCCTGGCCGAGGGTTCGGCGATCACGTTTCTCGCGCCGATCTTCGTCATCCTGCTCTCCGGGCCGCTGCTCGGCGAACGGCCGAGCCTGCGCGCTGGTTCGCGTCGATCGCCGGATTCATCGGCATTCTCATCCTGGTGTGGCCTGGATCGGCGATCTTCCATCCTGCCACATTGCTGCTCGTCGTCGCGGCACTCTGCAACGCGCTCTATTTCCTGATGACGCGGAAGCTTGCCGACAAGAGCGTGTATACGACGCTTTTCTACAGTGCGCTCGCGGGGACGGTCGGTCTGTCCCTGCTCCTACCCTGGCATATCGATGCGGGCGTGCTGACATGGCGCGAGGGCGGTTTGTTCGTGCTGCTGGGGCTCTTCGCCGGACTCGGTCACTGGTTCGTCATCAGCGCGTACCTGCTGGCACCGGCGTCGATGCTTACGCCATTCGCCTACCTGCAGATGGTCTGGGCGACGTCGTACGGATTCGCCATCTTCGGCCAGTTGCCCGACCGCTGGTCGGCGCTCGGCATGGCGATCATCGTCGCCAGCGGTCTGTGGCTCGCGCTGCAGGAGCGCGCTAGCGCGTCACGGGATTAGGTTGCCCTGCGCCGGCGTGTGACGACCGTTCGCCCGCGGTAGATGCGGGCGCGCATCGCGGGCACGCCGGGTTTTCGTCGTCTCCTGACAACGTCCACACCCGGACTTCCAAGCTTCGTCGGTAAGCGATTGAGGCCGCAGGTTCTCGTGTTCTATCTTGTGCTCCACACGCGTCGACGCGCGCCAGGAGAGAAATTCCCAGGGGAAGCGGCTCTTCGCCGTCACTGTCGAGTGCCGTCAGAGCTGAAATCGCCAATACGGCAGTCGCCCGGACCATGCTATCGTCAGCCGCACCCCGGTCCCCGCGGCTGTTAGATGTAGTCCGCCCACCAAAACCACCACAATCCAACGACTGCGGACACGATGCATCTACCGCTCGCCGGCGAGCTAGCCGTGGCCGAGTCCGACCGGCAACATGGATTCTGGCGCCGCGGGCTGTCGGGGCTGACGCCGCAAGTCGTAGCGATCGTCGCCGCGCTGCTGTTCTTCCGGACGCTCAGCCAGAGCGTCGAGCCGGTCATCTATGCGGCCAACCACCACGAGCTCCGCGCGTGGTCTTCTAACCTGTTCATGGTCTATGGCGAGCTTCTGGTGATGGCCGTGCCCATGCTCATCGCGATTATCGCGACCGTGAATCTGGGGCCGCAGCGCGGCCCCAAGCGCATCGCCGCGCTCACGGCAGCAGTCATTCTCTCCGCCGGCACCGGCGTGCTGCTGCGGATCGTCTTCCAGTACTTGCTGGGGATCAGTGGCGGGTGGCAGAACGCCGACGCCTTTGTGGCCTATGTGTGGCCACGGTACGCCATTCTCGGTGGTCTACTGACCGCAGTCGGTGAGTTCTATCGGCGCGAAGCGGCGAGCATCAAGGCGATGCAGCAGGCAGAAGTCGACCGCGCCGCGTTCGAGCGCGAAATGGCCGAAGCGAGGCTGCAAGTCCTGCAAGCGCAAATCGAGCCGCATTTCCTGTTCAACACGCTGGCCAACGTGCGCCGGCTTTACGACAAGGATCCTGCGGCCGGCGGAAGGATGCTCGAGAACCTCATGCGCTATCTCGAGGTCGCCTTGCCCCGGATGCGGGACAACGAATCGACGCTCGGACGCGATGCCGAATTGGTCAAGGCCTTCCTGCGCGTTCAGCAAATTCGCATGGGGCAGCGGCTCGCGTTCAGCGTCGACGTTCCAATGGCGCTGCGCACCCACCCAGTGCCGCCGATGATGCTCTTGACGCTGGCTGAGAACGCGATCAAGCACGGCCTGAACCCGTCGCCGGACGGCGGACTGATGCGCGTGACGGCGCGCGTCGACGCCGATCGTTTGATTCTTAGCGTCGCCGACACGGGCGTCGGCTTCGGTCCGGGGTCGGGCGCCGGTACGGGACTCGCCAATATTCGGGCGCGGCTCGCCGCACAGTTCGGGGACCGCGCGAGCCTTGCGCTGGAGAACAACGAGCTAGGCGGCGTAACGGCAACGATCGCGCTTCCGCTGGCAGGCTCGCCGATGATCCGATGAACCGGCCAGCGACACTCGGGGTATCGACACAGCCGCTCACGGCTGAGGGCCTCCGCGGGGCACTCTGCGAAGCGGTGCAGCACGTTTCGTGGCGGGTCGTCGGGGCGACCCTCGCGATTGCGGTCGCGCTCGATGTATGGTTGCTCGTCGAACTGGCCTATGAGCAGGGTTCGAAGCTGCCCACGGCGGAAGGCTATCTCTCCGGAGCGATCGTCAATCTGCTCATGGCGTTTTGCATCATGTTCACGACCCTTGTCGCCGACGAGCTCGTCGCCCGCGGCGCGAAACGGATCCCTGCCTATGCGTGGGCCGTGGTGATCGGCTCCGCGGTGGCGGCGCTCGCCCAGTGGGAGGTGCACGAATGGCTACATCTGCGCACCAGAAACGATCTTCCCGACATCCCGCGCGAGGTGACCATTACGCAACCCGCGATCATGTTTTTCGAGTACCTGATCTGGGGCTCAATCATCGTCTTCATCTACGTCCACCGCCGCACCGCATTGCGCGCGACGGCGCGCATGAACGCAGCCCAGGTGCAGCGCGCCGACGCGCAGCGGCGCACGCTGGAGTCGCGGCTGCAGGCGCTGCAGGCGCGGATCGAGCCGCAATTTCTGTTCAATACGCTTGCGCAGGTACGCGAGCTGTACGAACGGGATCCGGCGAAAGGCGGCGAAATGCTCGGCGACCTGATCGTCTATCTGCGTGCTGCATTGCCGCACCTGCGCGAATCCAGCTCGACCCTCGGGCAGGAGGTTGAACTGGCGAGTGCGTACTTGAACATCATGCAGGTTCGCCTCGGTGGGCGGCTCGCCTTCGACATCGACATGCCGCAGGCGGTGCTTTCTGCCTACATGCCACCAATGATCCTGCTGCCGCTGCTCGATCATGCGCTGGCCCATGGGCTTGCATCGTCCACTACCGGTGTCACGATCCGTATCGCGGTGCACAGCTCTGCCAGCAAGTTGCGCGTCGAGATCGCCGACAGCGGCAGCGGTTTCGCGGCGGGGGGCTCGGGTGATGGCCTTCGCGACATACAGGACCGTCTCCACGCCCTTTACGGAGACAGGGGCAGGCTTACATTCGGACCCGCGGACGGCTACGGCACGCACGCGGTCATGGAGATTCCGCATGAATCGGCCGACGGCCATCATCGCTGAAGACGAACCGCTGTTGCGGGGCGAGTTGAAGGACGCGCTCGCGGAGCTTTGGCCCGAGGTGGACATAAAGGCGGAGGTCGAGAACGGCATCCAGGCGATTCGCGCTCTCGAGACGTATGAGCCGGACATCCTGTTTCTCGACATCCAGATGCCAGGCATGACCGGACTCGACGTGGCGCGGGTGGCGAGCGGCAGGTGCCACGTCGTCTTCGTCACGGCTTACGACCATTACGCGGTCGCGGCGTTTGAACAGGGCGTAGTCGACTACGTGATGAAACCGTTTTCGACCGCGCGGCTGGCGACGGCCATCGGTCGCGTCAGAGAGCGAATGAAGGGCGTCCCGGCCAACCTAGAGGGGCTCTTGAAGACCCTGGGCGAGCAGAGCCGGCGCCCGGGGCAGTTCCTGCGCTGGATTTCCGTCGGAGAGGGCAAGACCGTGCGGCTGATCACCATCGATGAGATCTGCTATTTCCAGGCGGACAATAAGTACACGATGGTCGTCACGGCATCCACCCAGTCGTTGATCAACAAGACGATCAAGGAATTGGTCGACGAACTGGATCCCGAAATATTTTTCCAGATCCATCGCGGTACTGTGGTCAATGTCAACGCGATCGCGGCCGTCCATCGTGACTTGCACGGTCGCCTGGAAATCCGGCTCAAACAGCGCAAGGAAACGCTGCCGGTCAGCGCATCGTTTGCGCATCTGTTCCGGCAAATGTGAAGGGGCCTGGGTGTACTTGGCTCGCGACCTTGCCCCGGCCGTGCTCGATTGGTCGACGCGCAAGAAGAATGTCGATTCGGTTGGTCGCTTCCCTCCCGCGTTGACACCACGTTTCTGTGATTTCGTCGGTTATCGATTGAGGTTTGGGCGCTCGCTCCCCTATCGTGGCGGCGTGCGCGACCGACCCTGATGGCCTCACTTGAACGAAATTGCGAAAGGGGCCTCATGCTGCCGATGCCAATGGCGCTCGCGCTCACCCAGCTCGATGGCCGGCGCTGCTCGACACCCGGCTGAGGGCAGAAACGGCTCGAGCTACCAAAATCAACTCACGAAAGGGGATCGCTATGCGCAACATTACGCTCAAGAATTCCGGCGCGGATCTACGATGCCGTGGAGTCGCACGCTGTCTCTCGCGGTCGAAGCCGGAGCCGTCGGAAAGAACGTGGGTTACGAGGGGTATCGGACTGCTGGCCGCGGTTCTGGTCTTTTTGGTGGTGCCCAGCGCAGCCAACGCCGGCAAGCCCGCCATCGATCCTTCGTACGTGGACGGAAAGATCTACTACATGATCGGGTCGCACCTCATTCCGAACGCGATCGTCACGCACCCACAGCTGTACGCGAAGGCGGAAGAGCTGTATTTGCTCGTCTATCCAATCAATCCAAGCGGCACCGATACCGACCCGAAGGCGCTGCCATCCGGTTATCAGCCGAACTGTGATCCGTGCTACCACCCAGGCGTGCCAGGAATATTCGCCTATCACGATCACGTGTTGACCGGCGCGCCTGGGCTCGGGAAAGGAGGAACGGCAGGCGAGTTTCTGGCGCCGTGGAAGGTCATCCTGCTCATGTATAACCCGGCAGTTGCTCTAAGCCCGACCTTCACGCCGGTCACGAGCGCCGACGACATTGATGCCGCCGAGGCAGCCGGTACGTTCCTGCCGATCAACCCGGGGGCGGAAAACCCGTATGAGATCGAGACGGGCAACGTTCTGATCTGTCCCTTTGTCTCGCCGGAAGCTTAGGAATTTCTGCTAAGTCTCGGCGGGGCCGGCTTGGTTTCGCCGAGACTTTAATGTTTCGCTGCAATGGCTGCGCGTGCGTCGCCGCGGGGCCCGCCCGGCTAAGCGTTTTTCACTGCGCTCTGGCGCGCGAGCCAACGTGTCAGCGGTCGCCACTGCTCCCAATCCTGCTCGCCGCGCGAGCGCGGCAGATCGAACACGCTGAGCCCATCTCGGGCGCAATAGACGTAGACCTGCGTCTGGCGCAGATGCGCGACGAGCGGATAGTCGAATCCTTCGAGGAACGTTTCGAGCTCGCCCGCGCTGATCGTGCGCGGGTCGACGCGCATCGCGACCAGTCCGATCGCGATCTCGCCCTTCTTCACCGCCTTGTATTCGCCGATCTGATCGAGGAAATGCCGGGTCGCCCCCATGTCGAACGCGCTGGGTGATACGGGCACGAGAAGGATGTCGGCGCGGCGCATCGCATCGCGCAGGCTCTCTCCGTGCAGTTCGGCGGGCGTATCGATCACCAGCCACTGCGGCGGCTCGCCCTTAAGCTCCCTTTTTGCGCCGTCCGGCGTCCACCCTCCGATGGCGGGGAAAAGCGGCGGGCGCCGCGCCAGCCATTCCGTCGCCGCCCGCAGCGGATCGAAATCGGCGAGCACGACGCGCTGCTTGCGTCCGGCGAGCCAGCCGGCGGCGTTGGTCGCGAGCGTGGTCTTGCCGCTCCCGCCCTTCGGGTTGGCTACGACGAGAGTCTGCATCGGTGTTCTCCCCTAGATTCAATTCTATTGTAGGGCCGAATTCAATCGGCCGCGTCCATCCATGCCGGAGAGCTGCGAATGAATTCGCACCTACAACTCGGGCAGGACGGCGAGCAGCGGCTCGACCGCCGCAGCGCCGAGGCGGGCGCTGCGCGCGCCGCTCCAGCCCACCGCCTCGTCGGGAAGATCGGCGTTGTCCTTGAAGGGCATCTCGAGGGTCAGCGCGAGGCAACCGAAAGCGTGACCCACGTACTTCGACGCGAGTGTCAGGTTGATCTTGGTGTCCTTGTCGTCGCGATAGCCGTGCACGTCCTGGAAATCGGGGCTCGCGTGCTTGAACGCGGCGACGAAGGCGCGCTGCAAGGCGTCCTGCCGAGGCGTGAAGCCCGGCAGCCGCTCGCAGCCATCGACAAACACGTAGGGTAGGCCCTCGTCGCCATGCACGTCGAGAAAGGCGTCGACGCCGGTCTCGTGCATCGCCGCGCGCACGCAGCAGACTTCGGGGCTGCGCTCCGGGTTCGGCGCCGACCACTCGCGGTTTAGATTGGCGCCGGCGGCGTTGGTGCGCAGATTGCCGCGCACGCTGCCGTCGGGATTCATGTTCGGCACGACGTGAACCACCGCCTGTGCGAGGAGCGAACGCGCGACCGGGTCGTAACGATCGAGCAGACGATCGAGCAGACCCTCGACGAACCACTCGGCCATCGTCTCGCCCGGATGCTGGCGCGCGATCACCCACAGCGGCCGCTTGCCTGCGCCTGCGGCTCCCACTGTGACCAAATTCAAGTCGCGGCCGTCGACCGTGCTGCCGAGGTCGCGCACCCGCGCGAGTGACGAATCCTCGGCGCGCCCGAGCAGGTCCAGGTGCCGTTCCCACGAATACGGCTCGAAATACGCGTACCACACCGAATCGCGATCGGGAGTGTGGGCGATGGCCAGCGTATTTCCGTCGAAGCTCGTGGGTACGCGAAACCATTGCCGCCGATCGTACGAAGCGACGGCGCGATAGTCTTGCCAGCCGTCGACATACGTGCACTGGCCGGCATTGGCGAAGCGAATGCGGCAAGCCAGGCCGCGCGCGCCCTGCAAGCGGAAGTAGAACCACTGCCGGAACTCGGCGTGCGAGTCGGCACGGATGTTGACGCGGATGTCGTCCGCGCGGTCCGCGGCGATTGTCTCGATGGCACCGGCGTCGAAGCCGTGGCTGATCTTGAGCATGAAAATGATCGGTGTTGAAGGAAGAGCCGAGGAGGCGCAGCCTCGAGCCGCTGCGCGAGCGCCCGCTATGCTACCATCGCCTCCACTGCAGCGGACGCTGGCGCCCGGCATGTCAAATGCAGGCGACACGAGATGAGGAGGCGCTCATGAGCACGGCAACCCGACCCCCGACAGCACCCGCCCGCTCCCCCCAAGGCTGTGCCCGCAGCGGCCGAGTGACGAACACCGCCGCGGACCACGCCATATCGACGCTCGCTCGCCGCGCTCTACCTGCGCGCGAGGCGCAGCGCGCAGATTTTGAGACGAACAAGCTCAACAAACGCCTGCGC
>DASWDF010000014.1:0-5132 GCA_036395475.1 Casimicrobiaceae bacterium
TTGGGGTGAACATCGTGCCGGCGCGCAACCTCGGTCACGCTCGCCTCGGGCGCCAGGCTCTCCTCGACGATCCGGACCTTCTCAGCTGCGCTCCATCGCCGTCGCCGTTCAGGACCGGAATGAATCGTAACCGTCGTCATATGTGCCCATTGATTCGCAAATTAATGGGCACATGATCTCACGCGTTACGCGCTCAGGAAGGCGGCCTACACCG
This sequence comes from Casimicrobiaceae bacterium, assembly GCA_036395475.1. Lineage (GTDB taxonomy): Bacteria > Pseudomonadota > Gammaproteobacteria > Burkholderiales > Casimicrobiaceae > PALSA-1003. The sequence goes on from DASWDF010000014.1 coordinate 215, forward strand.
GACGGATACGCTGCGCCAGCATCTCGCGCAAAAGATCCTCAAGCGCCGAAACATCAATTCTGCCGGAAACCCAAGCCTGCTCCGCCGCCTCCAGTGCCTTGTGATAGGACTTTTCATCAGAGGCAATTTGCTCTGGGACGGTTGGCGTGCCGGGCAACAGGCTGTCCAGTCTTATGCCGAGGATGACGTATGCTAACGCTCGCGCGCCGCAACCCAGTGCAGGTGCACAAACACCCCCTTATGCAGCTTGAAACCACCCCTGTCCAACCACGTGCGAATGACGTCATCGACTAGGTTGAACAGTGCGACACTATTTTCAGCCTCTCGGCGAGCTACCTCGTCGGGATCGTTGAGGAGCCCGGCTTCTTCCGCAAAGCTAATGCTGTCCCGGTCCCGGTACAGGTTGTAGTCGTCAGCCATGATCTTTCGATCTGCCTCGGCAATCATCTCACGTGTAATTCTCTCGTTCTCGATACGAGCATTGCCATACGCGAAGCTCCGACGCTGCTCGCCCAACTGCTCGGCTGTCACGGTGATCTTTCGGACCTCGGCAACCAGCTCATCGAGTTGGCGGTCCTTTGTCATGCTTCGCCCCGCCTGCACGACTTTGTCACACGAAGGATGCCGCTCCGCGCGTCGACGTAGAAGAGACGGTAGCGACGCTTTGCTCGCGGCAGATTGAGATTCTCGATCGTGACGAAATCGAACACGTGCCGGAGCAGGTGAGCGTGGAGTAGATGGCCGGCCCGCCGCCCCTGACAAATCTCGCCGTAAACCTTGTCCCAAGGCCGCCCGACCTGCTTGCGCAGGAACCGCCGCAGCGGACCGAGATGGTCGTCGAGGTCCTTGCCGTGCCACCCGTAGGGCCGACGCATGCCCTGCTTGGCCGGCAGATCGTCCAAATCGCGTGGACGACGGCCTTTGCGCGCGCGATGCCCGCCGAAGCGCGGGCGCTCAACGATCACCTTGTGCATATCGGGGCGCATGGAGGTCTTCCGAGGGGCTCGCGACGATGACGCGCCAATGTCTCCTTATGCTTGGCCGCAATACGGCGACGCTCAACCTCTGTGACTGCGTCGCGCGAACGCTGAAAAGGGTCCGTCGTCAGAAAGAAAACAGCTTTTACACGATCCCCCTTTTACGTTGGATGGCATTAATTTGGATCAACGGGGCGAACAAATGACGGTCCACGGACGCAGCTGGGACAGCCGTCTCATCCAGGACTGGCTCCGGGCCGATGGTGCGGTCACCATCAGTGCGTTGCAGTGCTGCGCGGAACGCTCTGTCCCTCGAACGCCAATTCGAAGAAAATATCGGCGTTCGGGCAGAAATCAGGCGCCATGGGCATTGAAGACGCAGTTCTAAGCCACTTGGTGCAGGCCTGAACCGATTCGCATTTCCGGCAAGCCCGAACAGCTGATGCATACATGAGGCCAAACCGTGGTATCACGCCGCCACTAACCTCGATCCCGAGATGCTCCATCATCTTGTAGACGTTCGCTTCACGAAGATCGGACTTGTCAGATGAACACATGGCTGATCTCCCGCTTATTTGTGATCAATAATAATGTAACAACCGCTATTCGCTTTTGAGATAAATCAAGCCTCGCTGGGGTCAGCTCGGTGGCTACCGCTTCTGGCACTTCGCATCGGATCACTCTGCACACCAAGGCCTTGAATTTGCGTCCGGTTCTAGAGGACCACGGACATGGGCCGATGACCGGCACCGCTGGTGCGTAATGCGAATGACCCCGTAAGAGACATCCGGCGAACCGCCGTCATTCGATCACCTCGTCGGCGCGGGCAACTAAGGGGTCCGGCTTCCACACCAGACCCTTTTTGCATTTTCCTACAGCGTTACTGACGGCGCTGTAATCCAGGAGGCAGGCTTTGACCTCCCCACCCTTGTCTATTTCCATTGTCCCAGCCGGGCGGCACGCTTCCCCCTTGCCAACCGTTCTTGTTCCCTTGGCCGAACCCGGGCGGAGTGGTCCACGTGTTGCCTCCGATACCATTAGACCCGGCAACACCTGCTCCCCCTACGCCACCTCCGCCACGACCCGCAGCAAATGCGTTCGTGCTCGCAGCAACCGAGATCGCCATCGCTGCAGTGATAAGCAATTTACGCATCGATGCCTCCTTCTTGATTGTTATCGATATGACGGCGCTCGACTTGCTCCGACACTTTTCAGTCGTGCCGAACCCCCGAACGTACGCCAGGGCCCAATGTTGTGAATCGAATGTCGATTTTTGGACGGCACGCGGGCAGACCTGGGGTCTGCCTGAGCATAAATCGAGGCGGGTTCCATGTGGGGATATGCTATCGCAATCTTTTTGTTCCCCTGACCCAAACCGGACCCTGCGGCCACTCGCCTGGCGATGGATTTTGCCATGATTCAGCCAAAGCTTTCCCATATTGTCTATTGCGGTCCGGGAGGGGGAACTCAATTGTTTCTAGCACGCCAGTCTGCTGCTGCTGCTGTGACAGCATTGTTGCTGATCGCAGGGGCATTTTTCGTCTTCCTTTTCTCAGTCGTGGACTCACAGGCCCAAGGTCCACTCGGCAGCTGCGAAGACGCGGCCGAGCTCGCGGTCTTGCCCTCGCCGATTGCGCCGTGGAAGGGCGCGCCTTTGCGCGTCTTCTTCGCCGCGGAGAAGCCGCTCGAGGGCGAGCTTTCGCTGATCGCGCCCGATGGACGCGTCGCGGCCAGATCGCGTGAGCGGCTCGGCGGGCCGCCGTATTTCTGGTTCGCCGAGGTCGCGTCGCCGGCCGTGGGGACGTGGCAGGCGAAGCTCGCGCGCGACCACGCGCCGGCCGAGTGCAGCACGATCACGCGCGAAATCGCCGTGCGCGGCGACAAGCCGCCGCCGCCGCGCGCGACGGAGGGGAGCGTCTGGCCCTTGCGCAATACATGGAATCGCGCGACGGAAAACTTGTATTCGGCATGGATCGAGAAGCTCTTCGACGCGCCGCTCGACGCGGCGCCGTCGTGGAAGGCGCTGCATGAAGTGCTGCGCGATGGATCGCGCAATTTCCTGTTCAACCATTTGGGTCTCGGCGAAGACCAGATGGGGCTCGTCATTCGCCCCGACTGCGCCGACCTTCCGTACTTTTTGCGCGCGTATTTCGCGTTCAAGATGGGGCTGCCGTTCGGGTACGCGAAGTGCACGCGCGGCAGCGGCGGCGAGCCGCCGAAGTGCCACGAGTGGTGGAACATTCAGGTCGAGGAACCTCGTCCCTCCCCGCCCGAACAAAGAATCGCGTCCGGCGCCCCATTCGAGATGCTTCGCCCGCCAGGCGCCAATCCGGCGAGCGGACCTGCGGTGACGCCGCCGGCGCCTGCGGCGAAGCCTTCGGGTCCTCCGCCGAGGCCGCCGGGGCTCGCGGCGGGTTTCGGCCATTATTTGCGTTTTACCGTCGCCGACGGCGTCCATTCCGGATCCGGGCGAACGGCGGGGAGCGACGACAACACCGATTATTATCCCGTGCCGCTGAACCAGGAGACGCTGCGCCCGGGAACCGTGTACGCCGATCCGTACGGGCACCTTCTGGTGCTGGTGCGGCGCGTGGCGCAGTCGGAGGGCGCCGCGGGTGTCTTCCTCGCCGTCGACGGGCAGCCCGACGGGACGGTCGCACGCAAGCGTTATTGGCGCGGCAATTTCCTGTTCGCGCAGGATCCCGCGCTCGGGGGCCCCGGGTTCAAGCGCTTCCGGCCGATCGTGCGCGAGAGGAACGGCGTCTTGCGGCGGCTGACCAACGACGAAATCGCGAAACATCCGCAGTACGGCGATTATTCGCTCGATCAGTCGCGGCTCGGGATCGAAGACTTTTACGATCGAATGGATGACGTGATGTCGCCGGCGCCGCTCGATCCTTTGCGCGCGATGACGGAGGCGATCACGGCGCTGGAAGAGCAGGTGAAGACGCGCGTGACGTCGGTCGAAAACGGGCGAAAGTGGCAGAGCAGCGCGCGCGGCGCCGCGGACATGCCGGACGGCGCGTCGATCTTCGAGACGACCGGGGCGTGGGAAGATTTCGCGACGCCGTCGCGCGATTTGCGTCTGTTGATCGCGATGGATGTGGTGCGCGGGTTTCCGGATCGCGTCGCGCGGCGGCCCGAGCGGTACGCGATGCCGAAGGACAAGAGCGTCGCGGACGTGAAGGCCCAATTGGAGAGCGTGCTCGCGTCGGAGCTTTCGGCGCGCAAGTTTTCGTATACGCGCAGCGATGGCTCCGCGTGGACGCTCGCGGTCAAGGACGTGGTCGACCGCGCGGCGGAGCTCGAGATGGCCTACAACCTGAACGACTGCGTCGAGCTGCGGTGGGGCGCGCCGGCCAAGAGCGACGAGGCGTCGACATGCAAGCGGTATGCGCCGGGAGCGCAGCGCGCGAAGATGACGCAGTACCGCACGTGGTTCCACGAGCGGCGCCGGCCGCCGCGCGCTTAGTCGTCGGTGCATGCCGCAGCGGAAGTCGCGGAGCTTCGGCGGGAGGAGCGGCCAGATAGGATGCCATTCGATTGGATGAAACGCCGCGAATTCGTCACGCTTTTGGGCGGCGCCGTCGCCTGGCCGCTTGCAGCGCGCGCGCAGCAGCCGGCGATGCCGGTGACCGGATCGGCTGAAGCTGGAAGCAGCGGATTCGACCCGCGGATAACTCCGGCGCGACACGACCTCGCGGCAAAGCATCTCGCCGGCGTCGTAGAAGCTCAACGCTTCGTCGAGGGAAAAGCATACGAGATCGGCGCCTCGCAAGCGCCCGTGCGCAACGCGCCCTCGCACGAGGCGGAGCTTCTGACTGAAGCGCTGAAGGGCGAGCGGGTCACGATTTACGACATCAGCGAGCAAGGCTGGGCGTGGGGACAACTCGCCGGCGACGGCTATGTCGGATTTGTGCCGGCAAGCGCGCTTAGCGCAT
>DASWDF010000015.1:0-8350 GCA_036395475.1 Casimicrobiaceae bacterium
CAGCTGCTTGCCGTCCCGGAAGAACATGCAGTACAGGTCGTCTTCGTCCGCCGATAGGAGAAGCACGACGAGGCATGCGAGCTTTGCCGACAGCGCCTTGGCGGTCTGCTCCAGCTCCGGCGTGAAATTGGGAAAAACCCCGATCCACCCGGCGACCGGCTCAGCGACGTAGAACCGAAGGCCCGAAGCGACCTTCGCTACGGCGATCGCTTCCAGAGCGACCACCGCGGCGTCGCGGTCCGTCGTGCGGAGCTGCATCGAGAGATACGTTGCACCCATAATCGAAAACTCCTGGCGTCGACAGGTTCGTGTTGACAGAAGCCGCTTGCCGGCGGGTCCGCCCGAGCGCGGGCTTCGGGCGCATTCTTGAAGCGAAGCTCATAGTGCGCCTCCCCACTGGGTAGCATGCCAACAAGAGACCACCCAGCTTTCTCATAGAACCGCTGCGCGCGGGTGTTTGGCTCCGTGCTCAGCCACAGGCGCGGCAGCCGCTGTTGAAACAACCACTCGACCAAGGCGTCATGCAAGCGGCGACCATGACCGCGGCCTTCGTGATCAGGATGCACAAACAACGCCCAGATATTGCCATTGACTGCGTTGCCAATGGCGAAACCGATAACGATGCCTTGATCCTCGGCGACCCACCCCCGGCCCGTCAATTCGATGGCCGAAACGTAGTGCTCTTCGGTAATGAGTGTCGAGACAAGGCGATTCTCATGGACCGCCATGCGGACGCGGTGCATGCCTGGGATGTCTGTTCGCCCAGCCAGCCGTACGCTATGAACTGCTTGCATGCGACCTAACGAACGAAGCAAACGGGCGCCGAGCGGACGGCTCGCAAGCGCCGCCAGCGACGCATCCGGGATGTAGCGTCCAGTTCCAAGGCGCGTCCACGAACGCGGCGTCGAGGGACGATGCTCACGGTCCGTCAACTCGAGCGTAGAGACGTCTATCCCGCCGTCGCGCTCAATGATCTACACCCGCGGTGCAAGCAACCATCTACTTGCCCAGGTTGAGACGCTTCGCGCCTTCAGTGTAGATCCTGATCCTTTCCTTCATGAATCCGTCCATCTGTTCCAAGCCGATGTTTACGAGTTCGAAACCGCTCTTGGCAGCGAGCTCTTTCATCTCGGGGTCGTTGTTGAGCGAGGCCCACAGGTCCGACAGCCGCTTCTTGGCCTCAGGTGGCGTCGACTTCGGCACGCCGATTCCGCGGTACGCGCCGTCGACCCAATCGACACCGAGCTCCCGAAACGTCGGCGTGTCAGGTAGGAGCGGGTGGCGTTTTTCCATCGCCACGGCAAGCGCACGCACCTTCCCCTTGCTGTTGATGGCAAACGCCGTGTACGACATTGCCCCGTCCACGTGGCCACCAAGTATGGCTGTCGTCATATCGCCTGTGCCCTTGAACGGCACGTAGGTGGTTTTTACGCCGAATGTAGCGTTCAAGCGCTCATGCGCAGCGTGATTGGCTGAGTTCAGGCCGGAGCCACCCAGCGAGAGTTTTCCGGAATCCGCCTTGGCCGCCTTCACGAAGTCCTGGAACGTCTTGAAAGGGCTTGACTCCAGCACCACCAGCGCATCCGGGGTGTAATGGAACCAGAAGACGGGTGTGACGTCCTCTGTCTTGTATTGCACCTGCCCTTCGATGGGCTGAAACACGATGTGCGGAAGATTGATACCGACGATGTTGAGGCCATCGCCGGGGAGCTGATTCATCTGGGCCCACATGAGGCCGCCTCCTGCGCCCGGCTTGTACTGAATGATGGTGTCGATCGCCGGACAGCGCTTCTTCAACACGACCTGCTGGTGACGTCCGGATATATCCGACTCGCCTCCAGCCGGGAACGCCTGCCAATACAAGATATTCCTGTCAGGGCAGGTTTGCGCAAAAACTGCGGGCGCCACTACAATGCTCAGCAGTGCTATCACCTTCTTCATGGATCAACCCGTCCTCGCGCTATGTATGTGGATCTCGACCTGCCGGAGTACCCAATCCGTCGACGGCGGCGAAGATTATATCCGAGGCCTTCGACCATCGCGCTGTCCGACAACGGACCCCAGCCGACGCCGAGATCGATGGAAGCGAGGTCCGCACTGCCGTCGATGCGATAGATCTCCTTGCGAAGCAGCCGCGCCGTAATGTCGAATTTCGCGCGCTTGACGAAGGTATGGCCCTTGGCCTCGAAGCGCGGCGACGGCTCCAGATTCACTTGCACCGGCTCATCCGGCGCTACGATACCGGGCGGCCGATGCACGGTCCGCTCGTTACTCCACCAGTGCCAGCCGCCGTAGGCCGCGAGAACGAGAGCCACGACTGCGAACCGATGCACGGCGCCTCTTGTCGATCAATGCGCGAGCGCGAGCGCGAGCCGCTCGAGCGCGGCGAAGATGCCCGGTGCCGCGGCGATGACCGGTCCGCCTCCGACGAGCCCGCCCGGTCCCGGGTAGGGATGGATGCGACCTCCCGCTTCTTCGACCAGCAGCAACCCCGCTGATGCGTCCCAGGGATGCATGTGCGGCTCGAGAAAGGCGTCGTAGCGGCCCGCCGCGACGTGCGCCAGCATGAGCGCGCCCGCGCCCATGTCCTTCACCGCGACGCCGGCTTCGTGCAGCCGGCGCTTCAGCGCCAGGTGCTCCTCCAGCGGATGCCGCGGCACGTAACCCGCGCATACGAGCGCATGATCGAGCCGGTCGCGCGGCGAGACGCGAATGCGCGTTTCGTCGCACCACGCATTCTCACCCTTGGTCGCCCAGAAGAGTTCGTCGAGCGACGGATCGTAGATCACGCCGATCCTGCGTTCGCCGGCGGTGATGAAGCCGATCGCGATGCACCAGTAGCGCACGCCGTGCACGAAATTGATCGTGCCGTCGATCGGGTCGACGACCCAGAGATTGCGTCCCGGCTCGCCACCGCCTTCCTCGCCGAGAACCGCGTCCGCCGGAAACGCCTTCTGCAATCGCTCCCGGATGAACGCCTCGACGGCGTGATCCGCGGCGCTGACGAAATCCTGCGGGCTCTTGGCCTCTGCGACGAAGTCGATTTCACGCCGGAAATAACGCTGCGCCAGCGCGCCGGCGTCGCGCGCAAGGCGCTTGGCGAACTCCGCGCGCGCAGAGAGCTCCGCGGCCGTCATGCGGGTGCGGCGCTGGCCGCGATAGCCACGACGCCGTGGTTCGCGAAACGCAAGCCAACCTCCGCGCCGGTGGCTCGCGGCTGATCAACCGCCATATCGATCACGAACAGATCGCCGAGCGCCGTGCCGATCGTGTACTCCATCAGGCCGCCGAGGTAGGCGGACTTGCGCACGGTGCCGGCTAGGCCCGAGGCGTCCTCGCCGATGACGATCGACTCCGGCCTGATCGCGACGTCGACTTCGCCCGCTGGCAGCCCGCGGTGAGCCAGCGTGAGCGTGAGCGGGCCCAGCGCGACCTCGCCCATGCGCTCGTCGATGCGCCGCAGCGTTCCGCGCACGCGATTCGCCTCGCCCATGAACCCGGCGACGAACACGTCTTTCGGCTGCTCGTAGAGTTCACGCGGCGCGCCTTCCTGCGCGATGCCGCCCTTGTTCATGACGACGATGCGATCGGATACCGCCATCGCCTCGGCCTGATCGTGCGTCACGTAGACGACGGTGAGCGACAGCCGCCGCTGCAGCTCGCGGATTTCCTCGCGCATCTGCCGCCGCAGACGCGCATCGAGATTCGACAGTGGCTCGTCGAACAGCAACACTGCGGGCTCCAGCACCAGCGCTCGCGCGACGGCGACTCGCTGCTGCTGCCCGCCCGAGACCTCGGAGGGCAGGCGCGCGTCAAATCCGGCCAGGCCGACCGTCGCGAGCGCGGCCTGTGCCTTGGCCGCGACCTCAGGCTTGGGCAGGCCGGACACGACGAGGCCGTAACTCACATTCTCGAGCACGGTCATATGCGGGAACAGCGCGTAGCTCTGAAACACCATCGATACGTCGCGGGCCGACGCTGGTGCGCGGGTCACGTCCTCGCCGCCGATGCGGATCGTTCCCGCTGTCGGGAGCTCCAGCCCCGCGATCATCCGCAGCGTCGTTGTCTTGCCGCAGCCCGACGGCCCCAACAGCGTGACCAAAGTTCCGGCGCTGATAGCAAAGGAAATATCGTCCACGGCAGCGATAGCGCCGTAGTGCTTGCTGATGTGTTCAAATTCGATAGCAGCCGCTTTCATGGTGGCGTGGTCATTTTTCACGATTAAGACGCGCCCAATTGTCCCATGGCAGCGCCCGGAACACCCGCGCGCCGGCCGAGACGCGTCTCGCCGACCAGGCGCTGGATGAGCCATATGACCGCGAGCATCAGCACGATCAGCACCGTCGAATACGCGATCGCGACGCCGTAGTCGCCGTTGGTCACGCGGTTGATGATGTAAGTCGTGGCCCAGTCGTATTCGGCGGAGATCAGAAACACCACCGCCGAAAGGGCCGTCATGGCGCGCACGAAGCTGTAGACCAGAGCGGCGACGATTGCCGGCTTGAGCAGCGGCAGCAGCACGCGGCGCAAGGTGGTGACGCCGCGCGCGCCGAGCGTTGTCGAAGCTTCGTCCAGACTCTTGTCGATCTGGGCCATCGACGCCATTCCCGCGCGCACGCCGACCGGCATGTTCCGGAACACGTTGCAGGCGATCAGGATCAGCGCGGTTCCGGTGATCTCGATCGGCGGCACGTTGAAAGCGAGAATGTACGACACGCCGATCACCGTGCCGGGAATCGCAAAAGAGAGCAGGGTGCAGAACTCGAATGCGTCGCGGCCCTTGAAGCGCTGCCGCGTCAGGATCCAGGCGGTCAGCAGTCCCAGCGCCGCGGTCGCCGGCGCCGCGATCGCCGATAGCTCAACCGTGGTCCAGAACGAGCTCCAGGCCGTGCCGACCCACAGCAGGCCGTGGGACCCAAGCTCAATCGCGAAGGCCTTGCTGTAATGCTTGAGCGTCGGGGCGTAGTTGCGACCCCATTGCTCGACGAAGCCGCCGATGCAGACCATCGTGTAAATCACGAGGGTCAATGCGATCCAGGGCACGATCACGGCGTGGCAGACGCGGCGCACGCCGTCGGGCAGGGGCGTCGACAGCCCGGAATCCCCCTTCCCCGACAGCGCGGTATAGGCCTTGCGCCCGAGCATCCAGCGCTGCGTGAAAAACGCCGCGAGCGCGAAACCCAGCAGAAGGATGCCGAGCGCGGCGGCGCGACCCTGGTCGAGCTGCGCGCCGACGACGGAGAAAAACACCTCGGTGGAAAGCACGCCGAAGTTCCCGCCGAGTACGATCGGGTTGCCGAAGTCCGCGATCGATTCGATGAAACCGATCAGGAACGCGTTGGCGAGTCCGGGGCGCATGAGCGGCAAAGACACGTCGACGAAGGTTCGCCAGCGGTCCGCGCGCAAGGTTTGCGCGGCTTCCTCCATGCTGGGCGAAACGGCCTCGACCACGCCGATGAGCACCAGGAACGCGACCGGCGTAAACGAGAGCAACTGTGCGACGAGCAATCCGGGCAGGCCGTAGAACCAGCGCGCGGGCTCGATGCCGAATGCCGACTCCAGCATCTGATTGACCAGGCCCGAGCGACCGAAGATGAGGATCAATCCAAGCCCGATGACGAAGGGCGGGGTGATGATCGGCAGGATCGACAGCGCGCGCAAGAGTTTCTTGAAGCGGAAGTCGGTGCGCGTGGCGAGCAACGCGAACGCGAGGCCCAGCGCGGTCGTGCCTGCGCCCGTCAGAATCGCGAGCAAGAGCGTGTTCCACGCCACGCCGCAACTGCGGCCTTCGGCAAAGCAACCCAATCCCCAGACCTTGGCGGTCAGCAACCGGCTGAATAACGCCGATGCAGACCAGGCGCCGGGGCCGTCCTGAAACGCGCTCGACAGGATGCGCAGCACCGGAAAAAAGATGAACGTCGCGGTAAGGACAGCGATCGTGACGATGCAAGCGGCGATGAATCCGTCGCCGGCGAAAAGCCCTCGCTGTGCGAGCCCCAGCGCGAAGAGCATCGCGAACGCGGTGGCCACCAGAAGCGCCCCCACGCCGATCCCAAACTGCCCGCCGGCAAGCGGGCCCAGCGTCTCGCCGAATGTCGCGAACGACCAGCCCCGCGGGCCGATCGCGAAACCTTGGAGTAGAAGGTAGAGGAAGCCCGCGGCGCCGAGCGCGAGGAGCCCGCGCGCGCGAAGCGCGCGCTCGAGGCGAGGTGAAAGCAGTGCCAAGCCCGCAAGCAGCAAGCCGCCCAGCGGCAGGAGCCATATCCGTCCGTGGCGCAAACCTTGCACCAGCGCCGGCGCCGCCTCTTTGCCCGCATAGTCGCGAATCCAGTCGGCCGCGAAGAGCGAAGCCTCGAGGGCGTACCAAGGAACGAGCAGAAAACCGGCGGTACCGACGGCGAGCCAGAAGGCAATGGCTTTGCGCTCGACGGTCATGGCGCACTGCGCGTCAACGTGCGACCGCGTTGATCTCCTTCTCCCACCGCTCGAGCAGGCGCTTGCGCTCCGCGGCCGAGCCGTACTTGGCTGTGTCGTAGTCGATGAGCTTGATCGCGGCGAGATTCGGCACCTGCGGCGGCAGCGTCACGTTCTTGTTGGTCGGAATCGCGAATTCCTTGATGTCTAGGCCGATCTTCTGCGCCTCCGGGGTCAGCGCCCAGTCGAAGAATTTCTTCGCGTTGTCGAGATTGCGCGCGCCCTTGATGATCGCCATCGAACCGACTTCGTAGCCAACACCCTCGCAAGGCAGGATCGGCTGCACCGGGAAGCCGCGCATGATCTCGTTGATCACGCCGTGCAGTACGGTGCTGCCTATGGCGGTCTCGCCGCGCGTCACCGCGGCCATCGGCCCGATCCCCGAACGCGCGTATTGATTGACGTTTGCGTTAAGCGCCTTCATGTACTTGAACGCTTCGTCCTCGCCGAAGATCTGGACCAGCGAGGCGAGCATCATGTATGCGGTGCCGGAGGAGTTCGGGTTCGACAGCATGACTTCGCCCTTGTAGACGGGATCGGTCAGGTCTTTCCAGCAGTTTGGAATCGGCAGCTTCTTCTTGGCGAAGATCTCGGTGTTGTAGCCGAGCGCCAGAATGCCTCCGTAGACGCCGACGACGCGATACTTCGAGATCTCCGCTTCGCGCTTCGCCCAATCCTGCAGCTGGCCCAGGTTCTGGGACTTGTAGGTCTCGAGCAATCCTTCCTCGGCGGCCTGCAAAAACGCGTCGCCGGGACCCGCCCACCAGACGTCGCCCTTGGGATTGTTGGCTTCGGCCTTGATCTGCGCGAAGAGCTCGCCGGTCGCCTTTTGCGTGACGGCCACCTTGACGCCGGTCGCCTTTTCGAAACCGATAGCCATGCCCTGGCACCACGCCGTATTCGGCGAGCTGCAGTACACGGCCAGCGTGCCTTGGGCGAAGGCGGCGCCCGGATGCGCGAGCACGGCAAGAAGGGCAGCGACGCGGATGAATACGTTTTTCACAAGTTTTCCCCGTCCGGTCGATCGGCAGGATTTTACGCCGGCCTAAAACCGGATGAAGAAATCAAGACGCACCGGCCAAAGGTGGTCGCCATGCGCGAACGAGGAGAAGCGGGGAACGCCGGCAGCTGCAGCAATCCCATGGGCTCCGGCACGTCCGTCTTTGCGCTATGCTTGTCGGCGTTAGCTTGAATGGGGGAGAAAATGATGGAATCGCGCACTTGGCTTGCAAGCATCGTCGCCGCACTGGCGCTTTCTGCGCCGCTTACCGCCGCAGCACAAGGCGAGCTTGTTCTCTATTGCACGCCGCAGGAGGAATGGTGCCGGCCGATGGCCGCTGCGTTTGAAAAAGCCACCGGCATCAAGGTGCTCATGACGCGCAAGAGCTCAGGCGAGTTCTATGCGCAAGTCAAGGCCGAGGCGGCTAATCCTCGCGGCGACATCTGGTGGGGCGGTACAGGCGACCCACATCTGCAAGCCGCCGAGGAAGGGCTGACCGAACTCTACAAGTCGCCCAAGCTCGCGGACCTGCAGGACTGGGCGGTGCGCCAGGCGGAGGCGTCGAAGTTCCGTACAGTCGGTGTCTATGCGGGCGCGCTCGGCTACAGCTACAACACTGACCAATTGAAGAAGAAGAACATCCCCGAGCCCAAGTGCTGGGCCGATCTGACCAAGCCCGCTTTCAAGGACGAGATCCAGGTCGCGAACCCGAATTCCTCGGGCACCTCGTACACGATGCTCGCGACGTTGGTGCAGCTCATGGGCGAGGACAAGGCGTTCGAATACCTCAAGGCGCTGCACAAGAACGTCAATCAGTACACGAAATCGGGCGCGGCGCCGGCGCGTGCCGCAGCAACCGGCGAAAGCATGGTCGGC
>DASWDF010000016.1:0-8200 GCA_036395475.1 Casimicrobiaceae bacterium
ATCCTGAGCGAACCTCGCGCGCAGCGTCATCATCGCAGCGATGCTCGCGGCGTCCTGCTCTGGCGGTATCGCTGCTTCGGGTGTTTGCAGCGGAAAGTCAACGCAAGCACGGCGATTCAGTTCCCAATCGCAAGCGTGCCCGATCCACGCGAACAGGCCCGGCACGACCTTCGGGTTTTTGCTTGTCACATCGATCAGCACACACAGTTCGCCTTCGTTGAGTTCGGCGAGCGCAGCGGCAACGGGTATCAGATCAACGGCATCGCTGCTCAGGGGCATTGGCACCGGCACGGCCTCCAGCAGAGCGCTTCGTCGGCTCCTGACACGTGAATAGGACATGCCGTTTGCGGTTCTGCGGGGCGCTCTGATGCGATTGGGCTTCACTGGTTGCCTCCGGCTGACCGAGAGTTCGAGACCGAAAAAAGCTGGTGCGCCTTGCCTCGTCAGCACTGCGAGCAACCTTCGAGCCATCGGCATTGTTTTCGTTATTTTCCGATGAGTTACCAATTTGCGCTGGGCGAACTCGAGCCGCATATGTAAAGAAGATCGTCAGTGGACCACTTTGTAGCGTTCACCCGGGCGGCCAAAGAAAAACCCCGGGGGAGCGGGGTTTTCGCGCGATTTAGTGCGGCCCTTCAATTGCGGCTCGGCGCCTCGTGACGCCGCCGCCGCTTGCCGGCTCATGCGCGCTCAATTCGGGCAGCGTAGCAGCCGCGCCGTGCGTTGTGCACTTGCAGGTAACTGGTTTGTGGATTGGCGAGGAATCGCTCGAACATCTCGGCCGCCTGAGCGCCTTCATAGACTTCGGCATCGATCATCATGTGCTGCGCGTCGAAGGCGCGCACAGCCAGGAGCCGCGACGCAAGCACCTCCGGGACGATGTCGACCGCCTCGAAGGCTCGATCGGCGACCTTGCGCACGTAGATGGCATGGGTCGCGCGGTAGGGCGTGTTTGCCGGCTGGTGCTCGAAATTGAGAAGAAGAAGTTCCTCGCCAAGTTCGGCGTGCTGCATGCTCACTCGGCATGGCATGCGCGGATCATCGGCGATGATGCGGCGAGCTCCCAGCTGATGAAGCCGGGCGTCGGGCATGGTGAAGAGCGGACGGAACTGACCCGGCGAAAGCCCGAGAACGCGAAATGACATCGTCGGTCTCCTTGATGTAATCGGACTGGATCCTAGTCCCTTAGCGGGTGCGCCGCCGCCGGAATTCGGGCGTGCAATTCGTGCACTGCGCCGCCGGACTGCGCTCGACGTTAGCGCGTCATCGCGAGACTTTCTGCGTGCCGCGCTTAGTCGGTCGCGGCATGCTTGACGCGGCCTGTCCCGGTCAGGTGTTCACGTCGCCGACGCCCGATCAGATGGTCGCCGCCGTCGAAGCCGTGGAAACCGGCAGCGGCTGCCTGTTCATCGTCAAGAACTACGAAGGCGACGTGATGAATTTCCAGATGGCCGCCGAGCTCGCGGGTAAGGACAGTGCGACGGTCGTGACCGACGACGACGTGCCCGTCGAAAAATCGACTTGGTCGACCGGTCGCCGCGGGGTCGCCAGGACGTTGCTCGTGGAGAAGGTCGTCGGGGCAGCGGCGGAGCAGGCGCCTCGCTGTCGCAACTCAAGGCACTGATTTACTCCGAGTTGCGGTTAGAGTCCGCAGGTAACGATGCGCTTTCTTTCTCCTTCGCCAAACTGAGGTGAGATTGACACCGGGTCAGAAAAGGTTTGTAGTATACATGATCAGAATGTGTTCTCACGATCCTGTGGACCGCGTGTTCTATCGGGCGGATCAGTCTGCAGGAGCGCTGGAATCGCAGTTGGCACTCGCGATAATCGGGCCGCGATCGCAGAGGTGCCGCATATGTGTACGCGACTCGAAATAAGGAGAACTCGATGGCAACCGTCGCAGATTACGTCACATTCGCAGATGCGGCCGTCACCCTCCCTGAAGTCGCTGGCAACGTCGATTTTCCCATCAGTTTGCCCAGCAACTTCAATTCTGGTATGGCCGCGATCCTCACCTTCATGTTGGCTGTCGGAAATGGGAACGGGTTGACGCTCGGCTTCTGGATCAAGGACGCGCCGCCAGGGTCTGGCTCCACAATGATTGGGCAAATTGTAATGAACGGCAATTACTATGGCACGATACAAGAGTTACTGGGCGGCGCATCGCTGGCAAACGGCAAGATCCTCAGGTTCATGCGAACGGGCGGCACCGGCACCATGAAGATTTCCGACGTGGCGCTCTGGTTCCAGGTCAACGTATAGCGGGCCAAGCGTCAGTAACCCGAGTCGGCTGATGGGTTGGTGGGTTCGCGCCCGGCACAAGCTGCAGGTGCCGAAGCTGCAACGGCGCTATACCGAGTAGGAGATAACTGGCGCGCCGGAAATACGGCACGTCACGCTGCGTAGCGTGGAGCCGTTCAACGCATTCCGGCCGGCGCATTAGGGTTGTGCACGGTGCCCGCGTTGCGTTGGGCACGTGGACGCAGGCCACTTGATCGATCGGCTCGGCGGGTCCTAGCGTGACACCTTTAGGATAACGGAATGATCGCTCGCAAGGCGCCTTTGCGAGACATTTCTCGCCGAAGCTAGCCGCGGCGTCTCGAGATTCGCTCGTCGGGTGGTACCACGATGATGTGCAGATTGGACATGCCCGCCGATTCCTTTGCCCAGCGCCAAGGTGAACGTGATCTAAATTCAACCTTGAGGCACGGCGTCGGCGGTGCGCAGGTATCACGGACAACGAGCGCGTAGCTGTTCAGTCCGTTCGTCGTGCCGCCATTTTCCTATCGCGATTTTTGCGGCATTTGACGTGATCGCTGAGCGCCCGATGCGGCCGACTTGGCGTTCCTTGACTTCGCTTGTGCCGGCTCCAGTTTGGGTCCGCGCGCCAACGATGCATTCAGGGCCGTTGCCAGCGCCGCCTCCCCGCTCACGAGATCGGCCCACGCCAGTTCGTAGCCCTTGCGTCGCCCCTTCGGCACCAGGTTTAAGCCCGTCGGCGATAGGGTAAGGGTGTATGGCTTGCCTAGAATGTTTAACTCCCGTCTTAGTTGACCATCGAGTTTGGTTGTCATTTAACTTGCTCCTCCGTGGATAACTCGGCGAATAGTCTAGCGGCCCGGACTGATTCACTCCCCATTTTCAGCGCCAGGGTAAAGTTAGTAAAGTCCGCTTTCCGACAGGAGAGCGGACATGAAGAAGGCGTTCACGCTCACCGAGAGCGAAGCGCGACTCGGCGAGCGGGAGCAAAAGTACGCCCTGGGGGTACGGCGGAGGCTTACCATTGCGTCGCAAGCATAGCGACTCGAGAAGCAGTCGACCTTTATTTCATGGGAGGTGACACGCGATGCGAAACGCCAAGACGGTTCTTCCTGCGATTGCCATGGCCATCGCAACACTCGGAGCAGCCACGCCCGGCTTCGCGCAGAAAATGCTCGCGAGCTATCCGACGCTTACGACTGAGGCGGCACTGCGCGCAGCGCAGGCTGCACTCGCCCAGTGCCAGAAACAGGGCTACACCGTGGCGGTTGCTGTCGTCGATCGGGGCGGGCAGCCACTCGCCATGCTGCGTGACAATCTCGCGGGTGCGCACACCTCGCTGACCGCGATCAACAAGGCCTACACTGCCGTCAGCTTTCGCACCGACACAAGCGAGCTTGCGGCGACGACGCAAGCGGGCAAACCGGCGAGCGGCATTCGTCAATTGCCGCAGGTCGTTGCGGTCGGCGGGGGATTGATGGTCCGGGCGAAGGGTTCGCTGGTCGGCGCGATCGCGGTCTCGGGTGCGCCTAACGGCGACGCCGATGACACGTGCGCGAAAGCCGGTATCGCGACGATCCACGACGCGATCGAGCTCGAGTAGCGAGCGTGCTAGGAACCTACGTCGTTCAGGATCCGCCCGTTCGTGGCAATGATCCGCGAATAGAAGCGCGCGCTGTCCTTGAGCGTGCGCTTCTGAGTCGCGAAGTCGACGTGCACGATGCCGAAGCGCTTGGAATACCCTAGCGACCATTCGAGATTGTCGAGCAGCGACCAGACGAAATACCCGCGCAGATCGACGCCGCTCTGGAGCGCAGCGTGAAGCGCCCGGGTATGCTTGCGCAGATAGTCGACGCGTAGCGGATCCTCCACCCGGTCGCTCTCCGCGGTCGGTGGATCGAAGAACGCGGCGCCGTTCTCGGTGACGTACAGCGGTAGGTTGCCGTAACGCTCCTTGACTTGGACGAGTGTGTCGGTCAGCCCCTGCGCGAAGACCTCCCACTTCGTTTCCGTGTACGTCGCTCGCGGCTGCCGGACCGGCGCTGCACGGAGCGGCCAGGCGTCGGCATCGAAGCGCGTGACGTTCCTCGTGTAGTAATTGATGCCGAGGAAATCGATCGGCTGCGCGATGAGCGCGAAATCCTCGGCCGGCCACTCGGGCCAGGCTTCGCCGAAGATCTCCTGGAGCTCGTCGGGATAGTGCTTGAGGAATACCGGGTCGAGGTATTGCCGGTTCATGTAAGCGTCGGCGCGCGCGGTGGCAGCGCGATCGGCCGGAGCGTCCGACGCGGGATACTTGGGTTCCAGGTTGACGACTAGCCCGATGCGATGCTTGCCCTCGGCGCGATAGGCCTGCACCGCCGCGCCGTGCGCGCGCAACAGATTGTGGGTCGCGATCGGTGCCTCGAAGCGGTTGCGGTGTCCAGGCGCGATCGCTCCATGAAGATAGCCGCCGTCGGTGACGACCCACGGCTCGTTGAGCGTCGCCCACAGCTTCACTCGATCGTCGAGCTTGCGGAACATGATCGCCGCATAGTCGGCGAACCAGTTCGCGCTGTCCGGGTTGAGCCAGCCGCCCAGATCGTCGAGTGCGGCGGGGAGATCCCAGTGAAACAACGTGAGCGCAGGCTCGATGCCGTTGGCGAGCAGCGCATCGACCAGACGGTCGTAGAAATCGAGACCGGCTGGATTGACCGCGCCGCGGCCGCGGGGCAGGACCCGACTCCACGACGTGCTGAAGCGATACGCATTCAGTCCGAGCTGGCGCATCAGCGCGACATCGTCGGCATAGCGACGGTAATGGTCGCAGGCGACGTCGCCGGTCTCGCCGTCGTGGACGAGGCCCGGCGTGTGCGCGAAGCGCTGCCAGATGCTCGGTCCCGCGCCGTCGGCCAGAGGCGAGCCTTCGATCTGGTACGCCGAGGTCGCGGCACCCCAGAGGAACCCGGCGGGAAATTCGATCGTTGATGGCATGTCTTCTTCGTCGCGCACGAGCTTTTGGATTAGCGCTGGACCATGACCTCTGCCGGGAGTTCGCGGATCACGAGCTCGCCATTCTGCCAGCGCGCGAGCCTGCCGTTGACACGTGTTGAGCGCGGCGGTTGCGCCTCGGGCCAGATGAAGACGAATCCGCCCGGCGGAATGCGCGCTCCGGAGGCGAGGTGAAGAAGGGTGCGCGAACCCTGCTGCCGGAGCGAATAAGAGAGCGGACCGTAGGGCGTGCGCAGGCCCTCGACCGCGATCCCGCGGCCTTGCAGCCATCGCGCCGGGATTCCCGCGGCGAGCACGAGCGCGCGGTCGCCATCGCGCTCGTAGGCGAAGAGATCGAGCGTAGAGCGAATGAAATCGGACGCGACCCATGCATGCGGCATGTCGCCGACGAATCGAGCCTGTCTCGCATCCCGTCCCACCACTTCGGCCCATTGATTCCACGCGGCCGGGCGTCGACTGGCGAGGAAGAACTCGAGCAATTCGGCTGCCCGATCGCGCCAGCCCAGGCGCACGAAGGTCGCGACATTGCGCAACTCATAGGGCGTGTAATCGTCCCATGCGCTGCGGCCGTCTCGCCGGTCACTAAACTCTCTCCAGTAACGCTCGTAGGTCGAGTGCACCAACGTGATGGGCAGATCCTGCGCGTCTCCGCGCGGCGCGAAGGCGATGCTCGTCGACGTCGGGTCGAAGTCGCCGAGCTCGGCCGAAGCCGGCACGTAGGCGATGCGGTGCGCCGCGGCGGCTGCAGCGAGCGACGCGGCGAGATCGCGCCGGAATTCCTCGCGCTGAGCCGAGAAACGGGATGCGGCGTCGTCGCGGCCGAGCGCGACCGCGATCGCATGGGCCGCGTCATAGCCCTTCGCCGCCCAGAAGTCATCCCAGTAGGAATGCATCGGCTTCGCGGCGTAGCCTTCGTGGCTGATCGACGCGGGGAGCATGCCATAAAACGCACGCTTCTCCTGCGCCAAGTTAGCTTCGGTGCGCTCGGATTGTCGCATCGTTTCGAGGTAGCGCGCGGCGCTTTCGACGTGGGGCCACATCGCCTCGAGCAAGGCGCGATCGTGCGCGTAGCGATAGATCTCGGCGGCAAGGAAAATAAACTCGCCGGGACTATCGTTCTCCGGCACGGGGTCGGCGCCGCGCCGGTCGACGCAGCAGGGAATTTTGCCATTGGCGAACTGATACGGTGCGTACCAGCGCAGGTAGTCGGCGGCCACGTCCGCATGGCCGAGACGCAGCAGCGATTCCGAGATCATCGCCCCGTCGCGGATCCACGAGCGCGCGTAAGCTCGCGTTCCGGGCCTGAGGATCGGTCCGTCGCGGGTGATGAGCAGATGCGCGAGAGCCGTGCGCAGCGTGTCGACCAGCGGCTGCGCTTCGCGCGGAACGCGAAAGCGTACGCGGTCGAGTTTCCGCTTCCACATCGCAGCGACCGCGCGCTCTTCGCGTTCGAGCCATGCCGACTGCGTTCGTGCGCCGGCGGTCGCGTCGATCGCCGGCACCGCCGCGGGCCCGGAAAGCGGAACGACGACGCCGATGGTCTCGCGCGCATGCGGCGCGAGCGTGAGACGGTAGGCGAGCGCGGCGGAGGCGAGGCCGGTGTGGTCGTGGACAGCGTGCGCGTCGGCCCAATCGCCAGCGAGGATTCCGCGCAGCGCGCCGGCATGGAAGGAAAAAGCTCCGACTCGATCGGGCGGCCGCAGCGGGAGGACTCCGCGCGTCCCGTCGACGGCAAGCGCAGCGCCGTCCCAGGCGATATCGTGAATTGGGCTGACCCCACCGACGATGTTCAGGAACTGGGCGGGCGGATTGACCTGAAACGGTCGCACCGCGAGCGCGAGGGTCAATACAAGTGGGCTCGCGGTGCGATTGATCAGGTCGTAACGCGCCACGAGCTGCGAGCGCGCGCGTTGTCCCATGGCGAAGGTCGTGACGCGCAGCTCCCATCGCGAATCTTGCCACCGGACGCCAGGCATCGGCAGGTAGCGGTCGATGAGGAATGGCTGCGCATGAACGTCGGCCCAGGTGACGACATGCCCATCGGCGATGACAAGCGGCTCGATCGAGAATCCGCCGCTCGCGACCTCGAGCGCACCGTCCTCGGAGAGAAGACCCGATTCCTCCCCGCCGTCGACGCCGACGAGCGTCCAGTACGGCTGCTCGCCGGAGAAGCCGCGGGGGTAGGTTCCGCGTGGCGCTTCGTGAGCCAATGCGGCGACGAACGCATTGGGCGTCGCGCCGAAGGCGAGATCCTTGATCTCCACGTCGGCGAGGCTGTAGCCGTTGCCCGGTCCGTCGGAGAGCAGCAGGCGAACGAAGCGGGTTTCGGCGTCGGGTAGCCGCAGCGCGTCGGGGCCTCCGCTCCCGTCGGTGACGCTCTCCACGGTCTGCCAACGCTCGCCGTCATCCGAAAATTGCACGTAGTACCGCAAAGCGAATGCGCCGGAACGCCACCGTAGGACGAGGCCGCCGAATTCACGCGCTTGCCCGAGGTCGATCGTCAGGCTCTGAGTCTTGCCCGCCGCAGGGTCGCTCGTCCATGCCGTCGCTGGATCGCCGTCCAGCGCGAGCGCGGGCTCACCGCCGCGCAGCGATGACGACGCCCTCGCCGTGGGTACCGGTACGACGCCGGTGTCCGGCGGCAGCTCGCGCAAGGCGAGCTCGCTGACATACACCGATCCACTGCCGCCGCCTCGGCCGGCGTTGATCACCAACTCGATCGTCGCTGCATGCCGCAGCGTGCGGTCGCTGGTCGGGCCCCAGGCGAAGTCGATCTGGCGCTTTTTGATTTTTATCAGCCGCCACTCGCGCGGGAACTCGTAATCGAGCCGGTGGAACCACCACACGTTGTCGCCGCTTGCGTCGACGAGCTTGAGCTGAAGCTCGTTTACGGGCGCGTCGGCGCGAAGATAGAACGAGATTTCGTAGTTCGGTGGCAAATCGATCGGCA
>DASWDF010000017.1:0-2472 GCA_036395475.1 Casimicrobiaceae bacterium
CGCTTCTGCCGGACCCTCTCCGTTTATAATCGGTTCGTGGCGACAACCTCTACTGGGCCGCGCCCCTCGCTGCCGGCATGACTCGCGAAATTCCCCTCGAAGATCATTCGCGCCAGCAGATCAAATTCACGACCTGCTACATGTGCGCGTGCCGCTGCGGCATCAAGGTCACGCTCGAAGACGGCAAGCTCCGCTTCATCCAGGGCAACCGCAATCATCCGGTCAACCGGGGCGTGCTCTGCGCCAAGGGCGCGGCCGGGATCATGAAGCAGTACTCGCCCGCGCGATTGCGCAAACCGCTCATCCGCCGGCCGGGGAGCGAGCGCGGCGCGGGCGACTTCGTCGAGATCGAATGGGACGAAGCGCTCGATGTCCTGACCCGACGCCTCGCGAAAATTCGCTCGACGAATCCGACCGAGCTCGCATTCTTCACCGGCCGCGACCAGATGCAGGCGCTGTCCAGTCTCTGGGCGCAGCAGTTCGGCACACCGAACTGGGCCGCGCACGGCGGCTTCTGCGCGGTCAACATGGCGGTCGCCGGGCTGTATACGATCGGCTACTCATTCTGGGAATTCGGCGCGCCCGACTGGGATCATGCGAAATATTTCCTGCTCTGGGGCGTCGCCGAAGACCATTCGTCGAACCCGATCAAGATCGGGCTGGAGAAGCTCAAGCGGCACGGCGCGAAATTCGTCTCGATCAATCCGGTGCGCACCGGCTACTCCGCAATCGCCGACGAATGGATCCCGATCCGTCCGGGCACCGACGGGCTTTTCGCCCTCGCGCTCGTCCACGTACTCGTCAAACGCGGCCTGATCGACTGGGAATTCCTGATCAAATACACCAACGCACCCTGGCTGGTGGTGCAGACCCCTGGGATGCCGGGCGACGGCCTGTTCGCGCGCGACCGCGACGGTAATCCGCTCGTCTGGGATACGCTCGACCAGCGCTTCGCCAACGGTCATCTGCCCGAAATCGCGCCGGCCTTGCTGGCGACCGTGGATCTGCCCGACGGCCGGCGCGCCAAGACCGTGTTCTCCCTGGTGACCGAGCGGTATCTCGACGATCGTTATGCGCCCGAAACCGTCGCCGCCGAGTGCGGTGTGCCGGCCGAGACGATCCATCGCATCGCGCTGGAGATGGCGCAGATCGCGTTCAACGAAACGGTCGAGCTGCCGATCCGCTGGACCGACATGCACGGCCGCACCCATGACAAGGTCGTCGGCCGGCCGGTGGCGATGCATGCCATGCGCGGCATCTCCGCACACTCCAACGGCTTTCACACCTGCCGCGCGCTGCACCTGCTGCAGATGCTACTCGGCGCGCTCGAAGGACCGGGCAACTTCCGCGCGCGGGCGCCCTATCCGCGGCGCATCCCGATGCGCACGCTGCCCGAGAACGATCCCGCGGTCATCTTCGCGCCCGATACGGCTCTGAACCGCGTGACGTATGGTTACCCGACGCGGCCCGAAGAGCTCGTGATCGACAAGAACGGCAAGCCGCTGCGCATCGACCGGGCTTATTCCTGGGAGTCGCCGCTCGCCGCGCACGGCATGATGCACATGGTGATCACCAACGCCGTCAACCGTGATCCTTATCCCATCGACACGCTGCTGCTCTTCATGGCCAACATGGCGTGGAACTCGACCATGAACACCGGCGAAGTCCGGGAGATGCTCGTTCGGAAGGACCCGAGCGGCGAATACGCGATTCCGTTCATCGTCGTCGTCGATGCGTTCAATTCAGAGACGGTGGGCTTCGCCGATCTGGTGCTGCCGGACACGACGTATCTCGAGCGGCACGACACGATTTCGCTCCTCGATCGGCCGATCTCGGAGCCCGACGCGGCGGCCGATTCGATTCGCGTGCCGGTGCTCGAGCCCGATCGCGATGTGCGACCGTGGCAGGAGGTGCTGGTCGAGCTCGCTTCCAGGCTCAAGTTTCCGGCCTTCACGCGCGCCGACGGCTCGCGCAAATTCAAGGACTACAAGGATTTCGTCGTCAACTACGAAAAGGTGCCGGGCGTGGGTTTTCTCGCGGGCTGGCGCGGCGCGGACGGCGAGAAGTCATTGCGCGGCGAGCCCAATCCCCACCAGTGGGAGCGCTACGCCGAGAACCAGTGCTTTTTCACGTATCGCTGGCCGGAAAACATGCGCTATTACCGCTACGCGAACAAGGACTATCTCGAGTTCGCGGAAAAGCATGCGTTGTTCGGCACGCCGCCGGTGCAAGTCGTCCTGCAGATGTACTCCGAGCCGCTGCAGAAGTTCCGCCTCGCGGGGCAGGGACTCTACGACGGCCCGCAGCCGACCTCGCTCGTCGATTGCGAGCGGCTGGCGAAGTACTTCGATCCCTTGCCCTTCTGGTACGCGCCGCTCGAGGGCGCGCAGGCGCACATCGGCGCGGGCGGAGCGCGCGGGCGAACCATCGCCGAAGACTACCCGCTGCACGCGATCACCCAGCGGCCGATGA
>DASWDF010000018.1:0-14910 GCA_036395475.1 Casimicrobiaceae bacterium
ATCGAGCTCCACGGCAATATCACGCGCGTGAAATGCTCGCGCGAGGGCACGATCGTTGAGCGTTGGGAGGCGCCTCCCGATGCCCTACCGCGCTGCGGGAACTGCGGGGCGCCGTTGCGACCCGATGTCGTTTGGTTCGAGGAAATGCTGCCCGAGCGGGCGCTTGCAGCGGCCGACGCTGCAGTCCGGCGCTGCAACGTTCTGCTCGTCATCGGTACTTCGGCTGAGGTTTATCCCGCCGCGGCGTTGCCGGCCCTCGCGCGGCTCTCCGGGGCCATCGTGGTCGAAATCAATCCTGAGGCGACACCGCTATCCGCCATCGCGGACTTCGCGCTCCGCGGCGCCGCAGGGATCGTGTTGCCCGCATTCGTCGCCGCGCTCGATTAAAGCGCCACCGTCGCAAACGCCACAGTAGGCCCCGACAAGCTCCTAGGCGTCTACGCCCTCCTTCGACGCTGGTGGCAGCGGTGCGATGTAACCGACGATTAGCAGCAGCGCACCGACACCGAGAAAGGCAACGACGCGCGTCAGCCCCGACAGGGCCGCGAGGTCGATGGCGAACAGCTTGACGATCACTGCGGCGAGCAGGCCGGCGCCGGTCAGCCAAAGCATGCGCAGCTGACGCTTGGTCGCCACAACCATTGCCGCGAGCGCCGCAATGGTCCAGGTCAACGTCAGCGCCGCCTGCAACGGCCGCGAGGCAATGAGCGCGTGTAACTGCCAGGGCACGCCGAGCCAGTGGTGCACGGTGCGCACAACGATGCCGTTGAGTACGATGAACGCGCCTACGCCCAGCCAGCGATAGAGCGTCTGCGCGGCTGCACCGGCATGGCGATTCGCCCAGAAAAACAATGCCGCCAGCGCCACCGCCAGCGTCAAGTCCAGAGGATTCGCCAGCGGAACGTAGGGCAGCGGTCGCGGGTCGCCGGGATTGAGCACGGCCAGCGCTGCAAAGCCCAACCCGAGCGCGACCGCGACGACCACTCCGGCCGTAGCCGCGTACGCATCCGCGAACGTGCGTAGCGGCCATTCCAGTTGGACCACTGGAGCGCGCTCGACCCGCGTCACCGCGAGCAGATACAACACGAGCGGCGCAAGATGCGCGCACGCCGCCCATACCGAGCCGGGCGGCGCGATGCGCGCGGTCCACTCGCCCGCTTCCCATGCCACCTGGCCGAGCAGCACCAAGGCGCCGATCGCATGTGCGGTTGCAAGCCATGGGCGAGGCCTGGCGGTCTTGTTTACATCCATCGCCATCGGCGGAGCCGCCGCTTGCGTTTCGTTCTGATGGAGCAACGCAAAGTGCAGCGCCCACGCCAACGGATAGACGGCCCAGCCGTACTCGGTCACGCTCGTCCGCCCGTGCGCGACGTCGTGGGCGAGCGAGAGCGTGAGCGCCGGCAAAAGGACGACCGCCGTGCTGTCGAGCCGTGGCCAGCGCAGAGGCCGGGCCAGCAGTGCCGCGACGGCAACGCTGCCGGCGATCCACGCCAGCATGGCATGCGCTTGCGGCCCTGCCGCGACATGGCGTGCGATTTCCGCCAGGCCACCGCCCAGCCACCACACGCAGCCCCAGCCGAACAGCAGCTGCAGCAGCGAGCGCTCGCCCGCGGGCAGCGCCGCCCCGCGATGGTCGCCCAAGCGCACGCTTGCGAACGCCGACAGGGCGATGGCGGCGCTGCCGAGAAACTGGCGATTCGCGAAAGCCGGCGCGGCGAATTCCTCGAAACCGCCGAGGAGAAAGACGATCCCCGTCGCAAACTGCAATACCAGCGCGAAGCCGCGTGCGAGCACGCGATCCTCACGACAACCCATCCAGTACACGCCGGCCGCTTCGATTGCCCATATCGCGCTCGTCCAGCGGGCGTCGACGGCAAGCGGCACCGTCAGCGTTGCGAAGATCACCGCAAGAGCGCCGAACGCGGCGGCAAGCGTCACCGTTGCCATATTCTTCGTCTGCCGCAGTGCGCCCGAGAGAAGGGCGTACATCGCCGCGATGATCGCAGCGGTCCACGCCAAGCCGTAACGCGTGTCCTGCACGAGCAGCGCCTGCAGCGCGAGCCCCACCATCGGGACTCCGAAGATCAGCATCGCGTCCACCCTGCGCTCTCCAGCGCCGCGCAAGGCATGCACGATCGGCACGGTCACGTACGCCAGGAAAAACCCCGCCAGGAACGGCTCGACCACCGGGAAGTACGCCGGCCCATAAAACTCGTATCCCCACCACAGGCCGAGCACGAAGGTGCCGGCGAAGCCGACGAGATCGAGCGCGCGCCAGGCGCGGAACCAGGCGATGCCCAGGATCACCGCGTTGACCGCGGCCACATAAGCAAACAGCGGGAGGGGCTCGCTCACCGTCTCGACAAGCACCGGGGCGAGCAAGCCGCCCAGCGCCGCCAGCGCGGCGAGCGCCTGCGCATCGAACGCAAGCGACAGCGTGACCGCCAGTACCGCAATTGCGGCGAGCAGCGCGAATGCGCCCGGAGGCGAAAGCAGCGGCACAAGCTGCAATGCCGCGAACGTCGTCAGATACAGCACGCCCAAGCCCCCGCCAACCAACGCCAGCGCGTACGCCCGGCGTGCATTGGAGAGCCAGGCGCCGACGCCGATCATCGCCGCGCCTGCAAGCGCGACACCGGAAAACTGTAGCTCGATCGGAATTGTGACGTGCTCGGCGAAGTACGACAGCAGGAACGCAACGCCGAAGAAAAGGACGACGATACCGACGCGAACCATGGCGTTGCCGCCGGTGAACCAGGACCACAGCGATGGCGCTGCAGCGCTCGCCGGTCGCGATACGCTGCTCGCGGCACGCGCCACGCCGGCGGAGGGCTCGCCCACGCCGCCTTTGCGCACCGGCGATCGCGGCGCCGCCATGACGTCGGACAGCGTACCGGCGGTCGCAGCTACAGCAAGCTCCACGGCCGGAGCTTCGCCCCCTGCCGCGCCGGCGGCCGGCGCGCTGCTACCCGCTGCGGACAGCGGAATCGGCGGCCGAGCGAGCGCGGCTTCAAGTGCGGCGACGCGCTGTTCCAAGGCAGCGAGGCGGCTCGAGTTCGCCGGCTCGCCCGCGAGGGGTGATTTGCGCAGAACGAGGCCGATGACGAGACCGACGGCAGCGCCGGCCACGAAGCCCCTGAAGCCGTGCAGGGACGCGCCGATCAGCGCACCGAGGAGAAGACCGATCCAGGGCATCGCCAGCTCCGTCTTCGTGCCTAGCGCCAATCACCGCGCAAGGACAGCACCTTTTCCTGCAGCATTTCCGGCGTGGCCAGCTCGGGCGCGAGGGGCGGCCCCGCAACCAGAGCAATTCTGGAGAAAAGACCGCGCAGCCGACGCATCGCCTTGCCCCGGGACGACCGGCTGAAAAAGCTGCCCCACAGCCCGCGCAACGCCATCGGGACTACGGGTGCGGGCGCCTGTTCGAGAATGCGCTGTAAGCCGGGTCGGAATCGGTTCATTTCGCCAGTATCGGTAATCTTGCCCTCGGGGAAGATACACACGATTTCCCCTGCCTTGAGCGCATTCGCCGCTTCGACGAAGGCCCGTTCCTTGAGCGCGGAATCCTCCTTGACGGACGCGATCGGAATGGCGCGCATGGTACGAAAGATGAAGTTGAGCAAGGGAAGCGCGAAGATACGATGGTCCATCACGAAGCGAACCGGGCGGCGCACGCAGGCCGCGATCACGATGGCATCGACAAAGCTCACGTGGTTGCAGACGATCACGCAGGCACCCTTCTCCGGGACCTGGTCCAGCCCCTGCTTGTCGACCCGGTAGAAACTGTGGATCAGGAGCCATGCGAGGAACCGCATCAGGAACTCGGGCACCAACGAGTAGATGTAGAGCGCGACGATCGCGTTCATGAGCCCGGTTGCGAGGAAGAGTTCGGGGATCGACAGGCCCGCCTTGAGCAGGCCCAGCGCGATGGCCGCCGATGCCACCATAAACAGCGCGTTCAGGATATTGTTCGCCGCGATGATGCGCGACCGGTACGCCGGGTCCGAGCGCTCCTGGATCAGCGCGTACAGCGGCACGATGTAGAAGCCGCCGAACATCCCCAGAAGTACCAGGTCCGCGACGACGCGCCAGTGCGCGTGGAGCGTGAGGAAGTGCTCGACGCCGGCAAGACCCTGAGGATGCAGCCCGCGGCTCGCAAAGTAGAGATCGACTGCGAACACGGACAGTCCGATCGAGCCGAACGGCACCAGCCCCACCTCGACCTTGTGTCCCGACAGGCGCTCGCACAAGAGCGACCCGATGCCGATGCCCACCGAAAATATCGCGAGCAGCAGCGTGGCGACGTGTTCGTCGCCGCCCAGGACGTCCTTGGTGTAGGTGGCGAACTGGGTGAGGTACGTAGCGCCGTAGAACCAGAACCAGGAAATGCCCAGCATCGACAGCCAGACCACGCGATTGCCGTACGCGAAGCGCAGATTGCGGCTCGTTTCGGTCAAGGGGTTCCAGTTGATCTTCAGGTCGTGAGCGGCGGCGGGCGTCACAGGGATCCCCCGGCTTACGAGGTAGCCCGCGATGGCGATGGCGATCGCCGTCGCTCCGGCAAGAACCGGGCCTTCGGGCTTGATGGCGATGACCAGGCCGCCGACGATTTCTCCCAGAAGGATCGCGACGAACGTCCCCATCTCGACCAGGCCGTTGCCGCCGATCAGCTCGTCGCTTCTAAGATGCTGCGGCAGAATCGCGTATTTGACCGGCCCGAACAGCGTCGAGTGCACGCCCATCAACGCGAGCGCCGTGAACAGCAGGACGAGGTCGCGGCGATAGAAACCGATCGCGCCGATGATCATGATCGCGATCTCGAAGAGCTTGATGAAGCGGATCAATCGCGACTTCTCGTACTTGTCCGCGAGTTGGCCGGCGGTCGCCGAGAAGAGGACGAACGGCGCAATGAAGACCGCCGCCGCAATGTTGACCAGATCGTTGGCCGACATTGCGGTCAGCGTCGCCGCCTGGAACGCGACGAAGATCACCAGTGCGTTCTTATAGACGTTATCGTTGGCCGCACCGAGGAACTGGGTCCAGAAGAATGGCGCGAAGCGGCGCTCGCGCAACAGTTGGAACTGGCTGTGTTCGGCCATTGGAGCTCCTCGATCAGCGATGCCTGGCAGGCCGCAACTTAGCGGTGCCCCGCCAGATAGTCCTGCACCGCCGCCAGCGCGGCACGCACCGTCGTCACGTCGGGCCAGAAATAAACCTCCCGCCCGGTCTTCTCGCGCTTGAGCACGCCGGCCTCGCGCAACACGCGCAGATGATGCGCCACGGCGGTGCGCGAAAGGGTCGATCCCGCGACGATCTGACCGATGTTCAGCCGTTCCCCCGGCTCGAACATCAGCAGGATACGCTGCCGGTGAGGGTCGCCGAGCGCGACGAAGATGCGCGCGATTCGCCGCCAAGCAGCGGGGATCGCGCGCGCGGATGCACGCTTCATCGTGCCACCATCGCTCGCTGAGCATTCATACCTAAATAACTAGTTGCATAGTTACGTTAGTTTAAGCTTTCCGTGCGGTTTGTCAAGACCTCGGGAGGCCGCAGACCTCGGGAGGCCGCATGCCACGCCTGTCCGGCGAGCTCCACTCAAATCCTCCGCCTGCGCGGACTTTGGCTTCAGCTAGAATAGAGTGGCTTACTGCCCTCTGCCCTGATGCGCCAATACCTCGATTTCATGCGCCACGTGCGCGACCACGGTCAGCGCAAGGACGACCGCACGGGCACGGGGACGCTGTCGATCTTCGGCTACCAGATGCGCTTCGAGCTTGGCGCCGGATTTCCTCTGCTCACGACCAAGAAGCTGCATACCAAGTCGATCATTCATGAGCTGCTGTGGTTTCTCGCCGGCGACACGAACGTGCGCTATTTGCGGGACAACGGCGTGACCATCTGGGACGAGTGGGCGGACGGGAACGGCGATCTGGGACCCATCTATGGCTACCAATGGCGTTCGTGGCCGGCGCCGGACGGTCGGCATATCGATCAGCTGGCGCAGGTGCTCGCGCAGATTCGCAGCAACCCGGATTCGCGCCGGATGATCGTATCGGCCTGGAACGTCGGCGATATCCCGCGCATGAAGCTGCCCCCATGCCACGCGTTGTTCCAGTTCTATGTCGCGGGCGGGAAGCTATCCTGCCAGCTCTACCAGCGCAGCGCCGACATTTTCCTCGGTGTGCCGTTCAACATCGCGTCCTACGCGCTGCTGACCCACCTGGTCGCGCAACAGGCCGACCTCGACGTCGGCGACTTCGTGTGGGTCGGCGGGGATTGCCACCTGTACCTCAATCACCTGGAGCAGGTCGAAACACAGCTCTCGCGTACGCCTTATCCGCTGCCCAAGCTTCTCATCCGGCGCCGGCCGCCGTCGCTGTACGAATATCGCTATGAGGATTTCGAGCTGACCGGCTACCAGTCCCACCCGGCAATCAGGGCCACCGTTGCCGTGTAGCCGCGTCGAAGGCCCGCGCACGTTGTGCCCCCTGATCGGGTCTGTCCATCGGCATCGAACACATCGATGATTTGATCGGCGATATCGCGCACGTGCTGTCGCGAGCCGAACAACGAGTCGAAATCGCGTAGCCGCATTCTGAGCTGATCCGCCGCGGTACCACGCCGACGCCGTACGCCGGTGGCTTCCGGCACAGCACCGTCCAAGCGGCCAATCGCGTCACTGCGTTGTCTGCTGCTTACCCCAGCGCCAGTGATACGCGAACTCACCGTCGGAGTCTTTCACGTCGGCCGAATTGGCTGCGGACGTTATGCATCCAGAACGCCGCTTTCTCCGTATTACGCGAGGCGGGAAAAGATCTTTCCGATCGAGCGACGGGGGAATGCCATGGATACGTCCTGACAAGACGGGGGCCGCCTTCCAAGCGGAGATAACGTGCCGACGGCGAAGCATCGCCGGACGCCACCGCGATCAAGTCCACGCAGAAGGAAAAGGAAAATGAAACCTGTATCCAAGTTAATCGTCCCCTTGCTGGCGTCAGTCGCTTTGGCATGGGGCACAGCCGCCGAGTCGGCGAGTCACCGGGAAGCTCCGTTTATCGCCATGGATCCGGCGGCCGACAACACCGATGTGTACACCTTTGTGAGCTACGATGCGGCCAACCTGGCGCGCGCCCCCGCCGACCGGCGCGTCACGTTTATCCTCAACGTGAATCCGGGCCAGGATCCGAGCGATGCGCCCAATTACTATAACTTCGATGATGACGTGCTGTACGCCGTCAACATCGACAACAATCGGGACGGTAAGGCTGAGGACATTGTCTACGAATTTCGCTTCAAGACCGAAGATCGGCCGATCGGTGGGCCCGGCGGATTGACATCGCCCGTGCCTTATCTCGGCAATCCGCACATCACTGCGTTAGGTGGGCTGCTGCAGGGGATTACTGCGCTCGACGGCCCAGGATCGGAAGGACTGACGCGACGCCAGACCTACACCGTAACGGAGGTGCGCGGGAAGCACCGCACGCCGCTGTTCAGTGGCGCGACACTGGTAGCCGTACCGTCCAACGCGGGGCCGGCCACCATGCCCAATTACGCGGCGCTGGCAGCGCAGGGGATTTATACCGATGCGGCGACCGGCATCCGCGTATTCGCCGGGCAGCGCGCCGAGACCTTCTACATCGATCTGGGCGCGGTGTTCGATACCTTGAATCTGCGCCGCTATCTGCCGTTGCTCACCGGACCGGGAGAGGACGGCGACAACGTCAATCCGTATGGCGTGAACCGCTTCAGTGGCGCCAACGTCAGCACCATCGCTATCGAGGTGCCGATCGCTCGCATCACCAGCGACGGAAAGCCTGCCGCCACATCGGCCAACCCCGCGATCGGCATGTACGCCAGCACCGCCCGGCAGAAGGTGAGAGTGCTGCCCCAACCGGGCGCGGCAACGCTCAACAACGGCCCGTGGGTGCAGGTGTCCCGAATGGCGAATCCTCTGGTCAATGAGCTCATCATCAACACCCCGGCCAAGGATTCTTGGAACGCGGCAGAACCTGAAGACGAAGCCCAGTTCCAGGCCTTCTACACGAACCCGGTGATTGCTACGGCGCTGGAGCTGGTCTATGGCGTGCCGGTCGTGCCGATCAACGGTTCCCCGAAGTCCAACCGGACCGACCTGATGGGCATCCTGCTCAAGTACCCCGGCCAGGCGCTGGCAGGTTCGAACTGCGGCATCCCGTGCTCGGAACTGCTGCGGCTCGATTTGCGCGTCCCTCCGACGGCACCCGAGAACCAGAGTCGGCTTGGCGCGGCATTGAGCGCCGATCCCGCGGGCTGGCCAAATGGGCGGCGTCCCAATGATGACGTCACCGACATTGCGATACGCGTGGTCGGCGGGACGAACTACATCGCGAACAAGGCCGGCGATGGCGTCAACTTCCTGGCCGGTGCGCCGGGCACTGTAGGGGTCGACATCACGGCGAACGGTATCGCCAAGAACTTCCCCTTCCTGCCCACGCCGTACGATGGCAAGAACCGCCGACACGTCGATTGCGATGAAACCGGCCCGGGTGCCAATCCGTGCGGACCGCTAGTGCCTTGATGGGTTGAGATCGATAGACAGCTCGGGGCCCGGGCTCATCTCCGGGCCCTTTTTTCGTGTCCATCCAAAAAAAAGCCCGCTGGGAGGAAGTGAGCGGGCAAGGGGGATTCCGATGGTCGGAGCGCAACCCGGCTCCGAGGGGTCAGGCGTTCCGGGCTTTTCGTCCCGCGGCCGCCTGCGGCCAGCTTAACGATTCATTCTGCTGCGCTGAACGTGCCAGCGCTCCCTAGACGACGCTCCGGGCAGCGTTTACGCGCTCGGCCAGCTCTTCCAGCGCCACCTGTTGTGATGGCGACAAGGTCTGACGGCTCGGAGCGGAATCGGTGCCATGGCGTTCAGCAGCAAGCTCGCGCTCGCTCTGCCAATAGGCGGAAAATTCCGGGGAGAACGTATCCATGTCGCTACCTCAGCTCTCTTGTTCGTTTTTCGCCTTATGTCCACTCAAAGGTCGTAAAGCAAATGACATGCCAAATCGTGCGTAACGATCGCAATCAATCAGTTGCAGGAAACATAACGCACGAATATTGCCGATGGTTGGCAAGAGTTGCCGCGGAAGCTTCTACACTGTCGCATTTTCACGACACTGGTAACGGTCTCGTACACAACACATTGATTTCGGGGTCTTAATTCTGTCGTTGAATGACGACAGCTTTGACGCAAACGCAACAAAACCCGAAAACCGCAAGCGCGACCCGCCTTGGAGGTGATTGCTGCGCGAAGTGCGCGGGCGAGGGGCTTGCTTGGAGGCTAGGGCTTTGCGTCCTTGAACATCGCCGGTTCGAGGCGGTGACGTTGCAGCAGCTTGTAGAACTCGGTCCGGTTGCGCTTGGCGAGCGTCGCGGCCTGGGTTACGTTGCCGCCGGTGATCTTGAGCAACCGTACGAGGTAGTCGCGCTCGAACTGCTTGCGCGCTTCCTCGAATGGCGCGAGCACCCCGGCGTCCTCGCGCAGCGCGCCCTGCACCAGCGTTGCCGGGATAACGCTGGTCGTCGTAAGCGCCAACGCCTGCTCGAGCAGGTTGAGCAATTGCCGGACATTGCCGGGCCAGGGCGCCGCGATCAGGACTGCCATGGCATCGGGCGCGAGCGAAGGCACCGGCTTCTTGTACCGTTCGGCGAGCTTGCGCAGAAAGTGCGTCGCCAACAGCGGAATGTCTTCACGCCTCTCGGAAAGCGGCGGCAGCTTCAGCGACACGACGTTGAGGCGGTAATAAAGATCCTCGCGGAAGTGCCCCGCCGCCTTGTGCGCGTCGAGGTTGCGATGCGTCGCCGAGATCACCCGGACGTCGATGGGCACCGACTGCGTCGCGCCCACCGGCCGCACTTCGTCCTCCTGGAGAACGCGCAGCAGCTTGACCTGCAACGCGAGCGGCATGTCGCCGATCTCGTCTAAGAAGATGGTGCCGCCATCCGCGGCGAGGAAGAGCCCCTTGTGCGCCTGTACCGCGCCGCTGAACGCGCCGCGCGCGTGACCAAAGAGTTCCGACTCGAGCAGAGGTTCGGGAATGGCGCCGCAATTGACGCCCACGAACGGCCGCGCACCACGGCGGCTTGCACGGTGAATCGCGTGCGCCAGGAGCTCTTTGCCGGTTCCCGACTCGCCGAAGATGAGCACGCTCGCGTCGGAGTCGGCAACGAGCCTTGCCTGCCGCAACAGGTCCTCCATCCGCGGGCTGCGGGTGATGATGCCCGCGCGCCATTCGCCGCTCGCTTGCCGCGTCGGCTCGGGCGCGTCGCCGGTCAGTCGCACCGCACTTGCGACTTTCTGCAGCAGCTCCTGGCTGTCGAATGGCTTGGTGAGGAAGGCGAATACTCCGCGCTGCGTCGCCGACACGGCGTCGGGAATCGTCCCGTGCGCGGTCAGGATAATGACCGGCAGCGCGGGATGCTGGCGATGGATGGCGTCGAACAGCTGCAGCCCGTCGATCCCGGGCATGCGCATATCGGTGATGACCGCCGCTGGTCTCGCGATTGCGAGCGCCGCGAGCGCCGTTTCGCCGCTGTCGGCGGTGCGCACGCGATAGCCCGCCGAGGTGAGCCGCAGACTGATCAGCTTGAGCAGGTCGGGATCGTCGTCGACCAGCAGGATGTCGGCCGATTGTGCCATGGTTCTCTCTATCGCCCCGTGCCACCGCCGCCGCCGCCGCCACCGCCGCCGGCGTTGCGACTGCGCTCGAGCAAGAGGCTGCGTTCGACTGCGCGCAATGCGTCGAGTTTCTCCTGTGCCACGGCGGTCTTCCTTTGCTCCTCGCGCACGCTGCGCGCACGCTCCGTGATTTGCGCGTGGAGCAAGGCGGCAATCTGTTTCATCGGTGACGCGTTGCCGCTCCTACCGACAATCGGCTCGAGCAGCAACAGGGCGCGGGCGTCGTCCGGTGGACCGGCCGCGGGCAGCGTAAGAAGCATGGCGACACGGATTCGGTTTGCATCGCTACGCGTGCGGGTCAGCGCCAGGTTGGCCGCCGCGAGCTCGCGCCTGAGATCCTCGCCCGGTTCAACGGCGTAGCGTTGCAGGTCGACCAGGAGCGCGAGCGCCTGTTGCTCCTCCTCGTTGATCTGCGGCGCGACTGGTTGCTGCGGCGCAACCGGTTGCTGCTGCGCAACCGGTTGCTGCTGGGCGGGCGGTTGCGGCGGCGATTGCACGATGACGACCTGCGGCACTGGGACGGGCGTCACCGGCAGCAGGTCCGCCTTGATCTGGACGATGGGTGCCGGTGCGGCCGGCACCGGGTCGGGCGCCGGTGGCGGCGCCGCGCATGCGGCGAGTAAGGCGAGTCCGAATAGGCCGCTGACGCTGCGACCGTGCCGACGGCTCAACCTTCCTCCTGTATCGAGATCTGCGTGGCTATTCGCGCCGCCGCGGGCTGATCCATGGCCGCGAGCGGGAGCCAGAGACGAAAGTGCGCACCCCGCTTGCCGTCGGCCCGGTCCAGCACTTCGATCCTTCCGCCGTGGCCGAGCGCGTATTCGCTGGCGATCGCGAGCCCCAGCCCCGAGCCCTTGATGCGCCCTTCCGGCGCGGGCTTGCCCTGATAGAACGACTCGAAGATTCGCGGCCGATCCTCCGGATCGACGCCCGGCCCCTGATCGATGACGTCGAGAACCGCATGACTGCCCTCGGTGTCGAGCTCGAGCGAGATCAGCCCGGAGCGCGGCGAATACTTGATCGCGTTGGACAGCAGGTTGTCCACGATCGCCCGGATTTTCTCGCCGTCGCCAACGACCACCGACGGTTTGACTTTGGTGTCGAAGGTGATCATGCGCGCGAGCGCAGCGAGCTTGTGCTCCCGGACCACGCGGCGGATCACGTCGGCTAGCGCTACCGGCCCCAAGGTCTGCGGCTCGATGTTGCGCGTCTGGTGATACGTCAGCAGGTCCTCGATCAGTTTCTGCAATTGCAGCGTGTTCTCGCGCACGATGCGCACGATTTCCTGCTGTGCCGGCGACAGCTCGCCGCCGACGCGGTCGCGCAGCAGCTCCGCGCCTTCGCGCACCGCGGTGAGCGGCGTCTTGAGCTCATGCGACACGTGCCGCAGGAAGCGCGTTTGCTGCTCCTCGAGCTCGTGCAGCCGCGCGCGGAGCCACTCGAGCCGCTGGCCGAGGTAGCGCATGTCTTGCGGGCCGTTGACTTCGATGGCATGGGTAAAATCCGCGCTACCCATCTGCCGGATCGCCATGTCGAGCTGCCGGATCGGTCGCGCGATCAACACGGCGAACCAGATCGCCAGCGCCAGCGCGATCGCCCCCGCCGCCAGCGCGAGATAGCCCCAGGTCTTACGCCCCTCTGCCGCGGTTTCCTGCAGCCTTTCGATCTCGCGCTCGGTCAGGCCATTGCTGGCGGTCAGCATCGCCTGCGCGCTCGCAGACAGATCCGCGTAGCCCTCCGCCAGCGCCGTGCTGGTGCTCGGCTGCCGACGCGGCAGCTTGAGCATGACAAAGAGCCTGCTCTCGGTGTCGGTCAGTTTGCCGAGTTGGGTCAGCTGCGTGCGTTCCAACGGCAGCTGCTGCAACTGCTGCGTGGTCTGGTGGAAATCCTGACGCAAGCGCGCGTAATCGTCGACGAGTTGTGGGTCGTCGAGAATGAGATGCTGGCGCACGAGTCGCTCCAGCGTCGTCGCCTGCTCGTAGAGCTGCCGGCTCGCGCGACCCGCCTGCGCTGCCTGCAAGACCGCCTGCTGGCTCTGCGTCCCGAGGCGATCGAGGCTGACGATCAACTCGACCAGCGCGTAGAGCAGCGGGAGGCTGACGAGCAGGAAACCGAGCAGGATGAACTTGAGGAATGAGCGCGGGTAGTACACGAGTGATTTCGGGCGACCGCTATAATCATTCCGGTCAAACAATGCCCGGGCTTGAGAGCGACGCGTGCACGATACACCACCCTCCGCCGCCTCGCCAAGCGCACCGGAGCGCCGCCGCGCACATCGTATCGCGGTGATCGCCGCGGTCGCGCGAAACGGCATCATCGGCGTCAAGAATCGACTGCCGTGGCGAC
Organism: Casimicrobiaceae bacterium; assembly: GCA_036395475.1. GTDB lineage: Bacteria > Pseudomonadota > Gammaproteobacteria > Burkholderiales > Casimicrobiaceae > PALSA-1003. The sequence continues at coordinate 13,049 of DASWDF010000018.1, forward strand.
TGGCCGAAGACATGCGACACTTTCGCGCACTGACGACCGGGCACGCCGTCGTGATGGGACGACGCACCTGGGAATCGATCGGCAAGCCGCTGCCCGGACGGCAGAACATCGTTGTCACGCACCGGATGCCGCGCTCGACGCCGGACGTCGAGTTCGCCGCATCGCTCGACGAAGCGCTCGCGCGGGTGAGGCTTCCCGACCCCGTGTTCGTCATCGGTGGCGAAGCGCTCTACCGCGAGGCATTGCCGCGCGCGAATCTGCTGTATTTGACCGAGATCGATCGCGACTTCGCCGGCGACGCGCGATTTCCCGACTTCGATCGTGCGCGCTGGCGCGAGTCGTCGCGCGATCACCGCACGGCGCTGGACGAAGCCGATGCCTTCACCTACCATTTCGTCGTCTACGAGAGGACGGAGCGCTGACTCGGGGGAATCGCCTCCGCCCCTCCCGTATTTACAGCTAGGGAGTTCTGGCATGTCCGAAGAGTTTCACGTGCACGGGCCGCACGAACACGAGGTCGAGCACCGGGCGCAACACGGTGACCCGTTTGCCGGTCGCATCGCGGTTATGACGGCGATCTTCGCGACGATCGGTGCGCTCTTCGGCTACATGGCGGGCGCAACGCAGAACGAGGCGCTCCTGTTCAAGAACGAAGCCGCGATTCGCAAGACCGAAGCCTCGGACCAGTGGAATTTCTATCAGGCGAAGAGCAGCAAGCAGAACCTCGCCGAGCTCGGCGCGACGCTGGCCACCGGCGAGCAGCAGGCGAGATATGTGAAGGAAGTCGAGCGCTACAAGAAGGAAAAAGAAGAGATCATGCCCGAGGCGAAGAAGCTCGAGCAGCAGTCCAAGGAGGCGGAGGAAAAGAGCGAAGCGTCAATGCACGTCCATCACCGCTGGGCGCAGGCGCTGACGCTGATCCAGATCGCGATCGCACTCGCCGCGATCACCATCCTCACCCGCAACAAAGGGCTCCAATACGTGGCCTACGGCGCTGCCGGCGTGGCGGTCGCGATCGGCGCGCTGGCGATCGCGCACATTTAGCTTGCGACGAGCCCGCTTAAGATACGGCGGGCCGCCAGCTTCGCCTTGACACTGTGTAATCGAACATCTATTGTCGGCGGCGCGTTACAACAGCACTTCGGGAGCACGAAGCCGCGATTCGCACCGGCCCCCTCGGCGACCCGACACAGGAGGAAAACGATGAGCAAGACTTTCTCTCGCCGCCGCGTGCTCAAAGCTGGCGCGATCGGTACCGGCTTCGCCTTCTTCGGACCGTTCCGTCACATCAGCTACGCGCAAGGCAAGAAGCCGATCAAGCTCGGGCTGACCTGCGACGCCAGCGGCCAGTACGCGGACAGCGGCCAGGACGACCTGCGCGGTATGGTCATGGCGATCGACGAGTTCAACGCCAAGGGCGGCGTGCTCGGCCGAAAGATTATCTACATCACGCAAGACACCGAGACCACGCCTGCCACCGGATCACGCGTCGCCGAGCGCTTCATCACGCGCGAAGAGTGCGGCTTTCTCATCGGCGCGCTCAGCTCCGGCGTCGCCAACGCGGTCTCGCAGGTCGCGCAGAAGTACGGCTGCATCTACCTTAACAGCAACTCGAGTTCGCCGACCGAGGCGGGCAAGGACTGCCACCGGACGAAGTTCGTCTGGGACGGCAACGGCACGAACTTCTCCAAGGCCACAGTCAAGAACGCGGTCAGCAGTGTCGGCAAGAACTGGCTGCTACTCACCAACGACTATGTCTGGGGCATCAATACCTCCAAGGCAACGCGCGCGGAGATCGAGGCGAGCGGCGGGAAGGTGATCGACGAGCTGATGGTGCCGCAGAACACGCGCGACTTCAGCTC
>DASWDF010000019.1:0-7038 GCA_036395475.1 Casimicrobiaceae bacterium
CGACGAGCTCATGAGCTTCGACCTGACGCTCGAAGCCGCCCCCGAAGATACGTGTTGGCTGGCGCTCGCCGACCGCGCGGACGCCGCGGCGGTCGCCCGTCGCGACGCTTGGCTCGAGGCTCGCTCGGCAGCCGACGCAACGGGTCAACCGCGGTGACGCCGTCCACCGTCGCTTACTTCTTCACTATCGGCGCCTTATTCTTCTGGAACTCTGCCCACTCCTTCTTATCGACCTTGCCGTCCTTGTTCGTATCCGCGGCGTCGAAGTTCGCCAGCAGGCGCGGTTCCAGAATGGCTTCCTTCTTGTCGAGGAATCCGTCTTTGTTCGCGTCAAGCCTCACGAATTCGGCTGCGTCGTCGTCGGTTTTTTTTGCTGCGGGCGCTGCACTCGGCGAAGTCTGTGCAGCCACCGGGAGCGACGCGATCAATCCCGCGCCACTCAGGATTGCCAGCACCAAGCCGGACCGTACTAATATTTTCCTGGCTTGCATTGTGGTACTCCTCTTAGGGTTGTAGACGGCGACCACAACCGCAGCCGCCTTCACGTTTAGCATCAAGTAGCATGCCACTAATAAAAGTCACCGTAAAATCAGGTACTTGGACCTATTGATCTTAGATCATGCTGCGCGCGTAGCCAAAGCCAACGCGTAAGAACTACACGTCGAAGGACAACGCGGACGCGGTTCGCTTAAAGCCTGACCGCAGGGTTGAGGGTGTAGACGCCGGTCAACGTCGCCTGCGCGAGGATGTGCCCGGTTATAGCCTTGCGCGCGTCCGAACCGGAGAAAGCGAGGCCCAGCGACAATTGGGGCACGTCCAGCGCGTAGAGCGTGAAGACGTAATGGTGCACGCGCTCGTCGTTCCAGGGCGGGCACGGTCCGTCGTAGCCGAAGTAGTTGCCGGCCATGTCCTTGTCGCCGGCGAACCATGCCGTGTAGTCGTTGATGCCCTGCCTGGCTCCGCGCGGCGCGCCGGGACCTGGCTTGCCCCGGGGCGTGACGCCGCGCGAGAATTCACTGCGCGCGATCGGTGCGCTGTCCGGCGGCAGATCGACCAGCACCCAGTGGAAAAAGTCCACGCGCGGCAGCGTTGCGGGAACCGTCCGACCCTCCTTGTTCACGTCGTCGCCGCGCGACGGCACGTCGGGGTCATGGCAGATCAGCGCCAGCGACTTCGTCCCCGCCGGCACGTCGCTCCAGCGCAGATCCGGATTCATATTCTCCGACAGCTTGACATGCGTGGCGGGATCGAGCGCACAGAACGCGAGATCGGCCGGAATGCGGCCACTGTCGGCGAATGCGGTACTGGTGAGTCGCATGGATTGCTCCTGTAGGGCGGGATTCATCCCGCCGCGCTGGGTACGTCCGAATAAATTCGCAGCTACGACTCGGCGCGATTCATCCCGCCGCGCCCGGTGCGTGCGAATAAATTCGCAGCTACGACTCCCTCCAATGCGGCGGAATCGTCTTGTCGAAATACGGCAGTGCCTCGACGCGCTCCTTCCACCGTTTGAGCTCGGGAGTCAGCAGGCCGTCGGCGTCGAAGTCGGGCAGCTTGACGCGGGTGCGGAACATGAATGCAACGGGCGGATACAGAGAGAAGTCCGCGGCCGACAGCGGTCCGACGAGAAACTCGCCCTTCATGTACTGCGTCATCTGCGCGAATTCCTCGCCGACCGCCTTGCGCGCGTCGACGAGCTTTTGCGGGTCGCGCTCCTCGGGCTTTGTCCAGAACGCGTACTCGACCACAACGTCGGCCGCCTTGACGACATAGTTGTCGACCTCCATCATCAGCCGCCAGACGGTCGCGCGCGTCTTGGCGTCGCCGGGGAAGAGCGGCGCGCCCCGGCCCGGATAAGCGTCGTCCAGGTACTCAGTGATCGCATTCGACTCGTAGAGCACGAAGTCGCCGTCGACCAGCGTCGGCACCGTGTGCCGCGGATTGAGCGCGATGAATTCCGGCTTCCGCGTGTCGCCGGCGGAAAACGAAAGCAGCTTGCGCTCGTACGCCAGCGCCTTGTGCTCGAGCGCGAGCTGAACGCGCCACGCGAAAGGCGAACCCGATCCGTAGTACAGCGTGAGACTCATCCACCCTCCTTCGCTTTGTGCTTCTTAGGCGCCGGTTCGGACGCGGCGGCTGCGCCGGCGTGCAGCGCTTCCAGCGACGCTTTTTGCAGCTCGAGCGTCTTGATGCTCATCTGCATGAAGTTGAGGCTCATCGTCAGCCAGTTCTCGATGACACGCAGCTCACCTATCTTCTTGTCGATTTCTGCCGGATCGAGCGTGGCAAACATCGCCAGCGGGTTCGGAAACGGCGCAGCGGCAGGCGCCACCCCCGGCGCGGGCGGCGGCATGACACCCGGCATCGACAGGCCGAAAGGATTCCACATCTTCTGCATGAACTCGAGCGCCTGCTGCGGCGTGAACGGCGATGGCTTGTCGGACATATTCCTCCTCTTCGCTCCGGTGGCGAGGTCTTTTCGGCTAATATAACGCACCATGGCGGAATCTGCCGCTCCCCTGCTGGCCACGCTGAAGGCCATCGTCGGTGAGGCGAACGTTCTAACTTCCGATGCCGACGTCGCTCCCTACGTCATCGACTGGCGCGGCCGCTATCGCGGCAGCGCGCGTGCCGTCGTGCGCCCGTCGACCAGCGCGGATGTGGCGGCGGTCGTGCGCTGCTGCGCGGAGCATGGCGCGCCGGTAGTTCCCCAAGGCGGCAACACCGGACTGTGCGGTGGAGCGACGCCGCGCGAAGACGGCGGTGAGGTCGTCGTCTCGCTGTCGCGTTTGACTCGCGTACGCGCGCTCGACGCCGGCAACGCGACGCTCACGGTCGAAGCGGGCATGCCGCTCGCCCGCGTCCAACAGGCGGCGGACGACGCCGGATTGCTGTTCCCGCTCTCGCTCGCAGCCGAGGGCAGCTGCACCATCGGCGGTAACCTGGCTACGAATGCCGGCGGCACGGGGGTGCTTCGTTACGGCAATGCGCGCGAGCTCGTTCTCGGTCTGGAAGTCGTGCTCGCCGACGGCCGCATCTGGGACGGCCTCAAAGGCCTGCGCAAAGACAACACCGGCTACGACATCAAGCAGCTCTTCCTCGGCAGCGAAGGCACGCTCGGCATCATCACCGCGGCAGTGCTGAAGCTCTTCCCCAAGCCGCGCACTTCGGCAACCGCGCTTGCGGCCCTCGCCGACATCGACGCGGCGATCGCATTGCTTGGCTTGTTGCGCCAAGCGCTCGGCGATCGGCTCACCGGTTTCGAGCTGATCTCGGGCGATTGCATCGCGCTCACACGCAAGCAGTTCCCGGCGCTGCCCGATCCATTGCCGGGCTATCCCTGGTACGCGCTGGCGCAGGCCGACGACCCGGCGGCCGACTCTCCACTCGCGGTACAGATGGAGGCGGCGCTCGCCGCCGCGGTCGAGCAGCATGTTGCGGGCGACGCCGCGATCGCGCAATCAGCCGCGCAGGCCGCTGAGCTCTGGGCGCTGCGCGAACGCATTCCGGAGGCGCAGCGCCTCGAAGGCGCGAATATCAAGCACGATATCAGCTTGCCCGTGTCGCATATCCCCGCGTTCCTCGCGGAGGCGCAAGTCGCGCTAGGCAGCGCTTTGCGCGGCGTGCGTTACGTCGTGTTCGGACACCTGGGCGACGGCAATCTGCACTACAACCTGTCGGCACCCGTCGGAACGACCGCGGCGGCGTTCCTCGGCGAGGCGGCCCGTGCCAACCGGATCGTCTACGACCTCGTCGCGCGGCTCGGCGGCAGCTTCAGCGCGGAGCACGGCATCGGACAAATGAAACGGGGCGAGCTCCTGCGTTACAAATCCGCGGTCGAAGTCGAGCTGATGAAGCGGATCAAGCGCGCGCTTGACCCGGACGCGTTACTCAATCCCGGCAAGGTCGTCGAATGACGAAGATTATCGCCTGGATTATCCTGATCTTCCTGGTGCTCTTCGCGCTGCGCCTGATCAACGTTCGCAACGCGCGGGCCCGGCGTAATGCGGCGCGCGACGCGGCTGCCAAGCCGGCGGCCGAGCCGATGGTGCGCTGCGTGCGCTGTGGCATCTATCTGCCGCGCACGGAGGCGAGAGAAATCAGTGGCGGCTATGCCTGTTCCAGCGGAGGCTGCAGCAATGGCTGAGCCGCTGCAACCGCGTCCCGCGGTTCCGCCCTTCGAGCCGCCGGCGCTGCCATCGCTGATCACGGAGTCGAGCCGGCGGATCCTCTGGATCGTCGGCCTGTATCGCGCCGTCTGCGGCGCGCTACTGCTGGGCGCGGCGCTGTTCTTCGACCTGCGCGCTCTGTCCATCGCCGCACCCAATGCCTTCGTCACCGCGGCGGGGCTGTACTTCCTGTACGGGCTGCTCACGCTGTGGTGGGTGCAGCGCGACGCGCCGCTGCTGCCGTTGCCGGCATTGCTGCTTTCGCTCCTCATCGGCGACCTGTTCTTCCTCACGTTACTCATCTCTTCCGGCGGCGCGGCCGGCGGACCGCTGTCGATCCTGCTGTTTCCGCAACTCGCCGCCAGCGGCTGGCTGATGCGCACGCAAGTCGCATTCTTCCACGCCGCCCTCGCGAGCTCGGTATTGCTCGCGCTCGACGGCTGGCGGCTGCTTCAAGGCGTCATAGCCGGCGCCCAGCTGTTCCAGACCGGCCTGGTCGGATTCGGCTACTTCGCGACCGTCGGCATTGCGCTCGCACTCGGCCGTTACGCCAAGGCGAGCGAGGATCTCGCGGCGCAGCGCGGCATTGACGTCGCCAATCTCGAGCAGGTCAATCGTCTCATCATTCAGGACATGCAGGACGGCGTGCTGGTCGTCGACCTGAACGGCGTTGTCCGTGGCCATAACGCGCAGGTGACGCGACTCCTGGGCGGCTTCGGGCGCATGCGCGGCGGGATGCGACTGGCCGAATTCAGCTCGACTCTGCACGACTACTGGCGCCGGTGGCAGGAGGATTTCGCCGAGGCCTTGCCGCCGTTCAAGGTCGATGTAACGCAACGTCTGCTGCGCGTGCGCCTGGTGCGCATCGGCGCCGGGTTGAACGGCGGCACGCTCATCTACCTCGAGGACCTGGGAAGGGCACAATCCGAGGCGCAGCAGATGAAGCTGGCAGCCATGGGCCGGCTTACAGCGAGCATCGCGCACGAGGTGCGCAACCCGCTGTCCGCGATCAACCAGGCCGCTCAGCTCCTCGAGGAAGACGGCGCGGTCGCGCCGGAAGGCGAGCGACTGCTCTCGATGATTCGCAACAACGCCAAGCGCATCGACCGCATCGTCGGCGAAGTACTGCAACTGAACCGCCGCGACCGCCAGCAACCCGAAGTCGTGCCCATGGTCGAGTTCATGACCTCGCTGGTCGACGAGATCGTTCAGGCCGAGGCGATTCCGCCGCGCGGCGTCGTCATGCAGGTTCCCGACGACCTGTTGGTGATCTTCGATCGTGGCCACCTGAATCAGATCGTTTGGAACCTGGTGCGCAACGGGTGGCAGCATTGCCAGAAGAAGGAAAACAGCATTCGTATCCTGGCGCGCCCCGGGTACATGGGCGATGCCGTAATATTGGAGCTCAACGATGACGGGCAGGGAATTCCCGCGGAGCTGCGCGGGCAGATCTTCGAGCCGTTTTTTACCACGCGACCGGGCGGCACCGGCCTGGGGCTCTACATTGCGCGCGAACTGGCCGATGCGAACGGCGCCGCGCTGGAGCTCCTGCCGAAGGGACCTGGGGCGCACTTCCGCATCACGATGAAGCGCGCGCTAAGCCCGGCAGAGAAGTGAGAGCCTCTAACACGGGACATCGAGGGGAGCGAGCATGAGCCGGAAACCACGCGAGCGCGGACAACCCAAAGTGCTCGTCATCGACGACGAGCCCGATCTGCTGGAATTGCTCGAGCTCACGCTGTCGCGCATGGGACTAGACACGACGCGCGCGCAATCGGTGGCTGAAGCCATACGCCTTCTCGACGCCCAGGGATTCGACCTGTGCTTGACCGATATGCGCCTGCCCGACGGCGAAGGCTTGCGTGTGGTCGAGCACATCACCGAAAAGGGGCTCGACGTTCCGGTCGCGGTGATCACTGCCTTCGGCAGCGCGGAGAACGCGGTGGCGGCGCTCAAGGCGGGGGCATTCGACTATTTGGCGAAGCCGGTGGCGCTCGAGCAGTTGCGGGCTCTGGTCAAGCAGGCGCTGAAGGTGCCCGAGAAGCCTGCGGCGCCGTCTTCGTACCAGCTTCTCGGCGAGTCGCAGGCGATCATGCAGGTGCGACAGATGATCGATCGGCTGTCCAAGAGCCAGGCACCGGTGTTCATTACGGGTGAGTCCGGGAGCGGCAAGGAGCTCGCAGCGCGCATGATCCATCTTGGCGGGCCACGCGCCGAGCAGCCCTTCGTGCCCGTGAACTGCGGCGCGATCCCCGAGAATCTGATGGAAAGCGAGTTCTTCGGCTACAAGAAAGGCGCATTTACCGGCGCCGAGGGCGATCGCGACGGCTTCTTTCAGGCCGCGAATGGCGGCACGCTGTTTCTCGACGAAGTCGCCGACCTGCCCCTGCTGATGCAGGTGAAGCTTTTGCGCGCGATTCAGGAAAAGCGCGTGCGCAAGGTCGGCTCGACGACGGAAGAGCCGGTCGACGTGCGCATCATCAGCGCAACGCACAAGAAGCTGCCGGCGCTGGTCGAAGCAGGAGAGTTTCGCCAGGACCTGTTTTACCGACTGCACGTGATCGAGCTGGCGATGCCATCGTTGCGCGAAATGCGCGAGGACATACCGTCGATCGCCGATGCGATCCTGCGTAAAATGTCGCGCGCCGCGCCGGCGAAGCTCGACGCCGAAGCGGTCACCGCGCTGGAGTCGTACCCGTTTCCGGGCAACGTGCGCGAGCTGGAGAATATTCTCGAGCGCGGGCTGTCACTGGCGGCGGACACGCAGCAAATCACCGCCGAGGACCTGCACCTGACGCCGCCGCCGGAAGAGGCCGACGCGGCGCTTCCAACCGGCGACAAATGGCCGCTGCAGGATTATCTGGATCGC
>DASWDF010000020.1:0-27686 GCA_036395475.1 Casimicrobiaceae bacterium
CGAGGACCCGGCCTGCATCGGCGGCAGGTTGATCTCGCCCAGGCCGGCACGAGGACCGCTGGAGAGCAAGCGCAGGTCGTTGCAGGTCTTGGAGAGCTTCACCGCGACGCGCTTGAGCACACCGGAGAGCTGCACGAACGCCCCGCAATCCTGCGTCGCCTCGACCAGATTCGGCGCGGTGATGAGTGGAATGCCGGTGATTTCGCTCAGCCGCCGGCACACCAGCCCCGCGTAGTCGGGATGCGCGTTGATGCCCGTGCCGATCGCCGTGGCGCCCAGGTTGATCTCGCGGATCAGAAGCGCGGCTTCCTTCAGCCGCTCCTCGTCTTCGCCCAGCATGACGGCATAGGTCGAGAATTCCTGTCCGAGCGTCATCGGCACCGCGTCCTGGAGCTGTGTGCGGCCCATCTTGAGCACGTCTCTGAACTCTTCCGCCTTGACCTCGAAGGCGCCGCGCAATACTGCCATTGCGTCGACCAGCCGGAAGAGGCCGAACCAGCCGGCAACTTTGAGCGACGTCGGATACACATCGTTGGTGCTCTGGCTCATGTTGACGTCTTCGTTCGGATGCAGGTACTTGTACTCCCCGTGCTGGTGCCCCAGATGCTCGAGCGCGCGATTGGCAATCACCTCATTGGCGTTCATGTTGGTCGAGGTGCCGGCGCCGCCCTGGATGACGTCGACCACGAACTGCTCGTGGAGCCTGCCGGCGCGGATTTCCTCGCAGGCCTTGACGATCACCACCGTCTTTTCGCTGTCGAGCAGGCCGAGCTCGTGGTTCGCCAGCGCGGCCGCCTGCTTGATGCAGGCGAGCGCGCGAATCAGATCGGGGTAGATCGCGATTGGCGTCCCCGTGATCGGAAAGTTTTCGACCGCGCGCAGCGTATGCACGCCGTAGTACGCGTCTGCCGGAACCTCCCGGTCGCCGAGCAGGTCGTGCTCGATGCGGTATTTGTCGGTCGCCATATGGCTTTTGCCTGGAGCATCCTAGTCCAACCCACCGCTGAAATCCAACCGGTCGTGCGCGTGGCGGCGCTTCACCGCTGCGCGCCCAGCGCCCGCTGTCGCCGCGTCGCGAACAGGCAGATTCCCGCCGCGACCGAGACATTCAACGATTCAACCGTGCCGAGCAGCGGGATGCTGACGATGCGATCGCACGACGCGCTCGTGAGCCTTCGCAGGCCCGTTCCTTCGGCGCCGAGCACCCACGCGATCGGCCCAGTGAGGTCCGCATCGAACAAGCTTTCGGTGCCGCCCGCATCCGCGCCCAGCAGCCAGACGCCTCGCGTCTTGAGATCGCGCTGCGCGCGCGCTAGATTGGTCACCGTGATTACCGGCACCGTATCTGCCGCACCGGATGCCGCCTTGGCGACGGTGGCGTTCACGCCGACCGCGCGATCCTTGGGCACGATGACCGCGTGCGCGCCAAAAGCGTCCGCATTGCGCAGGCACGCGCCTAGGTTATGCGGATCGGTGACGCCGTCGAGCACGAGCAGCAGCGGCGGCTCGGCGAGATTTTCCAGCACGTCCTCGAGTGTCCGGTGCGGCATGCCTCCGGCGACGACCGCGACCACGCCCTGATGCTTGTCGTTTCCAGCCAGCGCCGCAAGTCGAGCGTCGTCGACAGCATGCACCGTGACGCCGGCGATCTCGGCGCGCTCGATCAACTCGCGCATGCGACGATCGTGGCGCGCGTTGCCGACGTAGAGGCTCCGCACGCTTTGCGGCTGCGCGCGCAATCGAGCGATGACGGCATGGAATCCGAACAGCTGGCGCGTATCGGTCATGTGAAGGTCAAGAGAGTCGCGAGTGCATTTGACACCGCCGTTTTTCGTGGGGCGCGACTGGCGCGGGGACGCGCCGCTCGGTATAATTTCTAGTTTACTGCAGCGGCCGGCCCGCAGGCTTGCCGATGGTCATTCAGGGCTGTTGTAGCTCAGCTGGTAGAGCAACTGATTCGTAATCAGTAGGTCGGTGGTTCGAGTCCACTCAACAGCACCATTTTGCCCGCCTTGCAGTGATAGTATCTCTCCCACCTCTGTCGCCCGTCCGCACAATGACGGTGGACAAAGTTCGCTGCTTCCACGAACCACTGGGGGCTGGTGCATGCGCCACAGCCACGCTGCGACGCGTCGGAGGTCCTCGTCAGGGCTTGGTGCTTGCTACGGTTCAAGCCGAATAAGTGCCACGCGCCGGGATTCGGGATCGGAGATCATTGCCGGTTCACCGGTCTGTCTTGCACGTCTGACATAGACGTAATACAATGGGTCTATGAAGACACTTACCGTACGCTTGCCGGAGCCACTTGTCGCAGACATCGAGGCGGAATCGCGTGGACGCAGGATCTCGAAGTCCGATGTCGTTCGCGAACGACTGCAGCTTGCAACCGGACCGGAACGGCGCCAGCCGGCAGCGCTCGACGCCATCGCAGATCTCATCGGATCGGTGGACGGCCTGCCGGCCGATCTGAGCGCGCAAAAGAAGCGCTACTTACGCTCTACCGGCTATGGCCGGAAACGTCCTCGTTGACGCCGGTTTCGTGGTGGCGCTGCTCAGCCGCCGCGATAGGCACCACCGATGGGCTGTCACGGAGGCATCGCAGCATGCTCCCCTCTGGACCACGTGCGAAGCGGCTTTGTCAGAGGCTTTCCACCTGCTCGGAGCGCGCGGCACGCCAAGTCTGAGTACGCTCCTTCGCCGCGGTTCCCTGCTCGTTGCCTTCGAGCTGGCGAAGGACCTGGAGCCCGTGCTGAAGCTCATGCAGAAGTACACCGACGTGCCCATGAGCCTCGCCGACGCCTGCCTTGTGCGTATGACCGAAATGCTCCCCGATCCCATCATCCTCACGACCGACGCTGATTTTCGCATTTACCGTCGCCACAGCCGGCACATTGTTCCATGCGTGACGCCGAACTGATCGGGCAATAAACGCCACGTCGGAGTTGCCAACGGGGTAAGCGCTCGGCACTCGATCAGGGCGGACGCGGCTCGCCAAGCGAAGCGAGCAAGAGATTCTCGTAAACCATGGCCCCGGAGTCGCGCCTCATCTGCTGATGCAAAGCCATCGCCATTGGGTGCCGAAGCGCGCCCTCGCGGACGAGACAGTGTGATGATGCTCGCGCCACAACGATCTGCGTATACCGCGGCGATCGCGCTCGCGGCAACGCTCGCCATTCAGGTGTTCACCTCCCTGACCAGCACCGCGACTGCGGTGCTGGCCCCGGAGATCGCCCGCGACTTTGGTGTCCCCGCGAAGCTCGTCGGGGTCTTTGTCGGCCTGCTCTACGTCGGCTCGATGACCGCAAGCCTCGCGTCCGGGCACTTCATCGCGCGCCATGGCGCAATCCGGGTCTCGCAGCTATGCGTGTTGATCTGTGCTGCCGGTATTGCGTTCGTCGCGTTGCTGCCGCCGTCGGCAGTCCTGCTGTTGGCTGTTGCGCCAATAGTGATCGGCCTCGGATATGGGGCGATAACACCCGCCTCCTCCGAAGTGCTCGCGCGTACCGCCCCGCCGGGGCGCATGGCGCTTGTCTTCTCGATCAAGCAGACGGGCGTTCCGGGCGGCGCGGCGTTGGCCGGCGCGGCATTGCCCCCGCTTGCGCTGGCGATAGGGTGGCGTCCCGCGCTGCTGGTTGTAGCGGCTAGCGGCGCGGGAATCGCAGCGCTAGCTCAATCCACGCGACGGCGACTCGATGTCAGCAGCGCGGAGCGCCCTTTTTCGATTGCCGCCTTGGTGGCGCCTTTGCGCACGGTCGTACAGCACCCTGCGCTCGTCGAGCTCTCGATCGTGGGCTTCGTGTACGCCGCGATGCAAATGTGCTTGATGAGCTTCCTCGTGGTGTATTTGACCGAGGCGCTTGGCCACTCGCTCATTACCGCGGGGTTGGCGCTGACGACCGCGAACGTGGGCGGGATCATCGGCCGGATCGCTTGGGGTGCGGTCGCCGATCACTGGCTCCCACCGCGGCGCCTGCTCGGCGTGATCGGTATTGCCTCCGCGGGGTGCGCATTCGCGGCGGTGGGCTTCAGCGCGGCTTGGCCGCTCGCAGCTTTGCTGGCGGTCGCGGCATGCTTTGGCGCAACGGCGATCGGCTGGAACGGTGTGCAGTTGTCCGAAATCGCGCGCCGCGCCCCTTTGGGCCAAGCGGGCGCCATCACCGGAGCGTCGGGCTTCATCACCTTCGCCGGCGTCGTCTCCGGACCGCCCCTGTTCGCGCTGTTAGCTGCCGTCACCGACAGCTACCGGACCGGATTCTTGGTCTTCGGCACCGCCTGCCTGATCTGCGGAAGCGCGCTGCTACGCCGAATGAAGTAAAAGCCGAAGCCGCTATAGTCAAGCCCTGCGGTGAGTAACGTCTCCACCCGCTAGCGGAATTGACGAAAACGACCGCTACAGATGTACGAATCGTGTCGCGGCATCAGCCCTTGGCGATGGCCTCCTGGTACCATTCGCTGACACGACGCGTCACCGGACCCGGTTCGCCGGTGGCGATCGTCCGGCCGTCGACGCGAGTCACCGGCGTGACGCCGCCAAGCGTTCCGGTGATAAACGCTTCGTTAGCGCTGTAGACCTCCGCGAGCGTGAAGTCGATTTCGCGCACGATGCCGCCGTGCGCTCGATAGAGCTCCGTAATCTTGCGGCGCGTGATGCCCCTGAAGTTATAGCGGCCGGTCGAGGTCCACAGCTCGTCGCCGCGCACGATGAAGAAGTTGGTGGAGTTGCAGCTCGCGACGAAACCATGCGGGTCGAGCATCAGCGCTTCATCCGCGCCTGCGTTAATCGCCTGGATCAGCGCCTGTATGAGGTTGAGCCGGCTGTGCGAGTTGAGGCGCAGGTCGAAGACGTCCGGCCCACTGCAGCGGAAGGTCGACGTGAATAGCGAGAGTCCTGCTGCCTTCGTTTGCGGATTGGGCTTCTTGTACTCGGCGACGATGACGATCGTGGCGCGGCCCACCGCGAAGCGCGGATCCTGGTTTGGGGTTTTCTTGCGGCCGCGCGTCACCATCACGCGGATGTGCGCGCCGTCGACCATGCCGTTGCGGTCTAGCGTCGATCGGATCGCTGCGACCAAAGCTTCGCGCGTCATGCCGATGTCAAGCGCGATCGCGCTCGCGCCTTCGTAGAGCCGCTCCATGTGTTGGTCGAGCGCGACCAGCGTCCCGTTCACGAGGCGCAAGCCTTCCCAGACGCCGTCGCCAAGCACGAAGCCGCTGTCGAACACCGATACCACCGCCCGGATCCGGGGCACGAATTCGCCATCGACGTAAACCAGGACCTCGTCGTTCCGGGGGTCGTCAACGTAACCCTGTGCGCTGGATTGCGAGGAAGTCGTGGCTGGATTCATGCATTACTCGCTTGATCGTGAAGTGCGACATGCCGATGCAGGCGTACCTCGCCACCGCCAGGCTGTTCGCCGAGGGTCGGAGGCGGCACCCCGAGACCCGGCGCATCGTCGAGATGGACGAAGCCCGCCTTGACGTTTCTCATCGCTGCAGGCAACGCTGCCGCGAGATGATCGTGAAAGCGGTGGAATTCCACCGCGATAACGTTCTCGCGCGCCGCGCCAAGGTGGAGGCTGGCCGCCTGCAGGACGGCCGTGGAGAAGCACTGCGGCGTACTATTCACCGCGTGCGTCGCAGCGAGCGCATCGATGCGCATCGCCCCGCTGAGTCCACCGCAAAGGCCTATGCAATATTGCAGGTAGGTCACCGCCTTGGCTTCGACCAGCGCCCGAAATGCTTCTTCTCGATGCTCCGCCTCGGTGGCGATGACCGGCAGCAACGAAGCGTTGATGTCTGCCATGCCGGAGATGTCGTCGAACGACAGCGGCGCTTGCACGGCAGCAACGCCGACGCGCGCCAGTGCTGCGCACCAAGCCGGCGCACTGGCCCGGGTGAGCTGGTTGACCGCGTCGACCCACAAGGTTACCTCGTCACCTACCGCATCGCGCACCGTGCGTGCGCGCTCGAGATCGGCTTCGAGCGGCAATGCACCGAGCTTCATCTTGACCGCCGTGAATCCTTGATCCACATGCGCTTCGAATTCGTGCGCAAGATCCTTCAAGCTTGCACCGTCGCGGTACAGTCCGCCGCTCGCATAGACCGCCGCGCGGCCGGTGCTGCCGCCCAGCGCGCGCCACAGGGGCTGCCCCGCCGCTTGCGCTGCGAGGTCCCACAGCGCGATATCGATCGCACTGGCCGCCGCTGCAGCTACCCAGGGTTCCGGCGCTGCCGCCGCTATCGATTCGAGCTGCGATGAGATCGGCATCGGCAGCAGGGGATCTCGCCCGAGCAATGCCGGTGCGCAATGGTGTGTCAGATAATCGAGCACAAACGCGATCCGCGGTTGCTGCGACCACGCCTCACCAACCCCGCTCAAGCCGCTGTCGGTTTCGAGAACCAGCAGCGGCGCCCGCCGCTCGTGCCAGCGAAACGCCGGATTCCACGACCGGCCATCAAGGCGACGGCGGAACTCGAGCACCTTCACGCCGATGATCTTCATCGCGCAGGCGCTTCGTTGAAAAAGGGCAAGGTCGTATCCCTCTCGACCTAGAACGCACGCTCCGTAAAGCGCGCCAGGAACGCCTGCGTACGCTCCTTCTGCGGATGCTTGAGGACATCGTCCGCGGTGCCGGTTTCATAAACGATGCCGTCCGCGATGAACACGACGCGATCGGCGAAGTGATACGCGAAACCGAGCTCGTGCGTGACCAGGAGCATCGTCCGTCCTTCCTCGGCCAGCGCGTGGATCACGCGCAGGACCTCGCCCACCAGCTCCGGATCGAGCGACGAGGTCGGCTCGTCAAACAACAGCACTTCCGGGTCCATCGCCAGCGCGCGTGCGATCGCAACCCGTTGTTGCTGTCCGCCGGAAAGCTTCCCCGGATACGAATCGAGCTTGTCCTGCAACCCCACCTTCGCCAGCTGTTGGGTGGCACGCGAGCGCGCCGCCGCCTTTGGCGTGCGCTTCACCGTGATCAATCCCTCCATGACGTTCTCGAGGACGGTCATATGTGGGAACAGGTTGAACTGTTGGAACACCATGCCCACTCGCGTGCGCACCTCGCATAGTTCACTCTCGGAGTAGGTCCGCGCTGCGCCACCATCGTTCGCCCGATTTTCTGTGCCGAGCACCTTGCCATCGAGCTCGATGGTCCCGTCGCTCGGCATCTCCATGAAATTCAAGCAGCGCAGGATCGTGCTCTTGCCCGATCCACTCGCACCGATGATAGCGATGCGCTCGCCCCGCTTCACCTCGAGGTCGACGCCTTTGACTACGTGCAGGTCGCCAAAGCGCTTGTGCAGGTTGCGGATGCGGATGACGGTATCGCTCATCGGATTTCGCTCGACATCAATCGCGCGCCGCAAGGCGGCGTTCAAGGCGGGCCGACAGGTAGCTACCGGGATAGATCAGCACGAAGTACACCAGAGCAACAACCGTCAAGATCTCCAGCGGCCTATAGTAGGTCGAGCTTAGGAGTCGGCCCTGATACATGAGCTCATTCACGGCCAGCAACGACGCGAGCGACGTCACCTTGGCCAGTTCGATGCCCCGGTTGGTGAACGCGGGCAGCATGCGCTTCAAGACCTGAGGAAGAATCACGCGCCGCATCGTCATCGCCCGCGTCATGCCGATCGCCTTGGCACCTTCCCATTGACCGCGCGCGATCGACACGATGCCCCCACGGAAGATCTCCGCGCAATAGGCCGACGTATTCAACGTGAGGCTCAGCGCAGCGGCCGTGAAGGGCGAAAGCTGCGCACCGAGGACAATCGGAAAAGCGTAGTAGAACCAGATGAGCTGTACCAGCACCGGAGTATTGCGGAATATCTCTACATATCCGATCGCCGGTCCATTGAGCCAGCCCCGGCTCGACACGCGGGCGAGGCTGACCGCGAACCCGAGGGAAAGACCAATCGCAAAGGCCAGGATCCATAGCTCGATCGTAACCACCAGCCCGCGCAGCAAGAGCGGGAAACTGTCGAGAACGATCTTGAAATCCCACGTATATTCCATCGGCGTCCCCTTCAACCTACACGTGAGAGTCGATACTCGGCCAGACGCATCAGGTTGCTGGCTGCGAACAGCACGATGAAGTACATGATGGCGATGGTCGTGTAAACCTCCATCGGCCGGTACGTGATGCTGTTCACCTGCATCGCCTGGTAGAGCAACTCGGCATAGGCGAGCGACGACGCCAGCGCGGTGGTCTTGGTCAGCTCGAAGGAGCGATCGACGAAGGGCGCCACCATCCGCCGCAACGCCTGCGGCAGGATTACGCGGCGCAGCACAGCGCGATAATTCATGCCGAGCGCCTTGGCGCCTTCCCACTGGCCGCGCTCGATCGACACGATTCCGCCGCGAAATACTTCGGCGTAGAACGCACCGGACTGCGTCGACAACGCGAGCACTGCGGCGGTGAACGGCTCGAACGAGACGCCGATCACGATCGGAAGCGCATAGAAGAACCAGAAGAAATGGACGATCGGCGGCGTATTCCGATAGAACTCCACGAACGCGGTTGCGGGTGTGCGCAGCGCACGGCGATGCGATAGCCGCATCAGCGCGACCACGAAGCCGACGATCACGCCCAACACGATCGAGACCAGCGCGAGCTCGACCGTGCCGATCAGCCCGACGATGAGCATGTCGAAGTGCTTCCAGACCGCGGCGAAGTCCCACTGGTATTGCATCGCCGCTTCCTACGCTCGCGTTGATCGAGCCGCGCTCGACGCTGCCGATCCGGACCGGCGGCTCACGCGCCGAAGCCCGCGTCTAGCCTCGGGTTCGCCTACTTCCATTGCTCCTTGATGATCGGCGGCGCCTTCTTCGCGTCGATGTTCCGGAACGCCAGGAACTCTTCGTAGAACTTCTGCGTCTCGCCGCTCTTGTAGTACTTGTCGAATTCCTTGTCGAGGAAGTCGCGAAAGGTCTTGTCGTCTTCGCGCCGGATGCCGGCGCTGGTGGCCAGTGCCACCACTGGCTGTGGTATGACAACCGATCCCTTCTTGACGCGCGCCTGCTGCATGACCAACGCCGGGTGGTAGAACGCGGCGGCGTCGACCCGTCCTGAATAGAACGCGGCGATGGCTTCGTCCATGTTCTGAAAGCGCTCGATCTTGGCCTTGGTGAGCCGCTTGGTGATATCGCGATCGGGCGCAGTGCCCAAGGTTACGGCGATCTTGACATTGTCGCGATCGAGATCGGACCAGTTGCTGGCTGGCAGGCCCTCCCGCACCAACACGCCCTGCGCATACCAGAAAAACGGCGCGTCGGGAAAATCGACCGCCTTCTTCCGCTCGTCGGTCGCGTCGAGAACGAACATGACGTCGATCTGGTTTGCCTGGATGGCCGCGACCGAATTGCCCCATGTCGTTTCGACCGGCACGAGCTTGACGCCGAGATCCTTGGCGATTTGCTGGCCCATGCGGTATCCGATGCCGCTCCATTGACCGGTCGCGGGATCTTTGAAGTACCACGGTTCGCCGGGCGTCACGCCGATGCGCAGCTCCCCGCGCTGCTTGATCTGCTGCCAGGTCGACGCCGGCTGCTGCGCCAGTGCGGTGCCCATCGCAAACGCGCCGAGCGCGATTGCGACGACGATTCGCGCGCACGCCCTGCTGCTGATGCTGCTCATTTGACTCTCCTCGGTTTGCGTGGATATGGAAAAACGCTGTGCTCCTTTACTTGCGCAGTTTGGCGTAGATCAACGAGTGCGGGTTGGCTAAGGGAGCCGCGACAGCGCCAACCCATTCGGTGGCCAAGCACACGCCGGGGAGTCATTCCCGCGGCCCTGCGCGCGGACACGGTAGAGCACCGCCTCGACGGGTCCCCGCAACCGGTCTCCGTGGTTCGCGAGCGCGTGCAATGCTGACAGGCAGGTTCGCTCCACGCTGCCTGAGACGGCCAGCGTCACGAACAGGGCGTTTCTTGCGTCCACCTCGCGTCCGCTGAGCGCACTCGCAACGGCGAAGGTGTTCCAATCGTCCATTCGCGTCGCATACCCCTGCGAACCGCGCGTGGCGAGCGCGACCAACGCGACCTGACGCGCCATGTCGGGCTGAGGCGGACTGAG
This sequence comes from Casimicrobiaceae bacterium, assembly GCA_036395475.1. GTDB lineage: Bacteria > Pseudomonadota > Gammaproteobacteria > Burkholderiales > Casimicrobiaceae > PALSA-1003. Next base: position 10,077 of record DASWDF010000020.1, read on the forward strand.
CTTCAGATAGAGGAACGCGAGGTAGCTGGCGACGTCCGGATCCCGCGGATTCGCGCCGAATGCCCGCAACTGGAGGTCGAACGCCTCGAGAACATTGCGCCGCGAAGCAAACGCCGCGCGCGCCTGATCGGTGAGGCGGCGTGCTTCGCCGGGCGCCGTCGCGCGTGCACGCAGCCATGCGTCGTCAGGAATCCGGTTCAAGCGCGCCGCGTCGGCGACGGCTCTGTCCTGCATCGGCTGGTAGGCGCTCGCGGCTATCGACAGCACGCGTGCTACTTCCAGCTCCGATTGCCTGGCGATGCGTGGAACGGTATCCAGGAGGGTTCGGCGCCCTTGCGCGGCGAGGTCCTCTTGCGTGTTCTGATCGGCTGTACGGACGCGCGGCTCGGGCGCGGTTGGCGGCTGAGCCAGCGCGAATTTCAAGGCCTCGCTACGGTCCTCGACGGGCGCTGCAGATGGCGAGCCGCGCGATGTCTGCTTAGCCGCTGCTGCCGGTGGGGCACCCCGCTCGTCGCCCGCTGTCGAGGCCGCATCCGGAGGTCGTACCGGGATTGCCGACGCACCGGCCTGCGCGCGCGGCGGGTCGGCAGGAGGAGCCGCGGCCACAACTTGCGCCGGCTGCGGATTGGTCTGCGTGAGCTCGGAGCGCGGAGCGGTTGCTGCGACTGGCGGTGATTCTGCCGACACCGGTTCGGTCGACGACGCGACAAGCGCGGCGCCCGTTTCGTGTCTCTTCGCGCGGGGCGGCGCACCGGGGCCGGGGCCTCCGCGCAACCAGGCGGGCGGCTCCAGGCTTGCCCACGACGCATGCGCCCGGCGCGCCTGCGTCGACGAGCTCTGCGCTGCGTGCCACGCGGTCGGCGCCTTGGCCGATGATGCCCGGGCCAGCTTCGTAGATGCTCGCGATGGTGTACTCGCCTGCTTTACCGGCGCGGGAAGCGATGATTTTTTGCCGATCGCCGGTGCCGACCCGCCTGCCTGCACGATGCGTTGCTGCGGTAGCACGGCCGAAGATCCTTCGCGCAGTGCCTGACTCGACGGCACCGACGGTGCGTCCGCCGCGTTCGCAGTTGAGGAAATGACCGCAGCCGCGGGCTGCCGCGGCGACGACGTGCTTGCGCTGGAAAGCTCGCTGGGCGCAGGGCCCGCGACCGGCGGCGGCGCTGGCGGGGTGGATTCGTGGAACTCCGCTTGTGCGGTTGGTGGACGTCGCGCGGGCGAGTCGTCGCCCCTCGCCGTAAGCGGCGCAGCAGTTTGGCCGGCGACAGCATCGCTTCTTTGCGCTTCTTCGCCCTGAGGGACGAGTCGACGTATCGCGTCCGCGGCCTGATTCGCGAAGGCGTGCATCGGCTCGGCAAGCGCTTGTATCTCGGTCCCGATTGGTCGTGCGCGATCGCCCAGATACCACACCGCTGCAGCCACAGCCCAAGTCGCGATCACTGCAGCGACCGCGACGGGGCCGCGCGTATGGCGCGCCCGTTGCGGTTGAGCCGCATGCGGCGCCCCCGCCATAGCGTCCTTTGCCGCTGTCCGCGAATGTTCGGTATCCGCTACGACCGTTACTGCGGTAATTCGCCCGGAACGGGTGACATGGACCGGCGGAGCAAGGAGCGTCACCGGCGCCAGACGCGTGACCGGCGTGAGCGGCGAGGCCGACGCCGCCGACACGCTCGCCTCGCGCGCGAGCGTCCAGCCGCGTTCGAGCGACAGCGCAAGCTCGGGCTCGGAGAGCCTTGCACCGCTCTGCTCGAGCAGCGCCGCATGAGTTAGTTGTGCCGGAAGCTCGCTGTCATGGCAATCGCGGATACGCAGGATGAAAGCCTTGGCAGCATCGTAGCGTTCGGTGGTCCATCCCGCCGCGCGCGCGGGCTGCAGCACGAGGCTCTCGTCCGGCAGGTGACGCTTGAGCATCGCCGCGAGGCTGTACATGTCGCAGCGCCAGTCGAGCTCCCGCGTGAGTTGCAGCTCGCCGTTGCGTCCCGCTTCGAGCGCGGCGAGCAGGCGCGGCGACTGATAGTCGTATTCCTTTTGCCACCCGAGCGGCAGCGGAATCGTGAGACTCTCGCGCGAAACGAGCGCGAACGCGAAGTCGATCAACGCGAGCTGCGCAAACACCGGACGCAGCCTCAGGTCGGAGGAATCCGGATCGAAGCTCGCGGGCGCGTACGGAATGCAGACGTTGTCGCCCTTGATATCGAGGTGCACGAGCTCGAGCGGGTGGATTACATTCAGCGCCAGCAGGCAGTGATGCGCGAGCGCCCACCAGTGCGCACAATCCTCGAACACGTGACGGTGCACGCGGCCGTCGCGAGTCACGGGCAGCAACGTGGCCCACTGGTCGACGGTAACGCCCGCATCGTAGGTCTGTACAAGCTGCGTGCCGCCGAGCCGTCCTCGATCGAATTGCACGACGTCCGGGACGCAGGCGATACCGTGGCCGATCAACCGGGCGAGGATCCGCCACTCGCGCTCGGTCCATTGCCCGAAGTCGCCCTCGCGCGTGTTCAGGAAGCGCTTGGTGTAACGGCGCCGCTCGCCGGGCGCGACCGCTTCGCGGAACACCTCGACGTGCTCGCCCGTCACCATCTTCAGGCGACCACGGCCGAATACGCGATCGATCTGCTCGGGAGTCATGGCAACACCACCATCAGCGTCACGATGAGTGCCGCGAGGAGCACGCCCGCGGCGACGAGACCGGCGAGGCGTGTCTGCCGCGGCTCGCGGCGCACGACGAGAACAGTCGCATCATCCTTGCTGCCGCGCGCACGTGCAAGTGCAAGAAGCCTGCCGCAGCGGCGCACCAACGGCTCGGGTCCGTGCAGCAAGCGACTCAACTCCTGCGGCTCGACGTGCTTGTGCACGCCATCGCTGCAAATGACGAGCATCTCGCCGCGATGCAGAGCGACCCGCTCGACATTCGGCTCCGAAACGGCGCCGTTGCCGACCATGCGCGCAGGATCATCGTACGACCCGCCGGGCGGCGGCGTTTCGCCCAGGTGCCGATAGGTGTCGTCGACGGTCAACGCTTGCGCGGGCTTGTCCGGCCCGGTGCCCAGGCGATAGACGCGGCAATCGCCCACCCAGGCGATAAGCCATCTCGACAGCAGCGCGCCCGTCCCCGCGCACAACGCGACAGTCGCTGCACCGGAGGCTCCGGTAACGTTGGAGATGCTCCGGCCGACTTCGCGGTCGGCACGGAGCAGCGCGTCGCGGATCGCCGGCGCATCGATGCGGCGGCCGTCCAGCGCAGCGTGCAAGCGGGACACCAATTCGCGGCTTGCCCGCGCTGCCATCGCGCCGCCACCCACGCCGTCGGCGACGACGAAGAGCGGTGCGGACCCGTTGAACGCGCTGTGCCAGTCCTCATTGACCTCCCGCCGCCTGCCGCGGGCGCTCGCCGCCGCCATCTCGAGGCGGATCCAGTGCGTTTCGCGTACGGCGTGGTGGCTGGTGGTCGCGCCGTCACGCGGCGACTGATCGCGCTGCGAGGACGCAGGTTCATAAGGCGTGACGAGATTCATCAGTGCACGCCGATGAGTTGCTCGAGGCTCGCCGCGGCCATCACGATCACGCGGGCCTCGATAGAGTCAGTCGGCATTCCGGCTCGTGGCCAATGATCCGGCCCAGCGCCATCGATTCTCCGGCCTTCCAGCGCAAGCGTGCGCCGGGCGGATACGATGCGCCGGCCACGGTGACGCCGTTGTCGCCATGAACCACGACGGTAACACCCGCTTCATCGATCTCGACGATGTCGATGTGATGCCCCGACACGCCCTCGTGCGCCCAGTCGATCACCAGCGCCTGGCTGCGCGAGCGACCGACCGAGAACGGCAGCTCGGCGGCGCGAAGCTCGATCGTCCGCACGCCCGAGGCCATGCGCGCCGCGATCGTCAATCCGCTCGCCCGTGATCGCGCGGCAACGATCGGCGTGGAAGGCGTCGCCGGCGCGGCCACGGCCGGGGCGATCGGTGTCGCGAACGCCGGCGCATCGCGTCCGGCGTCGACCATCAGTCGCGGGTAATCGGCCGCGCTGCCTTCGGCATGCGCCGAAAGCACGATGCGGGCGCCTGGCGTGACCTCGACCACGGCGACCTCGCCCGCAGCGTTCGCGCGTGAGACGCTGCGCCCCAGCACGCTCGCCCCGCGCTCCACTCGGACACCGTTGGTCGAACCCGCGTCGGTTACCCACCACGCGCCGTGGTCGAGCCAGATCTCGCAGTGCCGCCGGCTCGCGTAGACGCCGTTGACCACGATGTCGCAGCCCTCGCCCTTGCCTATCGCATAACGGCGGCCCGGGACCACCGATTGCAGCACGACGTGGCGGCTACCCCCGGCATCGTCGATGGCCAACTCGGCACTGCGTCCGGCGAGCGGCGTAAGCGGGGTATCGGATCGCGAAGAGACCCGCGCGGCGGACCCGACCTCGGACCAGCGGCCGATGAGGCTCACCTCGTACGGTCGCACACCGGGGGTGGGCTTCGCGCTGCGCAGTTCCGCCAGCAGCTCGCTGTAGCTGTCATCGTCTTCCACATCGTCGTCGCCACGCCGGGCATTGAGCCCCGCGAATTGCGACAAGTCGATCGCACTCGCGTTGGGTAGCCCTCCGATGATTTCCTTCGCGAGGTAATGCTTGATCTGCTCCGGCCTGAACTCCCGGATAAACCGTCGCAACAGCTCTGCGGCATCGTCCGACCCCGTTGCGCGCACGTCGATCGAGGTGAGCAGATAACGGTCGCGCTCGGCGATCGCAAGGTGCAACCTGAGGTAGCTCACGACGAAATGCTCGAGCTCCTCGCGAATGGCAGAGATCAGCGGCGCGTAGGGTCCGAGGTCCGGCGCGGCGGGCGCCGCTGCGCCTGGCGCAGTGCCGTGGCTCGCGCGACTCGCGTGGCGGATCACGGCGGGCGACGCGACGGCGCCGGCGCGCAGCACCGGGCTCCGCGGCAGATCCGCGCGCGTGCCAAGCCCGCTCATCTTCTGCAGGATCCAGTTCTTGAGTGACATGCTTCAGCTCCGGTATGCGATCACCAACGTGGCCAGCGGGCCCGATGTCTTGAGGTGACGGACTCGCGGCGCGGCGGGCAGCCCGTAACGCCAGGTGAGCGCGTCGAGGAAACGTCCCCATGCCGGCTGAATCGCATCGCCAGCTTCCACTCGCGCGCGCAATGCAGGCAGGGAGAGCTCGATCATAAGCGCGATCCGCGACACGTCGCCAACCTGGACGATCGCGCGCCGGAGCGTGTCCTCCATGTCATGCAGACAGGTGACGAAGGGTCCATCGAAGGTCCACACGAGCGGCGCCTCGACTTTTCGTGTCCGGGCCTGCGCTTCACGCATCGCCGACTCCCCAGCAAGGCCGCGACTCATTGCACGTATCCTGTCAGGAAACCGGCGTGGCGTCCTGCGACCTGCATCGCGATCTCTGCGGCGGGGTTGGGGCCATGATCCCCGGCACCGTGGATGCGCCCGGTATCGCGAATCCAGTTGCGTTCGGTGAGCACGCCGACGACCTTCGTCCAGTGCGGATCGCCGCGCTCGGTGCGATACGCCGCGACGTACCATTTGTACGGGCGCAGCGGCCCGCACGCGGCCTGTTCGGCGCGGGTCCTGGCGGCGCCTCGCCCGCACAGCCGCCAAAGCTCATCGAGCGAACGGTCGTCGTTCGGAAACGTGGGCGTGCCGGTCTTGCCGGCGATCCAGTCGATGTCCTTGCAGCTACGCGCGTCGAACACCTGCTCGCAGGCGAGCCGCGACGTGCCCGCACGATGACCGTATGAAAGTCCGCTCAGGATAACTTCGGCGGCATCGCGCGACAAGCGCGTAGGCTCCGCCTCGGCCAAGCCGAAACGGCTCACCGCCGATTCGAGCGAGCTCGAACCTTGCGTGCCGACGCCGTGCAAGCCGCGTACGAGGTGCGGCTGGCGCAGCTCGAGCTGTCCATTGGCTGCACCGGCAAGCGCAGCCATCATACCCGCCACACCGAGCGCGCTGGCGCGCGCGTGTCCTTGTCCCCAACCCTCGGCGACGACGTCCACGACGCTGCCGCCGCGGCATTTCTCCCAGTCGTCTCTGCTCGCCCGCTGCCCGTCCGCACCCGCCGCGCAGGCGCGCAGCTTGCCGCTGTCGAGCGCGGTAGCGGATCGCAACCGAAAGGGCGCATCGAACGTGCCGCCAAGCGGCTCGGCGAGGAGCCGCCCATAAGGAACCAGCGTGGCGAGCGGCGCGACGCCCCCGGATTCGGCTTCCACGTCGACGGCGCGACCGAACAACAGGTCGCGCTTGCCGCAATCTTCTCGCGGCGTCGCGCAGCCGCCGTTCCATCCGAATGCCGCCGCCATCGCCTGAATTCGCCACGGGCGCTCACAATGAATGAATCCCTGATCGGCACAGAACATGCGATCGAGAAAGCGGCCGGAACTCGACCGCGCGAGCTGTCCACGCAAGCTGTCGGCGCTCGGTATCCCGGCGGTGCGCATCGCCGCGCGCTCGCCCGCGAGCCAGCGTGCACCCACGTCCGGGTCGGTGAGAAACGCTTCGGCCATGATCGGCTTGATGACCGACGCGGGCATCGCGTCGTGGAAGACGGCGGCGTTGAGCAGCGCATCAGGGCGATAGCGAGGTACATAGGGAAGGCGTTTGTCGCATCCCGCTCCGCGGCCGGGCCCGTCGTACTCCTGCCGCGTGCAGGGCGAGAGCGCACCCGCCAGCGCCTCGATGCGTCCGCTGGCCACGTCGATCACCGCCACCGCGGCCATGCGCACGACCGCCCGTTCGAGCATGCGGTGGCCGAGCGCGCGCCCCGCGTCCTCGGCCCGCGAAATTCCGAGCGCACGGCACACATCCTGGCGGCCGGTATAGCAGGCCACCGTTTTCTGCGCGAGCTCCTGCACCGATGGCTCGATCGTGAGGTCGATGGAGAAGCCGACATCGATGGGCGCGCCGCCGACATCGATGCGGTTCGGCCCGTAACGATATCCCGTGGGCGTGTCCTCCAGAACTGCCGGCGCGTCGGTGTACAGGCGATACAGCGAGCCCGACGGCCGGCGCAGCGTCGAAAGCGAGTGCAACATGACCTCGAGCGAAGGCGGTACTTTCCAGCGCTCGTCGTCGACCGGAAGATCCAGCGTCGGCTCGCCCGCGATGCGCGTGGGCGGAGCCGCCTGGCCCGGATCTTCGGCGACGTCGAACATCTCCGAGCGCGTGCACAGCGCTGCCTCTGGCGCACGCCATCCGCTCACGAAATGTGTCGGCACGGGTACGTCGGCGCCCGGCACGGAGTTGCCCATGAAGATGCAGCCGGGCAAGCCGCGCCACGGGTTCGCGCGTGCGACCTGCCGCGCGGAGATTTCAACGAACTGCTCGGGGCGCCAACGCGAAATCACCCGCTGCACCTCGGTCCCGCGCCAGGACAGCACGCTCAGCATGCGGCCGTTCGAGCGCGCGAGCATCGCCGCGGCGGCGGCGATATCCGCGCACTGCACGGTGAACTTGCGCCCGGGATAATCGGGTGCCTCGACCGGCAGCCGCAACGCCTCGCCGACCGCTTCGAACCAGCGTAGCGCATCGAAGCCCACGGCTCCGCTTACCCGCCGATTGGCACCTGTGCTGAAGCGCAACAATTCGTCGTCGAGATCGGCGAGTTGCGCGGCCAGCCGCTGTGCCGGGGATGGCGGCGCAGCGCCGGTCCCCGCGAACGCGGCGCGAATGCGGTCCAGCACTCTGCCGTGCCCGTCCCAGGCGGCGCGACACTGCGGCACACGGTCGAGCAGCAGGAGCACCGAGGGCGGACCCGCGGTCACCGCGTCGCGGCGCACGATGGCGCGCTCGAAGGTCTTCAGCGCGGCGACCATACGCACGCTGACGTGGCGATCGCCGTTGCGCGCGGCCGGGCCCGCCGGATCGAGCGGCCGGACCATGCCGACCGCGAGCAGCACCAGGAGCAGCACCGGCACGACCGCGGCGCTCGCCGCAATCGCGAACTCGAGCAGCGTCGTGCGGCGTCGTTCAGACATGTGCCGTCCGCGCCGGCACGTTGATGTTGATGACGAGGCCGAGGAGCGCCATGTTCACGAGCAGCGAAGTCATGCCGAAGCTCATGAAGGGAAAGGTCACGCCGGTGAGCGGCAATACGGCGAGATTGCCCGCCACCGTCACCGCAAGCTGGCAAAGCGCGAGCACCACCCACGCGACACCGAACCAGGAAAGCAGCGCCTGGTCGTCGTTGACGACGCGGTCGGACGCTGCGACCAGGCGCGGCTCGCCGCGCGTCACGCGCCCATGGTGGCGAATCAGCCGGTGCAGCCAGATCGCAGCGCCGATCACAACGGCCCACGCCGCGGTCCAGCCGAACGCCCCCACCAGCGCCGTCAAGGTGTAATCGCTCTGGATCTGCGCCGGTACGCCCGCGCAGCCGGCACCACCCGCATGACCGCACCAGGGAACCGCGCCGAGCCCGAAGCCCGCTGGCGGCGCTGCCCGCTGGAACCAGGTCACGAGCGCGAGCTGATCGTTGGCCGATGCCAGCGGCGCGGCAAGATTCTCGAGCCGACCCGCGGTGACGTCGTCGAGCGCGCCGAGCTCGAACAGCGCCAGCGTGATCCCGAAGATCCAGATCGAGAACAGCGAGAGCGAAAGCGCAAAGGCCGCGCGGTAGGCGCCGCTGCGCTGGTGCCACCACATTGCGATCGAAGCGGCGACAAATGCGCCGGCGCCATAGCAGGCGATGAGCAGCGGACCCATGTCGCGGGTGATCAATTGGACGCCGATCAGTACCAGGACCACGCACAGCAACGGCCAAACGTAACGCGCGAGCGAGGCGAGCGAGCTGCCGCTGCGGGCCAGTCTCTCCGTCAGCGGGTCGCCGCGAAGGAAGAAGAACCAGGAAGCGCCCACGATGAGCCACAACCGCGCGATCTCCGAAGTGAGCTGCGGCAGGTTCGCCGGGAGCGCGCCCACCGCTCCGACAAGACCGATCATCAGCAAGATGATCGCTGCAGTCATGGGCACGGAACCGACGCGCCGTCGGATGCTGCTCGCCAGCGCATCGACGAGCGAGAGCGTCCAGCCGAGCGCGCGTCCGATCGACTGGCGCAGGAAAATCATCACGGTCAGCGTCAGCATGCCGAGCCACAAATGTCCCTGGTGATAAAGCGCAAGATAGCGATTGCCGAAGTGGCCGTTGGCCGACAAGTCGAGTAACAGCAGCCAGCCAAGGCCGGTGGCCAGCACCAGACCCGGGTAGCCCACGCGCGAGGCGATCGTCTGCGGTCCCGACGGCAGGCGCTTCTGCAACCCTATCGACGCAATCAGCACGAACCCCGCGACGCCGAGCAGCTCCAGCACGAACGGCGACGGCGTCCCGAACGGCGCACTCGATGGCCGCGCAAGCTCGAAGGCGCGATCCACGTTAAACGGCCAGGGTACCGCGCCAATCCACGCTGCCGACGCCCACACCGCAAGGGCCAGCGCAACCCCGACCAGAGCGAAGTTCCGTCGCCGGGAGAGCTTCAGCAGGACGAGACCGGCGAGCATCCACCCTGCCCATTGCCAGCCCGCGGTGTGCAGCAACGCGCGCATTGCGTCGTTCTTGGCCGCATGCGTTTGCGCCTGGCGCGCCTCCGCCATCAGCGCCGCCGCATCGGAGAGTGCATCCGCCAGAGACAGTCCGCCGCAGCCACGGCCAGCGGTGCGCGAGGAGGCTGGCAAGAGAGCTGTTCCCGTCAGGGCCCGCGTCGCGCCATGCCCATCGAGGGCCGCGCCAAGCAGCAACAAAGCATTGGCCGGCGCGCTGTCACCGCGCTCGAAGGCGAGCGCATCGCCGCGCGCGATGGCGGCCTTCACCATGTTGAAGGCGCAAGAGAGCGGCAGCGGCGCGGCAGCATCGGCACCGCCGAGCGAGTAGCGTTCGATGTAGGGCTGCATCTCGGCGTCGATCGACTCGATTGCGTTGCCGAGCGCGAGCAGATTACCCAGGCCTTCGCGCTGCTGTAAACGCAGCTCCGCGCGACGCCTTTCCGCGTCGGCGAGTGGACGCTGGAATGCTCGGCCCGTCTGCGCAAAGGCGTCGACGAGGGTGAGCGGTACAGTTTCCGCGGAGGCTGCCCCGGAACGCAGCTCGGACCGCCGGCACAGGCGATCGCGCACCAAAGGCTCGGCGCGCGCGCCATGACTCGCGCACACTCCGGGAAGGACCGGATCGGGCAGGCCTACGACCGCGACAGCGGCATCGGCGAAGCGCCGGTCGCGGCCGCTGTCATTGGCGGCCAGACGCTCGAACGCTGGAAGAAGCGCAACGATCGCGGCGACGGCGAGCAGGGATTCGATCAGCGACGGCCACTTCGTCGCCGTCTCGGTGGCCGGGTCAACGCCAACGCCGATCGTCTTGGCTAGAGCCACACGCGACCCTTCGTGCCTGCGGCCAAGGCCTCACAACTTCTACATCGTGCAGACACGACGTGCCACTGCACGGATCGGGCTCCAGGCAAAGCGAAAGACGAGGGTGTCGTAACACCCTTGCAGCGCGCTCTTGTTACACGCGGTTACAAATCAGACCCAACGTCGGTTCGCGCTTCTGCAGCCGCTTGAAAACGTAGCAACTGCAGATTGCGTTGTCAAGCCGATGAATGTTGCGGTTCACCCCTCCAAGCTGTGCTCGCGGGATCCGTGTTCATCTCAGATCGAGGGTTGCGGCAGCGCGAGCGCCCTGCGCCAGCGCGCCGAAACTTCGGCGAGCTGCGCCGGCGGTCTGGCGATCAGCGGGCGCGCGGTCTCGCGCACCAGGCGCTTGTCGCGCTCGTCGGTGAGGTATTCGACAGGAGATTTGCCGTCGATCCGCGCGAGGAACAGCCCGGCGAGCAAGCTCGCGATGCGGCTCTCGATCTCCGCGCGCGGCTCCCACGTCACGCCTTCGAGATAGGCTTCGGAAAAGGCGGCATAACAGGCGAGAAATCCAGCCGACCACTGCGGCCTGGCCACGCACTTCAACAGGAAGTGGTTGAGGCAGAACGCCGCATCGAACGCGGGATCTCCGTACCATGCACACTCCGCGTCGAGGAATACCGGTCCCTTGGGCCCGAGCAGGATGTTTTTCGGACTCACGTCCCCATGCACCAGCGCGATCCGCGTCTGCGCGGTGCGCTCGGAAAGCCCGTGCAGCGGACGTTCGAGGTCGGGATGACGAAGGGCCGTCGCCAGCAGATAAGGTTCGAGCCGGATCGCATGGAAGATGGCGTCGGTCTGGAAGCGCCGTGCGACATCGGCGTTGCCGGCACTCGCCGCGTGCAGGCGCGCGATGATCGCCGCGACTCGTGCGGCGGTTTGCGTCTGGACGACACCGTCGAGCAGCAACCGTTTCCACACGGGATAGCGTTCCGGATCGAGAAAGCTCATTGCAAAAATGCCCTGCTCCGGATCGCTGGCAATCGGCGCCGGCACGGCGTCGGGGCAGTGTTCGGCGGCGAAATTGATCCACGCCCACTCGTACGCGTTCCGTTCGATGGGCGCTCGCCATTGCTGGGCGACCTTGAGCTCCGGCAGCGCGCATTTGATGCAAAGGCTTCGATCGGGCAGATCGACGCGCCAGATATCGGAGGAGACGCCGCCGGCCAGGGGCGTCCAGATCGCCTCTTCGCCGGGCTTCGCGAGACCCTGGTTGCGCAGGAAATCACGCAGACGCGGATCGGGGGTGGCGGCGGTCATCGCGCACGCCTCGGCACGAGCGCGGCCGCGCCGGCGAAAGATGCGCCGGATCGTTCCTCGATGCGCAGCAGCTGGTTGTATTTCGCGACCGTATTCGAAGTGCGCAGCGAGCCGATCTTGATCTGCCCCGCCGCGGTGCCGGCCGCGAGGTCGGACATGAACGCGTCCTCGGTTTCGCCCGAGCGCGCTGAAACAATGGTCGCGTAACCCGCAAGCTTCGCCTGCGCGATCACGGCGAGCGTGCCGCTGAGCGTGCCGTTCTGGTTCGCTTTGACCAGCACGCCGTTGCCAATGCCTTCAGCGATGCCGCGTGCGAGGCGCTGCGCGTTCGTCGTGAAGAGGTCGTCGCCTACCAGTTGCACTTTGTCGCCGAGCCGTTCGGTAAGGAGCTTCCAGCCGGCCCAGTCCTCTTCGTCGAGGCCGTCCTCGACCGATACCACCGGAAAGTCGCGCACCCAGGCTTCGATCATTCCGATCATCGCCCCGCTGCTCAAGTCGCGGCCCTCGCGCGCCAAGCAGTAGTGTCCGTCCGTTGCCTTCAGCGTCGTCGCGGCGACGTCGATGGCGATGCAGATGTCCTCGCCCGGCATCAAGCCCGCGCGCTCGATCGACTCGACCATCAGCTCCAGTGCCGCGCGGCCGGTTTCGCATCCCGGGCTCAAGCCACCTTCGTCGGCGAGCAGCGTCGGCAGGCCGCGCTCGCGCGATACTTCGGCCGCGGCTGAGCGCACTCTGGCAAGCAGATGGATGGCCGCGTCGATCGACGCGGCGCGCATCGGCACGGCGAGGAAATCCTGCACGTCCATGCCGCGGCCTGCGTGCAGGCCGCCGCTCAGAATGTTGGTCATCGGTAACGGCAATGTCGGCTGCAGCTCTGCGAGATCGGCGATGCGCTCGTACAGCGCCTGGCCCCGCGACGCAGCCGCTGCGCGGCAGACAGCGATGGAGACTGCGAGCGTGGCGTTGGCGCCGAGGCGCTGCAATCGCGGTGTGCCGTCGAGCTCGCGCAAGCGATCGTCGAGGCCTCGTTGATCGGCGCCGTCCGTGCCGCGCAGCGCGCGCGCAATCTCGCCGTTGACGTTGGCCACCGCCTTCTGCACGCCGAGGCCCGCGTAGCGCGCCTGGTCGCCATCGCGCAGTTCGTGGGCTTCGGCGGCGCCGGTCGAAGCGCCCGAGGGCACGCTCGCGCAAGCGAAGCTTCCGTCATCGAGGATCGCGTCAACCTCGACCGTGGGCCGCCCTCGCGAATCGAGGATTTCCCGCGCATGCACCATGCGGATCGCGACAGCTTTCAGCTTGCCACCCCTGTCGCTCCCCCGTTGTCTTGGATTGGGGCCTGCCAGCCGCTGTCAGCGCGAATGATGCACGTCTTGTCCCAGCATCTCGGGCGTGATGAGCGTTATGCCGCGCTCGGTTACGTGAAAACGCTTCCGATCCTGCTCCGGATCGACGCCGGCGGTGAGGCCGGGCGGCAACCGGCAGTACTTGTCGACCACCGCACGCTTGAGCACGACATTGCGGCCGATGTCGACACTGGGCAGAACGACGGACTCTTCGATCGTGCAATAGCTGTGGACGTGCACGTTGGAGAAGAGAAGCGATCGCTGCACGGTTGAGCCGCTGATGATGCAGCCGCCGGAAACCAGCGAATTCGTGGCGATACCGCGGCGCGGAGGCTCGTTGTATACGAACTTGGCCGGCGGCAGCTGTTCCTGATAGGTCCAGATCGGCCAGCTTTTGTCATAAAGATTCAGCTCCGGCACGACGTCGGTCAACGCGATATTGGCCTCCCAGTAGGCGTCGATCGTTCCCACGTCCCGCCAGTACGGTTTACCCGCGCTCATATTGACGCAGCTACGCGCAAATTCGTGCACGTACACCGCCGCGCCGCGCCTGACCAGCGAAGGAATGATGTCCCTGCCGAAGTCGTGGGTGGAAGCGGAATCGTTGGCGTCGCGCAACAGCTCGGCGTACAGGAAGGGGGCGTCGAACATGTAAATGCCCATGCTGGCCAGGGCGCGGTCAGGCCGATCCGGATCCGGTGTGGGCTCATCGGGCTTCTCCTGGAAATCGACGATACGCCGTTGGTCGTCGACCGCCATCACACCCAGCGAGCGTGCAGCGGCGAGCGGGACGTCGATGCATGCCACGCTCATCAGCGCGTCCCGGGCGATGTGATCGCTCAGCATCGCTCCGTAGTTCATCTTGTAAACGTGATCGCCGGCGAGAATCAAAACATGGCGCGGAGCATGCCGCCGCAGTATATCGATGTTCTGATATACCGCGTCGGCAGTCCCCTTGTACCAGCTCGGCACGATGCGTTGCTGCGCGGGCAGCAGCTCGACGAACTCCTCGAAACGACCGTCGAGAAAACTCCAGCCGCGTTGCACATGGCGGATTAGGCTCTGCGCCTTGTACTGAGTGCACACCCCGACGCGCCGAATACCGGAATTGACGCAATTCGAAAGCGCGAAATCGATGATCCTGAACTTGCCGCCGAACGGGACCGCCGGTTTGGCGCGCCAGTCGGTGAGTTGCTCCAGCCGGCTTCCGCGCCCGCCGGCGAGGACAAGCGCAAGCGCGCTCTTGGTGGCTGCGCCTGGCACGCTGGGCTCACGGATCGACGCACGGTCGATCGCGAGCATGTCTGCCTCGACGATAGTTGGCATGGAGAGCTCCGGACGCGCCTCGCTTAGCTGTGGCCAACAAAGCCGTGATGTTCACGCGCCGGCCACGCGTTAAAATCAATCCTGCTCGCAGTGCGGTGCCGCGGTCAAGGAGGTTTTGGTGACAGCGTGCAACGACCTCATCGGGCCTGCACCGGCGGGCGCGCGGGGGTGCGCAACGATAGCCGTGCGGGCGCGATCAAAGCGGCATGGCTATTTCTCCTACCGACGATTCCGCCACCGAATCCTGGGAGTCGGTCGCCTACTTTTCGATGGAGATCGGGCTCGAGAAGTCGATCCCGACCTACGCGGGCGGGCTCGGCGTTCTTGCCGGCGACACCGTTCGCTCCGCGGCCGACATGAGCGTGCCGTTGGTAGCCGTATCTCTGGTTCACCGCAAAGGCTACTTCCGCCAGCGGCTTGATGCTGCCGGCAACCAGACCGAAGAGCCTGTCGACTGGCCCGTTGCCGAACGGCTCGCGAGCCTTGCATCACGAGTGACCGTCGCGATCGAGGGTCGCAGCGTGCAGTTGCGCGCGTGGCGCTACGATGTGCGTGGCATTTCCGGCCACGTCGTTCCGGTCCTGTTACTCGACGCGAACCTGGCGGAGAACGCCGCCGAGGATCGTTGCCTGACCGACCATCTCTACGGCGGCGATACGCGCTACCGTCTTTGTCAGGAAGTGATCCTCGGCATCGGCGGGGTGCGCATGCTGCGTGCTCTCGGCTACCGCAACATCCGGCGGTTCCATATGAACGAGGGTCATGCGGGCCTGCTCACCCTGGAACTCGCCCACGAAAAGGCGCGCGAGCGTGGTGAGACGACGATCACGCGCGAGGTCGTGCAGATGGTCAAGCCATTGTGCGTATTCACCACCCATACGCCCGTCGTCGCCGGACATGACCAGTTCCCTTTAGCCTTGGTGGCGGGCATCATCACCGGCTACGGCCATGACTTCGACGAGCGCGCGCGGGAGTTCTGCCTCGATGGCGTGCTCAACATGACGCAGCTGGCGCTCAACCACAGCCATTATGTGAACGGCGTGGCGAAAAGACACGGCGAAGTCGCCCGGCAGATGTTCGCGCAGCGCACGATCGATTCGATCACCAACGGTGTGCACGCCGCGACCTGGGCTGCGCCGCCGGTGCAGACCATGCTCGATCGCCACATTCCCGATTGGCGACAGGATAATGCCGGCCTGCGCCACGCATTGGGCATCCCCAAGCTCGAACTATGGGAGGCGCACACGAGCGCCAAGCAAGAGTTAATCAAGTGCGTGAACGAGACGACCGGTGCGGCGATGGATCCGAAAGTGTTTACGATCGGTTTCGCTCGACGCGCCACCGCCTGGAAACGCGCCGACCTCCTGTTCTGCGACATCGCGCGCCTCGAAGCGATCCATGAGCGAGTAGGTGCCGTGCAGCTCATCTATGGCGGCAAGGCACACCCCAACGACGACGTGGGGAAGGCGCTGATCCGGCGCATTTTCGAAGTCAAGGCAGCGCTGGGGGAGAAGATCAGGCTCGTCTATCTAGAAGAGTACGACATGCAGCTCGCGCGTTTGAACACCGCGGGCGTGGACCTGTGGCTCAACACGCCGCAGCCGCCGCTGGAAGCATCGGGCACGAGCGGCATGAAGGCCGCGATCAACGGCGTGCCGTCGCTGTCCATCCTCGACGGCTGGTGGGTCGAGGGCTGCATCGAAGGCGTTACCGGCTGGGCTATCGGCGATGACGCCGGCGTCGAAAGCGACGCCGACCGCGCCGCCGACGCCGCGTCCCTCTACGGCAAGCTCGAGCACGTGATCCTGCCGATGTTCTATGCCGAGCGCGATCGCTACATCGAAGTTATGCGCCACGCGCTTGCGATCAACGGGTCATTCTTCAACACCGAGCGGATGCTCGAGCAGTACATGCGCAAGGCCTATTTTGCTTAAGCCGCGTGCCCGCCGCGGGAGATCATGCCCACACCCGAGAACGCCCTTGCCGTTCTCTTCGTGACCCCGGAATGCGCACCGTTGATCAAGACGGGCGGTCTGGCAGATGTCAGCGCGGCGCTTCCGGCGGCGTTGCGACGGCTCGGGATCGACGCGCGGGTGCTCTTGCCGGGCTACCCTTCCGTTCGCAAGGCAGTGCAGAGTGGCGGCTGGGCCGATCTGCCCGCAGTCGAGGCGCTAGCGGAGTGCGGTGTCACGCAGCTCATCGAGGCTGCCCTGCCGAGCGGTGTTCCCGTCATCGTCGTCGAACATCGCTCCCTGTACGATCGCCCCGGCGGTCCCTACCAGAGCGAAGCCGGCGAGGACTGGCCGGACAACGCGCTGCGTTTCGGTCTCCTGTCGAAAGTTGCCGCAATCCTCGCCGGACCGTCGAGTCCCCTTAGCTGGCGCCCCGAAGTTCTCCATTGCAACGATTGGCAAACGGGTCTGGCACCCGCCTATTTGCGCTTTGCCGCGCTGCCGGCGGCGCGCCGCGCGACCCTGTTCACGATTCACAACCTCGCCTACCCGGGAGCCTGGCCGCCTGAATGGGTCACGCGGCTCGGGCTGCCGGCGGAGAGCTATTCCAGCGAGGGAATCGAGTTCCACGGCCGCATGTCGTTCCTGAAGGCGGCTCTCTATTACGCCGCCGCGATTACGGCGGTGAGCCCGACCTACGCACGCGAGATTCAGAGCGAGGCGCTGGGCTTCGGCCTGGACGGCCTGCTGCGCTGGCGGCGCGACGTGCTCTCCGGCATCTTGAATGGCATCGATACCGAGGAGTGGGATCCTGCCACCGATCCTCTGATCCCACGGCGGTACGACACGACCACGCTCGACGCGAAGACCGAGAATAAACGCGCGCTGCAGCGCTCGCTGGGTCTCGCCCTGGAGCCCGAGGTTCCGTTGTTGGGCGCCGTGAGCCGTCTCGTACCCCAGAAGGGGCTGGACCTTCTCGCCGACATCGCCAGCGCCATCGTTGGTCTGCCGGCGCAGTTGGCCGTGCTCGGCAGCGGCGAGGGCGATCTCGAGCGCAGGTTTCTGCAACTCGCGGCTCGGGATCCCGGTCGCATCGCGGTTCGCATCGGCTTCGACAACACGCTCGCTCATCTGATCGAAGCGGGCGCGGACGCGTTTCTGATGCCATCGCGCTTCGAACCCTGCGGCATGAACCAGATGTACAGTCAGCGCTACGGCACGCCGCCGGTCGTGCGTGCCACCGGCGGGCTTGTCGATTCGGTAGTCGACTGCAACCGCGAGACCATCGCCTC
>DASWDF010000021.1:0-19815 GCA_036395475.1 Casimicrobiaceae bacterium
CAGTAACATGGTCGTCAAGACACTCGGGCAGCAACGTAACCTGAGTGCGGTCTTCGGCTTCGACGAATCGCTTCATGCTGCCGCCCCGAGAAACCTCGAACCACAAGGATTAGTTAGGTGACAATGGAGTACAGGACACATTGTATCTGCTTGATTTGGCGCAGCGCGCATCGATCGTCGCGCCGCCGCGCGCGACAGGAAAAAGGCCAAAGAGAGTGTTGTTGACGCAACTCCCTTCTGTGCTACATTTACCGGTTCTCAGCGCCCTCTTAGTTTTTCCTGGATCAGGCGCTGGGCATCTAAGCGGGAAACGTGCTTGACGATGAGATCTCCCGTGCGGGTTAACCTTCCTGAAAGGTCGTTGCAGACCACCACGTTGATAGGCTGGGTGTCCAAGGGCAGTAATACCTTGAGCTGACCGGTACTAATAGCCCGTGCGGCTTGATCCCATAACCGTGTGCGCTGCGTAACGGTTACGGTGTTTGCGGCAATCTAACCGGCTTTACTTCTTCCGCGATTGGTTGGCAAAAATGACTGCCCGCAAGGGCTGATTGCCGACCTCTGATCAATGCCTGACGACCACAGTCCGCTGGCGCCACGCCTTTCCATCCCGAACAGGACCGCGAAACGGTGGCGCGCCGATGATAGTGCGGATTCCCCATGCGAAAGTAGGTCATCGTCAGGCAGCCTGCAAGGTCAAAGGCCCACTTCGCGTGGGCTTTGCCTTTGATGAAATGGATGAAAATGACGTGGTTGAGGAACGACAATCTATTGGTGGCCGCGGCAGATTGCGGCGGAGGCTAACGTGACCCTGAGCTTGCCGAAGGAGAACGTCACCTCGCGCAGCGACGGACGGAGCCAGGTTCGACGGGCGCAGCCGAATCTGCTATTCATCTTCAGCGACGAGCATCGAGGATGCTCGCTATCAGGAGAGCCGTACTGCGATGTGCAGACAACTCACCTGAGACGGCTCGCGCAGGAAGGGACCCTTTTCGGCAACTGCATCTCGAACTATCCGGTCTGCTCACCGTACCGGGCGATGCTTCTCAGCGGTCGCTGGCCATTCCAGACTGGCGTCGTCGACAATGCCCTCCGGTTGCGCGACGAGGAATTCTCTCTGGGCCAGGCGTTCCAGCGCGCGGGCTACCACACCGGGTACATTGGCAAGTGGCACCTCTCGCGAGGCGACCATGAAACCGGGGAATTCGTGCCGAAGGGCCCAGCTCGGCAAGGTTTCGAGGATTGGCAGGCATGGTCGAGGACAAGGCATCACTTCGACGCAGTGACATTTGACCCAGACACAGGTCAGAAAATCCGGCGCGAAGGTTACAGCTGCACGTTGATGACCGACGCAGCGGTGAGCTTTATCGGCGCTAACGCCGACCAACCCTGGCTGCTCGTCGTCTCCTGGGGCCCGCCGCATCCGCCATTCGAGTCGGCACCGCCGGAGACAATGCGGCTGTACGATCCGGAGTCGCTGCAACTCCGCCCTAACGTGCCCGCAGAGCTGGCATCCGATCTGAAAAGACGACTCCGCGGCTATTACGCCCACATCTCGGCTCTGGATTCGGAGCTGGGACGAATGCTCGACAAGCTCGACGAGACCGGGCAGGCAACCAACACGGTAGTCGTCTATACATCCGACCACGGCACAATGATGGGGTCGCATGGATATGACGGCAAGCGCTTGCCGTTCGATGAATCCTGCCGGGTTCCGTTCCTGCTCCGTTATCCAGGCGTAGTGCCAGCGAACCGTACGACTGATGTTCTCCTCGGTGCCATCGATCTCTTTCCGTCGCTGTGCGGGCTCGCCAGTGTGCCGGTGCCCCAGCACTGCGAGGGACTGGACCTTTCGGAGGCGATGCGCGGAAATGCGATGCGAGCCCCCGAAAGCGCCTTCCTGATGCATATACAGAGCACGAAAGCGGGTGGCGAGAGCGGCAAGCAAGCCCCGCTGTTTCGCGGCGTCAGGACCGATCGGTTCACCTACGCGATCGCCGACACCGGGCGCTGGTGCCTATACGACAACCGCGAGGATCCGTACCAGATGCGTAATCTGGTCGACGAGCCAGCACACGCGCGGACGGCGGCGGCTCTGGAAGAGCTCGTTTTCGATTGGCTCAGGCGTGCGCAAGACCCCTTTCCGCTGGACGCGGCGCGACGGAGGCGCTCGGCGGTCTACGCCCCAGAGCTCGCTCCGCGCCCGCCACGCTCGGCGTCCTTTTGACCACTTGCGACAACGCGGGGCGACGAGCCCCGTGTTGGCGCCGTCCGGTCAAAACCTCTGGAAGACCTCGAAAGCAAGCCCGCGCCCACACGGGCGCGCTTGGGCCCCATTGTGATCGACTCCCTGAAGCAGGATTACACCGACGTAGGCGCCCAGTCACGACCGGAGCGTCGTTCATGAGGCTGCGCAATGCTCGGCCCAGATGCGCTCTAGCAGTGCCTCGTCGGCCTCAGCGAAGGAACGTCGCGGGATGTAGAGCGTGCCCAGATGCAGATGCACCGGCATGTCGTTCGAATCGAGCCGCGCCGCCTCACGATAGCTCGCGACCGCGCCAGCGATGTCCTGCGGGCTAGCGCAAGGGCGAGTGCCTCGTAGTCGGCGAGGCTGGTGAAGATAAGCTCATTTGACGCTTACCTTCATGTAAGTTCCTCGAGAGTGTTAACCGCAACGGACCAACGCGCGTTCCAAGAAGCTCTGGCAGCCTGTCTGCCATAATCGCGATTCACGCTCGTCATCAAGGGCGGCCCGCCGCCTCGAGCCTTGAGCCGCGCGGCGACGTGATTCCCGCGCCCACGAACCCAACGCTGCTATCCTCCCGCCCATGGCTTCCGCGCCCCGTTCCGTCGCGCCTGGCACCTTGGCTCCCGAGAGCGCGTTGCGCCTGGCGCGCCATCGCACGCTCTTCGTCAATTTCTTCCGCCGCGAGCTGTTCTCACGCTACCTCGGCAGCGTGAGCGGCTTCGCCTGGGCCTTCCTACACCCGCTGGCGCTACTGGCCGTGTATCACTTCGTGTTTACGACCGTCTTTCGCGCGGGGGCCATGAACGGCAAGAGCTTTCTCCTGTTCGTCGCCGTGGCGCTATGGCCCTGGCTCGCGGCTCAGGAAGCGCTGCAGCGAGGCACGGTGTCGATCGGCGGCTACGCGGGGCTCATTCGCAAGGTCGCCTTTCCGCACGAGCTCGTGGTCTATGCCTCGGTCGCGGCGACGCTGGTGTTGCAGCTCGCGGGCTACCTCGTGGTGCTGGTGGTGCTCGCGCTCTTCGGCGAACCGGTGCGCTTCGAAGGGTTGCTGCTGGCGATACCTCTGTGGCTCGTGCTCGCGGTCGCGGTAACGGGGCTCGCGCTGGGCTTGGCGGCGCTCCAGGTGTTCATTCGGGACATCGAGCACATCCTGCTCCCGGTGTTGATGATCCTGATGTATCTCACCCCGATCCTCTATCCGCTGTCGCTGGTGCCCGAGTCGATGAAACCCTGGGTCGCGGCCAACCCGTTCGGCTATCTCGTCGAGCGGCTCCGGGACGCGTTGCTCGACGGTCGGCTCGCGATCGGGTGGGGTGACGCCGTGGCGGTGGTCGTGGCGGTCGCGTTGTTCGCGGGCGGGCGCTGGGTGTTCCTCCGGCTGTCGCCGCACTTCGAAGACTTCGTCTGATGTCCGCGCCGCTGCTGCATCTCTCCGGAGCCGGCAAGGACTACGCCAAGCTCGATACCAACGCCGGCCGCATCGGACTGGTGCTCGATCTGCTGCGCGGCAGGGGCGTGACGCACGCTTTCCGCGCGCTCGATGACGTCTCGTTCGATCTCGCCGCCGGCGAATCGCTGGGCATCATCGGCGAGAACGGCGCCGGCAAATCGACCCTGCTCAAGATCATCGCCGGCGTGATCACGCCCACGCGTGGCCGCGTCGACGTACGCGGGCGCGTCGGCGCGCTGCTGGAGCTGGGCTCGGGCTTCCATCCTGAATATTCCGGGCTCGCCAACATCGATCTCGCCGCGGCGCTGCTCGGCCTCACCCCAGCCGAGATCGCAGCGAAGCGCGACGAGATCGTTGCCTTCGCCGACATCGGCGAGCACATTCACGATCCGATCAAGCACTATTCGTCGGGCATGGTCGTGCGCCTGGGGTTCGCGGTGGCCACCGCGCTCAAGCCGGATATCTTGATCACCGACGAGGTGCTGGCCGTCGGCGACGAGTCGTTTCAGAAGAAGTGCGTCGCCTGGATGGAGAATTATCTCTCCGGCGGCGGCACGCTGCTGCTCTGCTCGCATAGCATGTATCACGTGCAGAAGCTCTGCCGCGCCGCGCTGTGGCTCAAGGACGGGCGGGTCGAGCGCCACGGACGCGCACCGGAAGTCTGCCAAGCCTATCTCGCCTACCATGAGGAGAAGAGCGCACTGGAGAAACGTCCGACCGGCGTGGCGGATGCCGCGCTCGTTGCCGCGGCCGGCTACTATGCCCTCAAGTCGCTGGACATGCATCCCGGCGAATCCCTGCCCGAGTCTTCAAGCTTCACGGTCAGCGGAGAAGTGTATTCGCCGGACGGACGTGCACCTGTGGTCCTGATCGGCATCGTTCGCGCCGATGGAACACCTGTCTACGGTGTAGCGACGGACATGGATGGAGTGGCACCTCATCCGATCGCCTCGGACCGCTATGCCTTCGCCATCGACTTTCCGTCGCTTCCGTTGCTGCCGGGAAAGTATCTCGTGCGCGGACACGTGCTCGACCCCGAGGGCGTGCGCCTGTTCGATACGCTGGAGAAGTCACTCACGATTACGGGGGCGGCACGTGAATTTGGCTTGATCCGGCTGCACCATCGCTGGCGCATGGGAGATCACGATACTGCGGTCGCTCTTCCAGACTCCATGCCTGACAGGCAGTGAACCACGCTCATGCGTGCCTCGATCCTGACGTACCATTCGGGCAACATGGCCGGCAACGACTACTCAAGCAACAACCTTCTGGCGCTTGCCCACGATCTCGATGTCGTGCGAGCGCTGCGGCTACTTGTCGTACCTCTGCCTCTGGTCGTCGACTGCTGGACCGAACCGTGCCACTGCCGGAAGGGGTGGTGGCTTCGATTGGCGATCGCCTGAGGCCTCGCGCGGATCCTGGCTGCAGAGACTTGGCCTCGGGTGGGTGAGCCGCGGGCCGGCGCGCCTTTAAGCAAGCTGACGTAGGCCTGACATGCGTCCCCAGGGCAACCACGGCGGCAAGGCGTCGCCTCGGGTAAAATAATCCATTTTTTCGCCGCGCAAGACACGCGGCGCACGCATGTCCGGCTCGATTTCCACTCCTCCGACTACCGCTCCGGAATTCACCGGCGAGCGCTTTCTGCCGAGCTGCGGCGGCGAGATTGCCTACGAGCACTGGCACCGTTACGCGTTTGCGCGCCGCTTCGTCGCGGGCAAGCGCGTGCTCGACGCGGCCTGCGGCGAAGGCTACGGCTCTGCGCTGCTCGGAGCCGTTGCCGCGAGCGTGATCGGCATCGACATCGACATGGCGACCATCGACCGCGCGCGCGCTACATATGGCGACGGCAAGCGGATACGCTTCATCGCCTCCTCGTGCACCGGCCTGCCGCTACCCAGCGCCTCGATCGACGTCGTCGTATCGTTCGAGACGATCGAGCACCTGGCCGCCGCGGACCAGCTCGCGATGTTGATCGAGTTCGCACGCGTGCTCACGCCCGACGGGCTGCTGCTGCTGTCCTCGCCCAACCGGCGCCTTTACAGCGACGCGCGCAACTACGTCAACCCGTACCACCTGCAGGAGCTGTACCGCGACGATCTCGGCCGTCTGCTCGCAAAGCGCTTTCCGGCACAGCGCTGGCATCATCAGCGCGTGGCGTATTGGTCGGAGATCTGGACCGAAGGCAACACGGAATCTCCGATCGCGGGCGCCATGGAGGCCTGGATCGGCGATGGACAGCGTGTCGCTGCGTATTCGGCGCCCGAGGGCATGTATTTCATCGTCCTTGCCGCGCGCGACGCCGGCGCTCTCCCCGCCGAAGAAGCGCGCGTGTCGCTGTTCACCGACGCCGACGAGAGCCAGGCCAAGCGCGCGGAAGCCAACGCCCGCGAGGTCACGCGGCTCGACGGCCTGCTCAGGCAGAAAGCTGTCGCGGAGGAGCAGTACGCGGGTCACATCCGACACCTCGAGACGCTGGTTGCCGAGCGGGAGCGGTTGGTGGTCGAGCGCGACGCCGCCGTCGAGCGCCACACAGCGCACGTCCACCACCTGGAAGCGCTCGTCGCCGAGCGCGAGCGCATCATCAGCGAGCGCGATCGAGCGCTAAGCGAAGCGAACGCCGCACGCGAGGAGGATCGAGCGAAGATCGCCGCGCTCGAAAAGCAGATGGTTTCCCTCGAAGTCGGGCGCACGCGTTTGGAATCGGAGCGTACGCGGCTCGAGGCCGCGCTCTCGGCGCAGGAACGCGTAATCGCCTACCTGCAAAGCTTTCGCGGTTGGCTCGGCTGGCCTTGGCGCCGCCTCCGGCAGTGGCGCCAGTGACGATGCGCCCCACGCCCATCGACATCGTCGTACCCGTCTACAACGCCGCTGCGGATCTGGTGCGGTGCGTGGAAAGCGTGCTCGAGCACTCGAAGGGCGATTGGCGTCTATTGCTGATCGACGACGCGTCGACCGATCCCGCGATCATCGCCTACTTCTCGGGGTTGCGCGCGCGGCGCCTGCCGCGGGTCACGCTGCTCGCCAATGACACCAACATGGGCTTCACGCTGACCGCGAATCGCGGCTTCGCGCAGGCACGCCCCGAAGCGGACGTCGTCCTGCTCAACTCGGACACCGTCGTGACACGCGGCTGGCTCGACAAGTTGGCGCGCTGTGCCGCCTCCGACCCGCGCATCGGCACGATCACGCCGTTCTCGAACAATGCCGAGATCTGCTCGCTGCCGCGGTTCTGCGCCAACAATCCCTGGCCGCCGGACCGGAACCCCGAGTCGCTGGTCGCAGCGCTGGAGCGCGCCGCGGTGCCGACCTATCCGGAGCTGCCGACCGGCGTCGGGTTCTGCCTCTACATTCGGCGCGCACTACTCGACGCGATAGGCGCGTTCGACCCGGCGTTCGGTCTGGGCTATGGCGAGGAAAACGACTTCTGCCTGCGCGCCACGGCGGCGGGCTATCGCAACGTGCTCTGCGAGGATGCATTCGTTCTGCACCTGGGCGGCAGCTCGTTCGGTGACAAACGCGCCGGTCTCGCCGAGCGCAACATGGCGCTGCTGCTCGAACGCCATCCGCGCTACCTCCACCTCGTCCACACGTACATTACCGCCGATCCCCTGCGGCCGTTGCGCGAGCTGGCGGCTTCGCAACAGCGCATGCTGGACGGCCCGCGGCATGGCATTCTCCATCTGCTCCACGGTCACGGCGGCGGCACCGAATATCATGTGCGTGCGCTGGTGGCGGCATCGTCGAGCGCGTTTCGCCACTACCTGCTGATCGCCGCCGGCGAGGACTGGCGGCTGGAGGAATGCGCCGGCGACGAGGTTATCGGCTACGACTTTCGTCGCGCCGCGGGCGAAACGTGGCGGGAGCTCCTCGGCGGCATCGTCGCGCGCTTCGGAATCGACCTCATCCATCTGCACAACATTTCGGGTTGCCGCGAAGCGGTGCTGAGCGCGCTCGCCGAGCTCCCGATTCCCTACGGCTACACCGTTCACGATCTCAATTTCGCCTGTCCGACGATCACCTTCCTCGACGCCGAGGGCAAATACTGCCATGCGATAACCGACGCCACCACTTGCCGGGCCTGCCTCGCCGCGCAGCGCGAGTTCGCGAACGTGGACATCGTGACGTGGCGGGAAGGCCACCGCGCGGTGCTCTCTCGCGCCGCGTTCGTGATCGCGCCGTCGCAGTGGGCGGCGACCATGCTGCGCCGCTACTTTCCGGAGCATTCGGTGGCCATCGTCGCCCACGGCAGCGGCCACGGCATGCCCCGCGACGATGCCATTTACACGCGGCTCGACCTGCCCGACGACGGCGTGCCGACGGTGGCTGTGCTCGGCGCGATCGGAGCGGATAAGGGCGCGCGCCGCCTCGAGCATCTGGTCGAGCTGACGCGGGCGCAGGGACTGCGGTTGCGGTGGGTGCTGATCGGCTATCTCGACCGCGGCCGCGAGCAGTCGCAGAGCGCCGACGCGGTCTTCACGCAGCACGGCCCTTTCGACTCGCGCGAGATCGGCGCGCTGCTCGAGCACTATCGCGTACGTCTGGTCGCGTATCCGTCCGTGGGTCCGGAGACATTCAGCTTTACGCTCTCCGAGGCCTGGGCCGCCGGCCGGCCGGTGGTCGTGCCTCCGATCGGAGCGCTGGCCGAGCGCGTCGACGCCAGCGGCGGCGGCTGGGTGCTCACCGACGACGAGTGGCGTGACGATGCGCACATGCTCCAGCGGATCGCTGCGCTGCTTTCAGCCGAGAACGCACAGGCGTATGGCGCGGCGGCAGCGCGCGCCAAGGCGACGGCGCAACCTACGCTTGCCGCCATGTCGGAGGCCACGATCGCGATCTGGCGCGAAGCGCTGGCACTCGAGCGAGCGACGGCATCATTGCAAGGCGTGTCGGCGCAACGTTGCCTCGCGGCGCTTCGCTATGTCCCCTGGACGCCGCCCCCGCCCGTCGCGCCGGCCCTTGCGCCGTCGGAGCCTCCGTCCCGCCCCAAACCGAACGGCGCGCTCGCCTTGGTTGCACGCGCGGCGCTCTCGATCCGGCACACATTCGCCGGCCGCGTGCTCTATCGTATTGCACCCAAGCCTCTGGTCGACGCGCTACGCCAACGGCTTTGAAAGCATGACCGGCGTTGCTGGAAAGCTTCCCGGCCCCCCGACGATTCGCGCCGACTACGAAGCGCAGGCCGCCTGGCGCAGGAGTCTCTCTGCCTCGTCGCTGATCGCCGCGCTCACGACTTAAGCCTGGTGCTCTGCCCAGATGCGCAGCATGGCGTCCTCGAAGTCGCGGGCGTAGCGCGCCGTGTCGAACAATGGGCTCGTGTGGCGGTTGGCGCGAAGCCGCTCACGATAACCGTCGAGCAGCCCAGGCTCGGTGGCAAGCCTCAACGCGAGCGCCTGGTACTCGGCGAAGCTCGTGGTGATCAATTCCGGCAAGCCGATGGCGTTGAGCTGGCTGCCGGCGATGCGGCTCACCAGAGTCTCGCCCGCGCAGGTGATCACCGGCAGGCCGGCGAGGAGCGCATCGTTCGCCGTCGCGTGCGCGCCATAGGGATACGAGTCGAGAAACAGATCCGCCGCCGCATTGCGAGCGACATGAGCGCCCGCGGGCACGACTGGCGCGAAGATGAGACGCGCCGGATCGATTCCCGCGCGCTCTGCTTCGCCGCGCAGATTGCTCCGCAGCTCGGCGCTGGTGTCGAGGAGCCACAGCACACTGCCCGGCACCGCGGCGAGGAGCTGCATCCAGATCGCGAATACCTCGGGCAGTATCTTGTACGAGGTGTTGAAGCAACAGAACACAAACCCGGATTCGGGCAGCCCACAGGCGGCGCGCGTGGGCGGCGGCCCCGGCAGCAGACGCGTGGTGTCGCTCGGGAAGGCCATGTGCGGCATGTACAGCGGTCGCTCGGTGTAGAAGCGTTGCAGATCCTCGGGCACGCTGAAACGATCGGTGAAGATGTAGTCGTACCATTCGGCGCCGAGCGTCCCGGGGAAGCCGATGCAATTGATCTGGATCGGCGCCGGCCGCAGAGGAAAGATGCCTTCCCTAGCGTTCAAGGTATAACCGTTGCGATCGACGAGGATCGCGATGCGATCTCTCCGAATGCGCTTCGCGATGCCAGCGACCGATTCCTGACTGACGTCCGTGTAATGCTCGAAGGCGGCCTTCGCGCGGCGCTGAAACGGATTGTCGTCGTCGGGGCGCAGGCTGTAGGCAAACATCTCCAGCCGCGATCGGTCGATCTTCTCCCAGAACTCCGGCGATAGGTGCATGGTCGGGTGATCGCGCGTGTTCCAGGTCGCGAACGCCACGCGCAGCCTTTCTTCCGGAGCGACGGTAAGCGTCGGTCGCGGCGGCAGAGCTCCGCGTGCGATCGTGCGCGACCAGCGTTGCGCCGCGTGCAACTGCGCCAGCGGCGACAGCGGCATGGCCAGCGTCGCGAAGGGCATGCAGGGAAACTCGGTCCCGCTATCCTCGTCCTCGAGCGCGCCCTCGATCTGCCCGAACAGATCATCGAGGCCGTCCCAGTCGCAGCGCTGCTGGCGCGCGTGCGCCAGCAGCGACAGGGCATAGCAATTCCCGGGATCGAGCTCCAGCGCCCGCCGCAGCGAGGTTTCGCCGTCGGCGTAGCGTCCCTGCTGCACATAGAGCGTGCCGAGGTGGACCTGGACCTGCATGTCATCAGGTGCGAGCCGCGCGGCTTCGCGGTAGCTTTCGATCGCGCCGCTCAAATCGAGAGCTCGGTTCTGTGCCGTCGCGCGGCGGATCCAGACGGTTGCCGGCCAATCGCGCCGAATCGCGAACAGGCGGTCGTAGACAGCGTTCGCTTCCCGGATTGCTTCACGCGCGGAGAGAAGGTTGGCGAGGTTGACGAGTGCACCGGTATGCTGCGGATCGACGGCGAGCACCTGCCGATAGCAGCCCTCCGCGCGCTCCCGCTCGCCGATCTCGCCGAGCGCCAGCCCCAGATTGTTGAACACGGCTGGATGGTTGGGCGCGCTGCGCAGGGCCCGCTCGTAGTGGATGATCGCGGCCGCATGCTCGCCCTGCTCGCGCAGGCGGTTGCCCAGATGGAACGACGCTTCGGCGTTCTCCGGGTCGAGGTCGAGCGCGCGCCACCAAGCCTCGCTTGCAGCGGCGTCGTCGGTCGGCTTGAGGCACTCGCCCAGCAGAATCCACGCGGCGACATTGTCGGGCCCGACTTCGAGCAGCCGTCGAAGCGAGGCTGCAGCGTCCCGATGACGGTCCGCGGCGAAGGCGACTTGGGCTTCGCGCAGCAGCGAATCGGCGCTCGCAGGCGGGTCGCGGCCAGCCTGGAGCGTTCCATGGCAGTCCTTGTAGCGCTTGCCGCTGCCGCAGGGACAGGGGCTGGTTCGAGAAACGGCCGAGAGAGTGGACAAGGTGGTCGGCTTAAGTTCGCTGTGTTGCAGAATGATTTTCCCACGTCGTGTGGAGGAGGTCATCGAGGGTGCGGGTGAAGCGGGCCATGTCGAAGAGCGGATAGGTATGGCGGTTGGCGGCAAGCCGGGCGCGCAGGCTGGTCAGCCGTCCCGGCGTAGTCGCCAGTTGCAGCGCCAGGGCTTCGTAGTCGGCGAGGCCAGTGGTGATGAGCTCCGACAAGCCGATCGCCTGAAGCTGGCTGCCGGCCACCCGGCTGGCCAGAGTCTCACCCGCACAGGTGAGCACCGGCACGCCCATGAACAGCGCATCGTTGGCGGTGGTGCCGGCATTGTAGGGCGTGGTGTCGAGGAACAGATCGGCGTGCACGTGGCGGGCCAGATGCTCGGGCAGACTCAGTCGCGGGGCGAACACCAGCCGCTCTCGATCGACTCCGCGGGCGGCGGCCTCGCGGCGCAGATTCGCGCAGGCTGTGGCGCTGACAGGAGCGAGCCACAGCACGCTGCCGGCGACGCGCGCGAGCACGCGCATCCACACGTCGAACACCGCCGGCAGGATCTTGTAGCTCGCGTTAAAGCAGCAGAACACCACCCCCTGCTCGGGCAGGCCGCAGGCCGCACGAGTGGGCGCGAGCGGGGCGACCGGACGCTGGGTATCGCTCGGACAGTAGCAGTCAGGCAGATACAGGAAGCGCTCGGTGAAGAAGGGCTGCAATTCAGGCGGGGCCGCGAAGCGATCGGTGAGCACGTAGTCGTACCAGGGTGCGCCCAAGGTGCCTAGGTAACCCAGCCAGCTCACCTGCACCGGCGCGGGCTTGAGCGCGAAGAGCTCGCTCTTGGAATGCGTCGTGTAGCCATTCAAGTCGATCAGCACCTCGATCCCGTCCTCCGCGATACGGCGCGCGATCTGCTCGACAGCCTCGTCGCCGCAATCGACGAAGCGGTCGAACGCAGCCTCGACACGGATTCGCAGGGCGGACGTTTCCGGTGGGCCGATCGAGTACGCATGTGTCGTAATGCGTGTCCGGTCGTGTCGCTCCCAGACCTCAGCCAGGAGCGATGCCGTGGCGTGCGTACGGAAATCCGACGATACGTAACCCACGCGTAGCGTGCTGTCGCGGCGCGCTCTCGCGGCCGCCAGCGCGCTCGGCGCGGCCGGCGCGAGATCGCGGGCCCAGCGCCGCGCGACGCGGAGCTGCAGCTCCGGCGACAGCGGCATCGACAGGGCCGCGAAGGCGTTCACCGCTTCCTCGCTGCCGGTGTCGAGCTGGCGCCGAATGCCGTCGTGGAGCGCGTCGAGGCCGTTCCAAGCGCACAACTGCGCCCGACAATACGCGAGGAGCGACGCTGGATACAACCTCGACGCGTCCCGCGCCACGCCCCGCGCGAGCAGCGCTTCCGCGCGCTCGAAATCCTCGCCGTCGACAAGCGCCGAGCCCAGGTTGGTCAGTATGACGGCGTTGTCGGGCGCGAGGGCAAGAGCGCGTGCGAAGCTCGCTTCCGCGCCATCGTAGTCGCGGGCATGATGCTGGCAGATGCCGAGGTCGACCCAGACAGTGGCGTCGGCATCGGGAAACCGGCGCAGGTACTCCTCGCATAGGGTGGCGGCTTCGGCATAGCGACGCAGCCGGCAGAGAAGGTGCGCGAGATTACCCAGGGATTGGCGATGGCCCGGCTGCGCTGCGAGCGCGGCGCGATACGCCGCGAGCGCACGCTCGGATTCGCCCTCACCCTCGAGTGCGAGTCCCATGTTGTTGAGCAGGCCCGGATGCGCAGGCGCGCGCGCGAGCAGCGCCTCGTAGGCCGCAATCGCCTCGGCAAAGCGTCCCTGCTGGCGATATAGATTTCCGAGTTGGAACCGAGCGTCGGGATGACGCGGATCGAGCTCCAGCGCGCGTGTGAGCGCCGCCCGCGCCGCGATCGGATCGCGCTCGCGCAACGCGACACCGAGGAAGGTCCACGCTGCCGCATCGTCCGGCTCGAGCACAAGGGCATCGCGACAAAGCGACTCGGCGAGGACGGTGTCGCCGCGCTCGAATGCCGCGTTGGCCTCGCGCAGGGCGGCGCGCGCCGCGCTCCTGTCAGCGTCGGTCACGTCGCTCGCCTGGCGATTGTCATTGCCGCTCAAGCGCTTCCACCTCCAGACGCGCCTGCACGCGCGCAACGACGCTTTGCCAATCGCCCGGGCGCGGCTGCCGAAACAGCCGCAGCGTTGGATACCACGGGCTGTCGTCGCGGCTGAGTTGCCAGCGCCAGTCGGGCGCGAAGGGTAGCAGCACCCACGTCGGACGCGCGAGCGCGCCAGCCAGATGTGCGATGCTTGTATCGACGGTAATGATCAGGTCGAGCTCCGCGATCAGCGCCGCGGTATCGACGAGAGCCGAGTCATCTGGCAATGGCACGAGGCGGTCGGCAGCGGGGCTCGTCGCGATTTGCGTAGCTCCTTTCCCGTGCTGCAGCGAAAACCAGGTAATCCCCGGCACCGCGAACAAGGGCGCAAGCGCGGCGAGCGGCAGCGAGCGATTGCGATCGTTTCCATGCGCGGCATTACCGGCCCAGCACAGGCCGATCCTCGGCGCAGCGCCGGCGCGCGCCAGCGTCGCTCGCGCCGCGGTGCGCTTGACCTCGGAGACCGCGATGTAGGGCACGGTCGCGGGGATTGTCTCCGGAGTAGTGCCGAGCACGCGCGGCAGTGACAGCAGCGGAAGATGCGCCTCGTATGGCGGCAGTGCTTCACCGTCGCGGCTGACTTCAGCGACTCCCGGAATCGTCGCGAGCAAAGGCGCGAGCGCGTCCGGGCAGCGAATCGCGCAGCGCGCACCGGCTTCCGCGAGAAGCGTCGCGTAGCGCGCGAACTGCAGTGCATCGCCGAGACCTTGCTCGGGATAGAGAAGCAGCATCTTGCCCGCGGGCGCCGTGCCGTCCCAGCGCGGGCCCGGAAAACGGTGGCGATCGCGTCCGAGCTCGGGCAGCGCAAGTCGGGCATCGTATTCGCGCCAGCCCTCGGCAAACTGGCCGTCGAGCAGGAGCGCCAGCGAGAGGTTCCAGCGCGCGTGCGCGAAGTTGGGCTGGAGCGCAAGCGCGTGCCGGTAGGCGTCGATAGCGGCGCGGACATCGTTCCGCGCCTGCAGGGTAAGGCCGAGATTGTTCCAGGCGACGGCATGATCGGGCTTGAGCGAGAGCGCCGCGCGATACGCGGCGAGGGCTTCGGTCCCGCGATCCGCGGCGGCCAGCGCCAGCCCGAGATTGTTGTGGAACTCCGCCTCACCGGGCCGTGCGGCGACCGCACGCTCGAGCAATGGCAATGCGGTGGCGAACTCGCCGCGCTGATAGTGGATCACGCCGAGAAAGTGTTGCGCCAGCGCGTTGTCCGGCTCCCGCGCGAGCACGTCGCGATACGTCGCTTCGGCCGCGGCCATGTCGCCGGGCGCACCGCGCTGATGCAGCGCGAGCGCCTGCTTCAGCCGGTCTTCAGACGCAACCGATGCTCCAACGATCGCGCTCGCACCCGCGGCGCCGTGACAATGCTTGTACCGCTTGCCGCTGCCGCAGGGACATGGGTCGTTGCGGCCCGCTGGCGGTGCGGTCGCGGCATTGGCGGACGCCGTTGCCAGCGCCACCGCGGCCTCGGCATGTGCCGGGTCCACGTCGAGAATACGCCGGAAGATCGCCGCGGCTGCCCGCCATTGGCCCATTGCCATGCAATTGCGGCCAAGCTGCAGGAGCTGCGGCGAGCGCGCGATCTCGGGTGTAAACAGCCGCGTCAATTCCACGATTTCATCGGGCGGCACCACGCGGCAGAAGTTGAACAGCCCGTGAAAGCCGAAGGGCCTGCCGATCGGATACGCGACCTCGAAGGCAAATGCATCCGCGAGCGCTTCCGAGCCGAAGACGATGCCGTGCTCGCGCTCGAGCAACGGCCGGAAGGCGCGGCAGATCGTTTCGTCCTCGGGTCCGGCGAGCTCGATCCGGGGATCCTGCAGCGCGATGAGGAGCTTCCGCGAGCGCAGCGAAAAGCCTCCGTTGCCGACGCGCATCGCGTCGTGGAGCGCATCCTTCCGGTTGGGGTGCCAGAACCATTTGGCGCCGATGTAATCACAGGTGAGAAACTCGCTGCGCCACGCCGCGGGATTGATGACATAACCGTCCCATTGGATGAGCAGAACATGTGCGGTGTCGATATGCTCGACGAGCGTTTTCAGCACGAACGCCGAATACGCTTCGCGCGATTCCAGCGGTGCGACCACGCGGACGTCGATGCCCGAAACGTCGTAGGCGCGGTCGGTCAGGAACAGCGTGCGGGCGAAGCGGATTCCCGATACGGAATATCGCAGCGCCCGCAACGCGAGCTCGGGGTTCGCGGTATCCAGGCAGCAAAGCGTGACGCTGGAAAGCTCAAGCATCGGCGGCGACCGCGCTGTCCGAGCCCGCGGGTTGCTGCGCCGCCTGCGGCTTCGGCGCCAGCTCCGGCATGGTCAGTTCGCGCCACAGCAGAACGCAGAGGCAGGTGAGCAGCGGCGCCAGCGGCAGCGTCGCGCGATTGGCTGTGCCGAATTCGGCAACCGACTTTGCGCTGGGGAACGCAAATGCGATGAACAAGACGCCGAGCCCCGACGCGACGACCATCGCTAGCGGCGCCAGCGGCGGTCGTACGAGACGCCGCGCGCCGATGATCGCCAGCGCAATGACGGCATACCACAGGAGATGCCAGTTGCCGAAAAACAAGTACGCGTCGGCGAGCGAATGCCACCGCGGCTGGTAGTCGAGGTGCAGGC
Organism: Casimicrobiaceae bacterium; assembly: GCA_036395475.1. Classification (GTDB taxonomy): domain Bacteria; phylum Pseudomonadota; class Gammaproteobacteria; order Burkholderiales; family Casimicrobiaceae; genus PALSA-1003. The sequence continues at coordinate 15,868 of DASWDF010000021.1, forward strand.
TGTGGCCGAGGAGCGCAGGCTCGAATCGCGCGAAGGCGAGCACCACAAGCGCCGCCGCGCCGAAGCCGAAGGCCACGAGCTTCGGTCCGCGCCGCGGAAAGATTGCGACGACGCCGCCCGGGACAAGCGTCAGCGCCCACACCAAGCCGGATGTCTCGACCAGAGCACAGGCGAGCGCGAGAAGCACTGCCAGCGCGGCGTCGCGGGCGTCGCGGCGTAGCACCCAGCGATGGAGCGCCAGCGCCGCGCAGGTGTAGACACCCGCCAGCATGAGATCGGCATAGCCCGCAAGCGCTGCGTGCGTATCGAGCAGCGGTAGCGACGCGACGAGATAGGCGCCGATCAGCGCGCCCAGCCAAGAGAGCCCGGCACTGCGCAAGGATCCGTAAACGGCCAGCGTGAGCGCAAGGAGCATGCAAAGCCAGGGCCAGTTCATCGCCGAATCATCCCAACGGCCAAGCGCGACGCAGCTCCAAACCTGCAGCAGGGGGACAGTCGACGGATTGTCGGGAGAGGCATCGAAATACACGGCGGTTGCGGCAGAGAGCCAGACGTCGGCGCGCACGAATGGGACAATACGCCCAAGCTCGTACCACACACGCGCTTTCGTCGCCCATTGCACCCACGCGTCCCAGGGATACAGCGGTCGCCACATGATCTCGGCGGCGATCGAAGCGAAGCGCAAGCTAAGCCATGCGAGCAGCAGCATCCAGGCCCATTGCTGCCAGCGCGTGAGCGGTGGACGCACCAAGGCTGATGTTGCGTTGCGTGCCGCCGCGACCGAAATGCGGTGGCGCCGCGTGGCCCAGGCAAACAATGCGACGACCGCGACGAGCAGAGGTGCGCCGATCGATATCCGGCCGAAGCCGACACCCGTGGCGGAGAGCCCGTGCATCCATAGCGTCAGCGCGAGTGCGCCGATGAAATAACCGTAGCCCAGGCGCAGCGCGGCACTGCCGGCGGAACGGTCGCCATCACCGGCGGACGATCGCGGCCAGTCGAGCGCCAGCAGCAATGCAATCCCTAAGAGCCAAGGCAATGCCAAACCGAATGCGAGCGCCAAGTGCTCCATTCAGCGTATCTGGAACAGTGCCGCACCCGTGTCCACCAGCAGCAATTCCGCATCGATGGGGGCGGAACCGTCCCAACGCAGGCGCTGCCGTGACGGGTCGTATTGCACGCCCCGGCGCTGATAGACGACCAGATAGTCCCCCGGCCGCACTGCGGAGGGTGGCGGCATCGAATTGGCCCAAGGATCGAAATAGACGCTGTACGGATACAGGTGATAGGCGCCACGATCGCGGAAGTAATGCGCATCGGCGACCATGAATACGCGTGCCGGCGGCGCAGGCAGCTTCGCACGCACCTGCTCGATGAACGCGAACAGTGGCCCGTCCTCGGCGGCAAGGTGGCGGTCATGCCAGGATTTGCCGGCGTACTGCGCGTCCGTAGCTCGCACCTGTCGCAGCAGGTTCCACTGCCAGCGCGCGTCGATGATGAGCCACGCTATTACGAATAGCCCGGCCACGCCGGCTCCGAGCACGGGTCCGAAAAAATGCGGTTGCCACCGTGCGAGCCCGGCGTACGCCAACGCCGCCACCACCACGATCGCCGCGAGAAGCGCAGGCAGCGGCAGATCCTGCATGTCCGCTCCGCCGGTCAGGGTGTTTATCGACGTTCCGTTCCACGGCTCGAATGCAAGCCACTCTTCGAGTCGATCGCCGAGCACTTGACCAGCGCTCATCGGCTTCGCGGCGGCGCCGCGAAGCACGATCGGTTCGGTGAAGCGTCCCTGGAGCACCAGCGCCAGGCCGTCGATCCGGCCGAGCCAGTCGCGATCCTGTGCGACAAATGCAGGGGCGATACGACCGGCTTCGACCGTCAGCGTGCGCCTGAACATGCGCGAGGAGGCATAGTCGTTAAACCAAAGCAGCGTCGCCTCGACTTCATCGGGCACGCCGGCAGCGTCCCAGGCGATCAGTGCATAGTCCCGCGACCGAAACGACGTGTTGAACGCAATGACAACGGTGCTCGTCGCGTCCGGTGCGGTGATCACGAGCCCTTCACGCGTCTGTAGCGCGCTGCCCCGCGTCACCGTGAGCTCCTTGGGGTTCCAATGGAGCGTTCGCGCGGCGCCGAACCACGGTCCGGGTGCTGCAAGCGCGAGATAGCCCAGCATACAGAGCGCGGCACTGGCGAGAAACACTGCAGCGACAGCGACGCGTCGCGTCGCCGGCGAGGCGAGTGTCGGCGCCGCGGCTTGCGGCGAATCAGACGTCATTGAACATTGCGGCTGCTACATGCCAGATGCTTGAACAGCAAACAAAAGAGTATTGCCGCGCAAGCTTAGCGCGCCATTCTAGCAGCGTGTGCGCGGCAGCCTTTTGGCAGCGCCGATACGGGAAAAGCAGCGACGAGTTGTTGACCGGACCTGGTTCTGAGGTATAATCGCGCCTCTCAGCGTCTATCTTTCCGGGCGCCGCTCTTTAACAATCTGAACAACCGATAGGTGTGGGTGCTTGGGGTGAGGTCGCCCGGGCAACCGGCGGTGTGCTTCGCGGCGGCGAACCCGTTTCGAGGTCATGGTCGGTACGTCCTGGTGCTCAAGGAAATACTTCGTAGTACTCACACTGAAGGAAGCGGGTCTGACGGCTATCACGGTCGTCGGGCCCGTGGCCAAGACATTGATCCTCAGCGCGTTCCGGGCAACCGTGCCGCGCGGAGGGGTAAGGTGGATTGGTCAACGTCAGTATGAGTTCTTGCAGAGATTAAACTGAAGAGTTTGATCCTGGCTCAGATTGAACGCTGGCGGCATGCTTTACACATGCAAGTCGAGCGGCAGCGCGGGGGCAACCCTGGCGGCGAGCGGCGAACGGGTGAGTAATACATCGGAACGTGTCCCGTAGTGGGGGATAGCTCGGCGAAAGCCGGATTAATACCGCATATGCTCTACGGAGGAAAGCGGGGGATCCGCAAGGACCTCGCGCTATGGGAGCGGCCGATGTCCGATTAGCTTGTTGGTGGGGTAACGGCCTACCAAGGCGACGATCGGTAGCTGGTCTGAGAGGATGATCAGCCACACTGGGACTGAGACACGGCCCAGACTCCTACGGGAGGCAGCAGTGGGGAATTTTGGACAATGGGGGAAACCCTGATCCAGCCATGCCGCGTGAGTGAAGAAGGCCTTCGGGTTGTAAAGCTCTTTTGGCCGGAAAGAAAAGGCTACGGATAACACCCGTGGTCCTTGACGGTACCGGCAGAATAAGCACCGGCTAACTACGTGCCAGCAGCCGCGGTAATACGTAGGGTGCGAGCGTTAATCGGAATTACTGGGCGTAAAGAGTGCGTAGGCGGTCCCGCAAGTCCGCTGTGAAAGCCCCGGGCTTAACCTGGGAATGGCAGTGGAAACTATGGGACTTGAATCTGGCAGAGGGGGGTGGAATGCCACGTGTAGCAGTGAAATGCGTAGAGATGTGGCGGAACACCAATGGCGAAGGCAGCCCCCTGGGCTGAGATTGACGCTCAGGCACGAAAGCGTGGGGAGCAAACAGGATTAGATACCCTGGTAGTCCACGCCCTAAACGATGACAACTAGGTGTTGGGGAAGCGATTTCTCAGTACCGCAGCTAACGCGTGAAGTTGTCCGCCTGGGGAGTACGGTCGCAAGATTAAAACTCAAAGGAATTGACGGGGACCCGCACAAGCGGTGGATGATGTGGATTAATTCGATGCAACGCGAATAACCTTACCTACCCTTGACATGTACGGAAGCCCAGCGAGAGCTGGGTGTGCCCGAAAGGGAGCCGTAACACAGGTGCTGCATGGCTGTCGTCAGCTCGTGTCGTGAGATGTTGGGTTAAGTCCCGCAACGAGCGCAACCCTTGTCCCTAGTTGCTACGCAAGGGCACTCTAGGGAGACTGCCGGTGACAAACCGGAGGAAGGTGGGG
>DASWDF010000022.1:0-1645 GCA_036395475.1 Casimicrobiaceae bacterium
GAATTCTCGGAAAGTCCGTCCATGAGCCATGGCGGATTCACAGCGATGTCCCTCCACCCCGGCGCCCTCGAGCATACGCATCCCGGCGGCGCTCACAACACCATACAAGCGCAGCGAGGAATCTGCTTTATACGCGGCGCGATGACAGCAGATCCCTCGTCGCTACGCTCCTCGGAATGACATGCGCGAGGGCGACCGGCAAAGGACAGGCACTTCGACTGTGCTCAGGACAGGCGAAGGCGGAATCGGCGCGATGCTGACGGCCGCCAACCGGATGCAGCTGATGCCGTTCGCGCAGATTGCGACGCAGATCGGCGGTGCGATCACGGTCATGCCGAGGCTGATCGTGCTTGGACGGATCGCGTGACAGCCTGCGTCGGCATCGCGCGTCGCCCTGGATTACAGAGGGGCAATTGCAGAGCTGCGCCCGATACGAACCGTCGTTGTAGCCGATGACCTGTTGAGAAAGGCCGGAATGGTACGAACTTTGCACGGTCCGCTGGATGACCTACGATCCACCCCGCAGCGGACCCGCGGAACTGAGACTCGTCGACGAGCCGGCGACTGCCGTCGACAAGGCGAACAGCGCTGCCGATGCACCGATAGCGGGCGGCAAGGTCGACAACGAGTCTCGTAGGCCAAGCGCCGACAGGTTTCTGTTCAAGGCGACGCGGGAGTACGAGCAAGGCCATATCGACCAACCGCTCTGGGTTCGCGCGGTTGCGCAATCCCGCGGTGATGAGGCGGCCGCGATCGCCGCGTATTTGCGGTCTCGCGCAACCGCGCTGCGCGTGCTTGGACGAGAGCGGCGCGCGGAAACGCCGGCGGCACGCGTCAAGACGGCCGCCGCCAATGACGCTGCGTCCGGCGAAACGGGACCCGCTCGGCATGACGGCGCCAAGCCGAAACCGAAGCTCAGGCAAGTGGCAGTGATTGCGGCGATTGTCGGCTTGGTCGTCGTCATCGGGATCGTCGTCGCCCTGAAGCACACCGACTCGACCCGACAAGCCGTCGCCGCCGCAACGCCGCCGAAACCTGTCGCGAGCGCTCGCGGGGCCGCCGTCGCGACCGCAGCGCAACAGCAACAAGATTCCGGCCTCGACTTCGGACGCAGCGTGCAGCGGCTGAAGGAGGCTGGCAACTGGAATGTCGTCGTGCTGTACGCGGCCGAATGGACGCGAAAGCAGCCCCAGAACGCGGCTGCCTGGAACGAGCTCAGCATCGGCTATGGCAATCTTCGCCAATTCGAGGATGCGTACGATGCCGCGACCAAGGCAACGCAGCTCGCGCCCGAAGACCCGCTTCTGTGGCGAAACCTCGGACAAGTCAACCTGCTTCGCAACGATGCGGCCGCGGCCCTGACCGCGTTCGAACGGGCGGCGGCCCTGAACGATCAGGACGTGCGCAGCCTCGTCGAGATCGGCACGATCAACGTTGCGCTTGGGAAGCTGCCCGAGGCAAGACTTGCGTTCGACAAAGCGGTGGCGCTAAGCCCCGAAAACGCCGACGCGCTTTGCGGACAGGCGACGGTCGCACAACGAGCGGGGCGGCCGAAAGAGGCCGATGCGATTGCACGCGAGCTGAAGTCCGTCGGCGGCAAATGCCGCGACGCGAACGACGGAGCCAGCGTGGCGGCAATCGCCAC
>DASWDF010000023.1:0-30418 GCA_036395475.1 Casimicrobiaceae bacterium
TCGACAAGCCAGGTATTCCCTCCTCGTGGGTATTCGGGACGCTCCATTCCAACGATCCGCGGGTCAGGAGCCTGCCGGCTCCCGTCGCGCAGGCGTTTTCCCGGGCACGGACGTTCGCGATGGAAATCTACTGGTCCGAGACCGAGGACCAGCACTTCTACGAAGCAATGCAGTTCGACGACGATCGGCGTCTTGCAACGTTGGTCGGGGACGAAGTTTACTCGAGGCTGCGACAGGAATTCGGCACCGCCGCGCTGCCCGAGGAGGCGCTGGCGCGCACCAAGCCATGGGCCGCGTGGCTGCGCATCGGCACGGTACGCGGCATGGGGGACGGACCGACGCTCGACCGCAGCCTGTTCATCGCCGCGCGCGAGCGGCGGATGACGATGCTCGGTCTCGAGTGGCTCGATGAGCAGGTCGCCGCATTCGAGGCCATTCCAATCGGAACGCAAATTGCATTGTTGCGGCACGCGCTCGACCATCGCGCCGAGCTCGAGGCGCAGATCGAGCCGACCATCCTGGCGTGGCTTGAGCGCGACCTGGCGGCGCTCGCAAGCATCAATCGCGTGGCGGCAGGCGATGATGCGGACCTCAGGCGGCATTACGCGTTGCTGACGCAGCAGCTCGTCGTGAATCGGACCGTGTTGATGGCGTACCGCTTGTTCCTTCCACTCAAGCGCGGACGCGTATTCGTCGCCGTCGGCGCCCTGCACCTTTACGGCGCGAACGGTTTGTTGGCGCAATTACGTGAGCAGGGCTATCGCGTAAGACGCATATATTGATCGTTGGCAGGCTCCGACCGCGGGAACGAATTACCGGCTTGCTGCGAGCTCCTGCAAGAATTTCCGGCCACACCGCTATCCATCGGTCGGTCACATGCGCAAGTAGCTGTATGCACGGGCAAAACGAGACGGCGCCAGCGTTGCTCAAAGAGCGATGCCGGCGCCGGTGCGCTCGAGAGGAGCTCCGGATAAACCTTCCCTCTGTCCGCAGCGGCGCAACCATCAGGCACACGGGAGTTTCGATGGCCGAATAACTCTCCAGCGCGACGTTGCATACAACGAGCTGCGTCAATGTCGTGAGTATTACGCCGCCTCGCTCGATCATCACTTAATGACTGCGTTCACCGACGAGGAGGCGAAGCTCGACGCCGCACGCCCATTGCCGGATGGAGCACCGCAGAGGCATTCCCAGCGTACTCGGCGAATGGAGCCGGACTGTCGACGGTTTGCCGCTCTTTCGGCACTCCGGGCTTCGGCGTCAACTCGCACTTCTACACCGCGTTCGATTTCGAATGCGCTTCCGTCAAGCAGCTCGCAGGCTGGATCTTCGAGGCGAATGCGTTCTACATCGCTGCGGACGTCGCGCAATGCCCGGCATCGAAGCGTCCCGTATACACAACAACGGCATGGGCGGTGAACCCAATCACCGCTACACGACGCGACTTCCATGGTGAAATCGTCGATAATGGCGGCGCCGTGCTCGCATGTGTGCCGCTGTGAACATCGCCGATCTGCGCCGGGAGTACCAGCGCGCCTCTCTTACCGAAGCCGACGTCGATCCGGATCCATTACGACAGTTCCAGCGCTGGTTGCACGAAGCGGTCCGGGCCGAGCTGCCCGAGCCGACCGCGATGACCTTGGCAACGGTCGCCGCCGACGGAACACCCGCTGCGCGCATCGTGCTGCTCAAAGGTGTGGATGACGGCGGGTTTCTTTTCTTTACCAATTACCAGAGCCGCAAAGGCGCGGAGCTTGCAACGCGGCCGGCGGCGGCGCTGCTTTTTCACTGGGTCGAGCTGGAACGCCAGGTACGCATCGAGGGCGCGGTAAGCAAGGCGGCGCCTGAAGAATCGGACGTCTATTTCGCCACCCGACCGCATCTGGCGCGGCTCGGTGCGTGGGCCTCGCCGCAGAGCCGCGTGATTCCCGACCGCGAGTGGCTCGAACTGGAATTGGCGGCGGCGCGCGAGCGCTTCGCAGCGCTAGGCGAGCGCGTACCGCGCCCGCCAAACTGGGGCGGCTATCGCGTCGCGCCGACCTCTGTCGAATTCTGGCAAGGTCGCGCGTCGCGCTTGCACGACCGCCTCCGGTACCGGCGCGACGGCGCGCTCTGGCGACTCGAGCGCCTCGCGCCGTGAGCGGCGCGGGAGAGCGCCGCTCACGCACACTCCCGGCACTCATCGTGCTGGGCGTGCTCAATCACACCGCTCTCACCGGCAGCCGCGTTACCGTGTCACTGTACGCGTTGTCGCTCGGCGCATCGCCGTTTGTCGTCGGTACGTTGATGGGCCTGTATTCGTTCCTGCCGATGTGGCTCGCAGTCGGTGCGGGACGAATGTCCGACCGCGTCGGCGTTCGCAGCCCGATGCTCGCCGGTTGCTGTGGCATTGCGGTCGGTGCGATGCTGCCGCGGATCTTCCCCGGCCTGCCGGCGCTCTTCGCCGCGACCTCGCTCATCGGCCTCTCGTTCATGCTGTTCCAGGTCGGCACGCAGCACGCGACCGGTGCGCTGGGCGCGCCTGCCGACCGGCCGAGGAACTTCAGCCTGCTTGCCCTCGGCTACTCGGTGTCCGGTTTTATCGGGCCGCTCACCGTCGGGCTGCTGATCGATCACGCGAGCTTTAACGTGACCTTTGTCTGTCTTGCGCTGTTGCCGCTCGCGCCGATAGCGGTCTTGGCCCGCGGGTGGCTCGCATTGCCGCGCAAGCGTCCGGCGAACGTGCCCGCCACCTCCGGCGGCGTCGCGGACCTGCTCCGGAATCGCCACCTGAGACGCGTCTTCATCGTCAACGGGCTTTTATCGATGGCCTGGGATCTGCACACGTTTTTCATTCCGATCTACGGCGCGAATCTGGGCCTGTCGGCGTCGCTCATCGGCGTGATTCTGGCCGCATTCGCGGCTGCGACCTTCGTCGTGCGGCTGGCGATGCCGTGGATCGCGCGCAGGTTTGCGGAGTTCGAGGTCCTGACCGCGGCACTCTTTGTCGCCGGCGGCGCCTACGCGCTATTCCCCTTCGTGTCCAGCGTGGCGCCGCTCATGACGCTCTCGTTCACGCTGGGGTTGGCGCTGGGAAGCGCGCAGCCGATGGTGATGTCGCTGTTGCACAGCATTGCGCCTGCGGGTCGGATGGGTGAAGCGGTAGGCGTGCGCATGTCGGTCATCAATGCGTCGACCTTCGCGGTGCCGCTCGTGTTCGGCGCGATCGGCTCGTCGGTTGGGATCGGGCCCGTGTTCTGGCTGGTCGGCGCTGGCCTCGCCGGCGGCGGCTTTTTCGCGCGCCGGCGCTAGCCTGCCAGCCGGCCAGGCGCACTCGTCAGCGCTTGAGGCGGTCGACGAACTCTTTTCTGAACTTGGCGACTTTCGGCGCGACGACGAACTGGCAATAGGGTTGGCCGCCGTTGCGGTCGAAATATTCCTGGTGATAGCCCTCGGCGGAATAGAAGGTCGCCGGCCGGGCGATTTCGGTGACGATGGGCCCCGGCCACAGCTTCGCCCGGTTGAGCTCGGCGATCACCGCCTCCGCATCGGCGCGTTGCATAGGCGTCTGGCAAAAGATCACGGAACGATACTGTGTGCCGATGTCGCTGCCTTGCCGGTCCTTCGTCGTCGGATCGTGGATGGCGAAGAATACCTTGAGCAGATCGCGAAACGACAGCACTGCGGGATCGAAAGCGATACGCACCACCTCGGCGTGTCCGGTACCGCCGCCGCATACATCTTCGTAGGTCGGATTGGCGGTGCGTCCGCCTGCGTAGCCGGACTCGACCTCGTGCACGCCGCGCAAGCGGTCGAACACGGCTTCGAGGCACCAGAAGCAGCCGCCGCCGAGTACGGCAGTCTCTCTAGCGGTAGTCGAGGATTCCATCGCGACCATCCTGTCAGGGGAACGAAACGAAGCATAGCGCCGTTTGCGTGTCTGGCGCGCTTTATTGGTCGCTACGCGCCCCGGTAATCTTACGCCGCGCTTCGCTTGGGGCTCACGCGCCCGCGATGCGATAATCGCGCGTCGATGCTTCGAGGAGCGGCGATGGGGATGGGGCGTCTGTTGCCACGGGAAGGCAGGTTCTTCGACTTTTTCAACGAGCATGCGGGACACGCGGTGCAGGCAGCTGCCGAGCTCAAGGCACTGCTTGCCGATTTGAGCGAGCTTGAGGCGCGGCGCAGGAACATCGAGCGCCATGAAAAACAGGCCGATCAGATCACGCACCACACCATGCAGCTCCTTCACCAGACGTTCATCACCCCGCTCGACCGCGACGAGATCCACCAGCTCATCACGACCATGGACGACGTCCTGGATCTCATGGAAGACATCGCGCAGTGCCTGTTCCTGTACGACGTGCGCGCGGTGACGCCTGAGGCGCAGCGCCTGGCCGAAATCTGCGTTGCCTGTACCGAGAAAGTGCGCGATGCCGTCGCCAAGCTGGAATCGATGGACAATGCCGACGCGATCCTGAAGCTTTGCGCCGAGATCGACCGGCTCGAGGCCGACGCCGATTACGTCATGCGCTCGGCGATGGCAAAGCTGTTCCGTGAGGAGCCGGACGCAAAAGAAATCATCAAGCAGAAGGAGATCTACCAGCTGCTCGAGTCGGTAACCGATAAATGCGAGGACATCGCCAACCTGATCGAGGGCATCGTCCTCGAAAACGGTTGAGCGCCTAGGCTTTAACGGTGGAGGCCGCCGGCATCGGATTCGGCACGATCGTGGTCCTGATCGCGGTCGCGCTGGCGTTCGATTTCATGAACGGGTTTCACGATGCTGCGAACTCGATCGCGACTATCGTCTCGACCCGGGTGCTGCGGCCGCATTACGCGGTCGCCTGGGCTGCGTTCTTCAACTTCATCGCCTTCCTCTTTTTCGGCCTCAATGTCGCGAACACCATCGGCAAGGGCGTGATCGAGCCGGCGCTGGTCGACCACTACGTCATCTTCGGCGCGCTCGCCGGCGCGATCCTGTGGAACGTGATCACCTGGTACTACGGGCTGCCGTCGTCGTCGTCGCATGCGCTGATCGGCGGTCTGGCGGGCGCTGCGGTCGCCAAGGGCGGGTTTGCGGGGCTCGTCGGCAAGGGATTTCTGACCATCAGCCTGGCGATCGTGCTCTCGCCCATGCTCGGTTTCGCGCTTGGCATGCTCTTCATGATCATCGTCGCGCATATGCTCTTTCGCACCGCACCCAACCGCGTCGACCGCTGGTTTCGCCGCCTGCAGTTCGTCTCGGCGTCACTGTACAGCCTTGGCCATGGCGGCAACGACGCGCAGAAAACGATGGGCATCATCGCCATGCTGCTGTTCGCGGCCGGGATGAGCGGACAGACTTTCAGCGTGCCGTTCTGGGTGGTCATCGCCTGCCAGGTGGCAATGGCGCTTGGCACCTTGTTCGGCGGTTGGCGCATCGTGAAGACGATGGGCATGAGGATCACCAAGCTCAGACCGGTCGGAGGGTTTTGCGCCGAAACGGGCGGCGCGATCACGCTGTTTATCGCGACGGGTCTCGGCATTCCGGTGTCGACGACACATACGATCACCGGCGCGATCATCGGCGTCGGGGCGGTGCGGAAACTCTCCGCGGTGCGCTGGGGTATCGCCCAGCGGATCGTCTGGGCGTGGGTATTGACGATTCCCTGTGCAGCGTTCATCTCGGCGCTCGCCTGGTGGGTTGCGCGGCACCTCGCGTGACGCGCTGGCGCGGGATTGCGGATGCTCGCCCGACTCATCGCATTCGTCTCGTTCTTCAGTCGCCTGCGGCGCAGGCTGACCGGCGTCGAACTCGGACGAACTGCGGCAAGCCTGGCGTTTACGACGCTCCTCGGTCTGGTGCCGCTGTTCACCGTCGCCTTTGCGTACGTGTCGCGGTTTCCGCTGTTCGCGCGTTCTCAGGATGCGCTCGAAGCGTTCCTGCTGCGGTTTTTTCTTCCGAGCAGCGGCGCCGTGGTGCGTCGTTACCTGACCGAGTTCGTCGCCAAATCGGCGGAGCTCAAGGGCGTCAGCACGCTCTTTGTCGTTATCACTGCCGTATTGCTCGTGTGGCAAGTCGATCGCGAGATCAACACCATCTGGGGCACGCGGGAGCCGCGCTCGTTCGCGCGCCGCATCTTCGTCTACGCGCTCGGTTTGACCGCCGGGCCCGCGTTGATTGGCGCCGCGATCTACTTCATCAATTGGTTGATCGAGCAATCGATAGCTGCGACCTCGATCGGCGCCGAGGCATTGAGTTTGCTCGTCCAGCCGGTCGCACTCTTCGTCGACGCCGCCGTATTCACGCTGATCTACGCTTTCGTGCCGGCGCGAACGGTACCGTTCCGCTTGGCGCTGGTCGGAGGATTGCTCGCCGCCATTGCCTTCGAGGCGGCGAAACACGGATTTCGCTTTTACATCACGCAGGTCCCGACCTACCAGGTGATCTATGGTGCATTCGCCACGCTGCCGCTGTTCCTCATCTGGATCTATCTTTCATGGGTGATCGTTCTCGTCGGCGCAGCGATCACGGCGACGCTCGCCGAGCGCTACGGGCGGCGCCGCCAACGCTAAGGAACCTCTGAATAAGTCCCGCGTGGCCGCGACGGCGGCTTTCCGGGATGAGCTGCACGAAGCGACGCGAAGCCCATGGCAGGCCCCATGGGCGAGCGGCGCGACAAAGCAGATCGCCCGGAAAGCCCCGTCCCTCCGGGTTTCGGCGCAATGGCCTCATCTGCGTTGTTGCGCGGCTTGCGAATAGAACGAACTATTCGCTGCGCCGCGACGCCTCGCATCTGAGGCCATTGCGCCAGAAACGCGGCTCATGTGGGATTTGTTCAGAGGTTCCCTACGACGCGCGTCGCGCCTTGCCGAATCGCAGCCGCCAAGCTAGAGTTCATGCTTTGCCTCGACGGAGCGTTGGCCTGTGTGGTCGCTCATTCAAGCAGCGGGTTGGCCGATCTGGCCGCTTATCTTCGCGTCCATCATCGGGCTGGCTTTGATTCTTGAACGACTTTGGTCACTGCGGCAGAGCATCGTCGCGCCGCCGGGGTTGGTCGACAAAGTGCTCGCCGAATACAAGCAGGCCGGGCTCTCTCCGGAATTGCTGGCGAAGACAGCGAGACAGGGGCCGCTCGGCCGCGTGCTCGCCACGGGTCTTGCCAACGTGAAAAGTCCGCGACCGGTAATGAAGGAGGCGATCGAGGAAGTCGGACATATCATCGCCCACGACCTCGAGCGGTTCCTCACCACGCTGGGCACGATCGCCGTGATGGCGCCGCTGCTCGGCCTCTTCGGCACGGTGGTCGGCATGATCGAAATCTTCGGCTCGCAGTCGGCCACCGGCTCGAACCCGATCCAGCTCGCTCACGGCATCTCGGTCGCGCTGTACAACACGGCGCTCGGGCTGATCGTCGCCATTCCGAGCATGATTTTCTATCGCCACTTCCGCGCCAAGGTCGACAGCCTGACCCTCGAGATGGAGCAGCAGGCGATCAAGCTGGTCGAGCTCGCGCACGGCGAGCGCAAGTAGCCGCGTTCTGACGCCAAGATCATGAACCTGCGCGCCGGCCGGACCAGGGAAGAGCCCGAGATCAACTTTATTCCCCTGATCGACGTGCTCCTCGTCATCCTCATCTTCCTTATGGTGACGACGACCTACCAGCGCGTCGCCGAGCTCCAGATCACGCTGCCCGAAGCCGCCGCGGATCCGATGCAGCAGCGGCCGAAGGAGATCAATGTCGGAGTCGATGTGCAAGGGCGATACGTTATCGACAAGAACGTCTTCCAGTTCACGACGGTGGCTGCGCTCGCCGATGCGCTCAAGCGCGCGGCCGGCGACGCCAAGGAGCCGGTGGTGATCATCAACGCCGACGCAAATGCGACGCACCAGTCGGTCATTCACGTGATGGAAGCTGCGCGGATGGCGGGGCTCATCCACATCACCTTCGCGACGCAAACGCCGACGAAATGACGCATCCGTCCGAGGGCGCCGCGCCTAGGTGCGAGCGCGATCGGAAAACCGATGCGTCATCCCGGGCGAGTGCGCAGCACGAGGCCCGGGATCCAAGTTGATAGGTCGTGGCGGCGACGAACTCGGGTCCCGGCCGGAATCTATCCTGAGCGAAGGCCAAGGGCCGGGACGACGATAGGAAACCGTGGCCTTTTCCGACCGCCTCGTCACAGCGTGGTATGCGCCGCGACTCACGCCGCTGGCCGCGGCGCTGCTGCCGCTGTCTCTGCTGTTCAGGGCCGTTGCCGCGATTCGCCGCTGGGTCTATCAGACCGGTATCGCGCACGGCGCTTCGCTGCCGGTTCCCGTGATCGTCGTCGGCAGCATTCTCGCCGGCGGCGTGGGCAAGACGCCGCTGACACGCGCGCTCGCCGCGGCGCTGGTGCGCGCAGGGTGGCGGCCGGGTATTGTGAGCCGCGGTTACGGCGGCAGCAACGTGGCGCCGCGTGCAGTCACAGCCGGCGACGATCCGGCCGAAGTCGGCGATGAGCCGCTGCTGCTCGCCGCGGACGCGCTTCCGGTGTGGATCGGGCGCGACCGCGTCGCGGCGGCGCGTGCGCTGCTCGTTGCGCATCCGGAATGCGACGTCATCCTCGCCGACGACGGGCTACAACACTACGCATTGCGACGCGAGTTCGAGATCGCGGTCATCGACGACGCGCGCGGCTTCGGCAATGGTCGCATGCTTCCCGCCGGCCCACTGCGCGAGCCTCGTTCGCGCCTCGGTCGAGTCGATGCGCTGGTGCGGCTGGTGACCGCGGAAGCGCCGCTGCCGGGGGGTGACTCCGGGCGGGAGACGGCGATGACGTACGAGCCCCTGCCGTGGCGAAATCTGAGGCAAGCGGATGCAATCGTCGATGCCGCTGCATGGCGCGCCGGCGTGCTTCATGCCGTGGCGGGCATCGGCAACCCGGCACGCTTCTTCGCTCTGGTGCGCCGTCTGGGCTTCAATCCCGTGTGTCACCCTCTTCCCGACCATTACCGCTACGCGCGCGCGGACCTCGCGTTCCCTGACGCCACGGCGATCCTGATGACGGAGAAGGATGCGGTAAAATGCGCGGGGTTCGCCGACACGCGTTGCTGGTATCTGCCGGTGCGGGCTCGCATCGATCCCGCGCTCGTCGCGCGGATGGAAAGGACGATCCGTGGACGCCAAGCTGCTTGAAATCCTGGTTTGCCCCGTCACCAAAGCCCCGCTGATCTACGATCGGCAGCGGCAGGAGCTGATCTCCAAACCCGCGCGGCTTGCCTACCCGATTCGCGACGGCATTCCCGTCATGCTCGAAGAGGAGGCGCGCAAGCTCGAGCCGTCCGAGTACGAGTGAAAAGCAGGCCGGAGCCGTCGCGTTAGGTTCCTCAAAAGGCAAGCAGGCGCGACAAAGGAACCTCTGAATAAGTCCCACGCGGATTGCGTTGCGGGCAAAATGCGGATGGATGCAAGGCGCGCGACGAAGGTCGTAGCTTGGGCTACGATGCCGAGGAGCGCGACGAAGCAGGCGCCGCATTTTGCCGCAACCCGGATGGGACGGGGCTTTTCGGGCGGTCTGCGTTGTCGCGAGGCTCGCCAATGGGGCCTACCATTGGCGTCGCCTCGCTTCGCGCATCCCATCCCGAAAAGCCGCCGTCGCAACCGTGCGGGACTTGTTCAGAGGTCCCTAATGACCTTCACCGTCCTCATCCCGGCCCGTTACGCGTCCACGCGCCTGCCGGGCAAGCCGCTGCTCGACATCGTCGGCAAGCCGATGGTCGTTCGCGTCGCGGAAAGGGCGCAGGCCAGCGGCGCGGACCGCGTCGTGGTGGCGACCGATGACGAGCGCATTCGGATGGCTGTGTCGCAGCACGGGATTGACGCGGTGCTCACCCGCGCCGACCATCCGACCGGCACCGACCGGCTCGCCGAGGCTGCCGCGCAGCTGAAGCTCGAAGACAAGGCCATCGTTGTCAACGTTCAGGGCGACGAGCCGCTGCTCGAACCCGCGCTGATCCGCGAAGTCGCCGAAGAGCTGCGCGCGCACGCCGACGCCGCGATCGCAACGGCATGCCACCCGATCGACGATCCGGACGAGGCGTTCAATCCCAACGTCGTCAAGGTCGTGCTCGATCATGCAGGATATGCACTCTATTTCAGCCGGGCGACGATTCCCTGGGCGCGCGACGCCTTCGCTGGCCCGGGCAACAAGCTTCCCCTCGGCTTGCCCTTGTATCGGCATTACGGGCTGTACGCCTATCGGGTCGGTTTCCTGCGCCACTATCCTTCGCTCGCGCCGGCGCAGCTCGAGCGCTTCGAGGCTCTGGAGCAGCTGCGCGCGTTGTGGCACGGTTACCGGATCGCGGTGCGGGTGACCAAGGGCACGCCGGCGCCGGGGGTCGATACCCGGGAAGACCTCGATCGGGTGCGCGCGTTCTACGCGGCGGGCAAGGTTTGATCGGATTTTCGTGATCGGAACCGAAGCGACTAAAGAAAAATGCGACTCGTGCTGCTGGGCCCGCCTGGGGCGGGCAAGGGAACGCAGGCCGGCTTCATCCGGGACGCTTACGGAATCCCGCAGATCTCGACGGGCGACATGCTGCGTGCCGCGGTGAAAGCGGGCACACCGCTGGGCCTTGCCGCGAAAAAAGTGATGGATGCGGGTGGGCTGGTCTCCGACGAAATCATCGTCGGGCTCGTCAACGACCGTCTCCGTGAACCCGATTGCCGCAACGGGTACCTGTTCGACGGTTTTCCGCGCACGATCCCGCAGGCCGATGCGCTTAGGGACGCCGGCGTGGCGCTGGACTACGTCCTCGAAATCGATGTCCCCGACGCCGCGATCGTCGAGCGGATGAGCGGGCGCCGCATCCATCCTGCGTCGGGACGCACCTATCACGTGAAGTACAACCCGCCGAAGGTACCCGATCGTGACGACGTGACGGGCGAGCCGCTGATCCAGCGCGAGGACGACAGGGAAGAAACGGTAAGGAAGCGGCTCGCGGTTTATCACGAGCAGACCGAGCCGCTTATCGCGTATTACAAGAAGTGGGCGGCTACCGGAGATCCGCGCGCTCCCAAGTACCGGAAAGTCGACGGCCTGGGATCGGTCGATGCAATCCGGGATGCGGTGCTTGCAGCGCTACGGAGTTGACCTCGGCAAGGGCATTGCCGCATTCCCTTCCATCACATGTCCCTTCCGGGCGATCCGGTTGGACGCTGCTCCTCAGGCATTTTACAATCCGCGCCTCCCACGGCCGCTTCGGGATCCAAACGTGCCCAAACGCAATGCCTTCTATGCCCAGTCTGGCGGAGTGACCGCCGTCGTCAACACAACGGCCTGCGCCGTCATCGAAACCGCCCGCGATCACGCAGCGCGGATCGGACGCCTTTATGCCGGGCGCAACGGCATCATCGGCGCGCTGACCGAGGACCTGATCGATACGGGCAGGGAGTCGGCCCGCGCGATCGCCGCTCTCAAGCACACGCCCGCGGGCGCGTTCGGCTCCTGTCGCTATAAGCTCGCGAGCCTCGACAAGGACCGCGCCCAGTACGAACGGCTGATCGAAGTCTTCCGCGCGCACGACATCGGTTACTTTTTCTACAACGGCGGCAACGACTCCGCCGATACCTGTCTCAAGATATCGCAGCTTTCGGAACGCATGGGGTATCCGCTGATCGCAGTGCACGTGCCGAAGACCGTCGACAACGACCTGGCGGTAACCGATTGCTGTCCGGGTTTCGGGTCGGTCGCGAAATACGTCGCGACGTCGATGCGCGAAGCCGCGTTCGACGTGGCGTCGATGGCGAAGACCTCGACGCGGGTCTTCGTGCTGGAGGTCATGGGGCGGCACGCCGGCTGGATCACCGCGGCGGTCGGCCTGGCCGACGATGAAAAGACGCCGATACCGCTGGTGCTGCTGCTCCCGGAAATCCCCTTCGACGAGGCGGCGTTCCTCGCCCAGGTCGACGCCAAGGTCAAACGCTTCGGCTACTGCTGCATCGGTGTCTCCGAAGGCCTGCAGAATGCCGAGGGTAAATTACTCGCCGAGGCGGGAACGCGCGACGCTTTCGGACACGCGCAACTGGGCGGCGTCGGCCCGTTGATCGCGATGTTGACCAAGGATCGGCTCGGGCACAAATACCATTGGGCGGTCGCCGATTACCTGCAGCGCGCGGCGCGGCATCTCGCGTCGAAGACCGACCTCGAACAGGCATACGCCGTCGGCAAGGCGGCCGTGGAGCTCGCGCTCGCCGGGCGCAATGCGGTGATGCCTGCCATCGTGCGCACGTCGGACAAGCCTTACCGCTGGAAGATCGGCGTCGCGCCTCTCGACCGGGTCGCCAACGTGGAGAAGAAGATGCCGCGCGACTTCATCAGCGCGGAG
Source organism: Casimicrobiaceae bacterium (assembly GCA_036395475.1). Classification (GTDB taxonomy): domain Bacteria; phylum Pseudomonadota; class Gammaproteobacteria; order Burkholderiales; family Casimicrobiaceae; genus PALSA-1003. The sequence goes on from DASWDF010000023.1 coordinate 12,332, forward strand.
GGTTTCGGCATCACGGCCAAGGCGCGAACTTACCTGTCGCCGCTCGTGCGCGGCGAGGACTTTCCGCCGTTCAAGGACGGCCTGCCGCAGTACGTCCGTCTCCGGAACGTCGCCGTGCCGAAGAAGCTCGCAACTGGGTTCAAACTCTGACGCGAGGCTTCGCCGAGGCGCTGCCGTGACCAAGCTCATCGACTATTACTTCACGCCGGTATCGCCGTTCATGCATCTCGGCCACGATCGCCTTGTCGCCATCGCGCGCAAGCATGGCGCGACCATCGCGGTCAAGGCCATCAATCTGGGCGACGTCTTCCCGGTATCCGGCGGGCTGCCCCTCTCGAAGCGAGCGCCGCAACGCCAGGCCTACCGGCTGGTCGAACTGAAGCGCTGGTCGGAATACCTGGACATGCCGATCAATATCCAGCCGAAATTCTTTCCGGTTAACGGGGATCTTGCTGCCGCGTGGATTCTCGCCGCACAGGAGCAAGGCATCGCGCAGGCATTGACGCTGACCGGGGCGGTCGGCCGCGCGATTTGGGAACAGGAACGCGACGTCGCAGCCGAATCGACGCTGACGGACATCGCCGGCGAACTGGGACTGGACGCCGTCACGTTGGCCCGCCGCGCCGCAACGACGGAGATCCGCATGCGCTACAAGGCGCTGACGCAGCAGGCCATCGATCGCCAAGTCTTCGGGGCGCCGACCTACGTCTACCGCGACGAGCTGTTCTGGGGCCAGGATCGGCTCGACTTTCTGGACCGGGCGCTGGCAAAATAGCGTGTTCTCCCGGTTCCGCGCCACGGCGCTCGGCAGTCTGCGAGTCGCTTGCTATGCGGCAGGGATCGACCGGGCTCATGACAAGCCGCCGCGCACGGCGCGAAAGCCCGGATAACAATCGAATCTGCCACGTCTCTAGGGGATGGTCATGTCATACGCACTCGTCTTCGCGCTCGTCTGCGCGGTCGCCGCATTGGTATACGGGATCTGGTCGATCAACTGGATCCTGGCCAAGCCCGCCGGCAATCCGCGCATGCAGGAAATCGCCGCCGCCGTGCAGCAGGGCGCGAAAGCGTATCTCAATCGGCAGTACACGACGATCGGCATCGTCGGCGTCATCCTGTTCATCATCATCTGGGTCTTTCTCGGCGGCACGACCGCAGGCGGCTTCGCGATCGGCGCGGTGTTGTCGGGACTGGCAGGCTACGTCGGCATGAACGTGTCGGTGCGCTCGAACGTGCGCACCGCCGAGGCCGCGCGCACGGGTCTCAATGAGGCGCTCGCGATCGCTTTTCGCGGCGGCGCGATCACCGGCATGCTCGTGGTCGGCCTTGGCCTGCTGGGTGTCGCGGGCTTCTACTGGTTTCTGACCCAGGCCGGATCCTACGCGCCCAACGTGCACAAGGAAGGACTGCACACGCTGATCCAGCCGCTCGTCGGTCTGGCGTTCGGCGGTTCGCTGATCTCGATCTTTGCGCGGCTGGGCGGCGGCATCTTCACCAAGGGGGCGGACGTGGGGGCCGATCTCGTCGGCAAGGTCGAGGCGGGGATACCGGAAGACGATCCGCGCAACCCCGCGGTGATCGCCGACAACGTTGGCGATAATGTCGGAGACTGCGCCGGCATGGCAGCCGACCTGTTCGAAACCTATGCGGTGACGATCATCGCGACCATGCTGCTCGGCGCCTTGCTGCTCAGGGACAACGCTCTCGCGGCGGTCACCTATCCGCTGGCGCTGGGCGGGTTCTCGATTCTGGCCTCCATCGTCGGCACGTTCTTCGTCAATGCGCGCCCCGGCGGCAAGATCATGAACGCCCTCTACCGCGGCCTCATCGTCGCGGGAGGGCTGTCGGCGATTGGTTTCCTGGGGATCACGTATTGGATGATGGGTGGGATCGGCGCGACGCATCCCGAGCTGACCGTCTGGAGACTCTGGGGGGCCGGCGTGATCGGCCTGGCGCTGACCGCGGCGATGGTCGTCATCACCGAGTACTACACCGCGACCGAATTCAACCCCGTGCGTCACGTCGCGCAGGCGTCGACGACCGGCCACGCAACCAACATCATCGCCGGTCTGGGGGTGTCGATGAAGGCGACGGCGTGGCCGGTGATCTCGGTCTGCCTGGCGATCCTCGGCTCGTTCTGGCTCGCCGGGCTCTACGGTATCGCCATCGCCGCCACGGCGATGCTGTCGATGACCGGCATCATCGTTGCGCTCGATGCTTACGGTCCGATCACCGACAACGCCGGCGGAATCGCCGAGATGGCGGATTTGCCGGATTCGGTGCGCGCGATCACCGATCCGCTCGACGCAGTCGGCAACACGACCAAGGCCGTGACCAAGGGTTACGCGATCGGCTCGGCGGGGCTGGCCGCGCTCGTGCTCTTCGCCGACTACACGCATGCGCTCGACAGCGCGGACATCCATATCAGCTTCGACCTGTCCGATCGGATGGTCATCATCGGCTTGTTCCTCGGCGGCTTGATTCCGTACCTGTTTGCCGCCATGGCGATGGAGGCCGTGGGTCGCGCGGCCGGCGCAGTCGTCATCGAAGTGCGGCGCCAGTTCAAGGAGATCGCAGGCATCATGGAAGGCACCGCGAAGCCGGAATACGGCGTCGCCGTCGACATGCTGACCAAGGCGGCGATCAAGGAGATGCTCATACCATCGCTCTTGCCGGTGCTGGTGCCCGTCATCGTCGGGCTCGTGCTCGGCCCGAAGGCGCTGGGCGGTTTGCTGATGGGCACGATCGTCACCGGCCTCTTTGTCGCGATCTCGATGACGACGGGAGGCGGCGCCTGGGACAACGCCAAGAAGTACATCGAGGACGGCCATTACGGCGGCAAAGGCTCGGACGCGCACAAGGCCGCCGTCACCGGCGACACCGTGGGCGATCCCTACAAGGACACGGCCGGGCCCGCGGTTAATCCGCTCATCAAGATCATCAACATCGTCGCCTTGATGATCGTGCCGCTGCTCGCGCGCTTCGCATCGTAGCCCGGGCTAAGCGAAGCGATGCCCGGGGTCGTGTCCAATCGAAACCTCGCCCCGGGCTTCGCGCTGCGCGCTCAACCCGGGCTACCGCGCGAGTTGTTGCGTCATTCCCGGGCTTCGCGCTGCGCGCTCAACCCAGGCTACCGCTTGCGCGCGAGCATCACGCCGTCACCGACCGTGAGCAGGCACGCGTCGACGCGTGCGTCGTCGCGGATCTTGGCGTTGAGCGCGCGCAGCGCGTCGGTGTCGGGATCGTGAACCTTCGGGTCGGCGACGTTGCCGCTCCATAGCATGTTGTCGAGCGCGATCAAGCCGCCCTGTCGGATCAGCACCAGGCACGCTTCGTAGTAGGCGTTGTAGGATGATTTGTCGGCGTCGATGAACGCGAAATCGAACGCACTGGCACCGTGCTCGGCCCGCAGCGCGGCGAGCGTCTCGAGCGCCGGCGCCAGCCGCAGCTCGATGCGATCGGCGACGCCCGCCTCCTTCCAGTAGCGGCGCGCGATCGCGGTCCACTCCTCGTTGATGTCGCAGCAGACGAGCCTGCCGCCGGCGGGAAGCGCCGCCGCGACCGCGAGCGCGCTGTAACCGGTAAAGCTGCCGATCTCGATCGCCTTCTTGGCGCCGATGGCACGGACGAGGAGCGCGAGCAGCGCGCCCTGATCGGCGCCGATCTGCATGCCTGCCTGGGGAAGCCGCGCGGTTTCTGCACGCAGTTTCTTCTGGATCGCCGTCTCGCGCGCGATATCTTGAGCGGCATAGCGCTCGACGGCTTTGGGAAGGAGCGAACGGCTCATTCGGCCAAGGATGCGATGGAACGTTCCGCTTGGCAACCCCGTCGCAGCGCGCCGCCATTGCGGCGGCGCCGGAAGGCAAACCGTATCCTCCGACGAAACGAAACGACCGCCGGGCCGCGAACGATCTGTCGCGTGCCCGGCTGGCGTCAAGAACGATCGGTTACTGACCTTTGTCCGAGCGGCCGTAGATCCTCATGACATCATCCGTGGACAGCATTCCCTTCCTGGACTTGTCCATTTCGTCGAACTTCTTTTCCATCATCGCTATGAAGTCTTTCTTGGAGATCATGCCGTCCTTGTTCGCCATCTTCATGATCTCCGCTCGGGTTGCCATCGCGTCGCCATCGGCCGCGAAGACCGGCGACGACAGCGCGGCGATGCCGAGCAGTGCGCTGAACGTCATGGCGCGGGTGGCTTGCTTCAGCTTCATCGTGTCTCTCCTTCCATGTTGAGCCTTCTTTCGATTCCCGGCACGAAGCCGGGTGCCGTGGCGTGATCACGCTCACGGCGTTTGGTCGCCCGGCAATTTAGCCGATTACAACGCGGCCAGAAGATGCATCAGGATGTAAGGAACGAATCGCCTGGAACGACAAAGCACGGCTTGTGCGTGGGGTACAATCGCCTCGGTGCCGACCGTTCCGGAGCCCCACATGCAACGCCGCTTCATCGTCGCTCTTTTTGCGATCGCCGCTAGCCACCTCGCGCTGGCGCAGAACCAGGCGCCCGAGCTGCCGTCGGGCTGGACTGCGAAAAAGCGCGTCATCACGCGGGACGACATGGTCGCCGCGGCGAACCCGCTGGCCGTCGAAGCCGGTCATCAGATACTGAAGCAGGGCGGGAGCGCGGTCGATGCCGCAGTCGCTGTGCAGATGGTGCTGAACCTGGTCGAGCCGCAGTCGTCGGGCATCGGTGGCGGCGCGTTCATGCTCTTTCATAACGGCCGCAACGGATTGCTGACCGCATACGATGGCCGCGAGACTGCGCCGGCCGCCGCAAGGCCGGAACGGTTCCTCGACAAGGAAGGCAAACCGCTCAAGTTCTACGATGCCGTCGTCGGTGGCAAGTCGGTCGGCGTGCCCGGGACCCTCCGGCTGCTCGAGCTCGCGCACCGGCAATACGGTAAGCTGCCCTGGGCGAAGCTGTTCGAGCCGGCGATCGCGTTGGCCGAGCAGGGTTTTGCGGTGAGCCCGCGGTTGAACATCAACATCGCGGGGGAGAAATATCTGACCCAGGAGCGCGCCAAGGCGTACTTCTACAATCCCGACGGCACCCCGCTGGCCGTGGGGCATACGCTGAAGAATCCGGCGTTCGCGGCAACGCTCAAGCGCATCGCGGCCGACGGCGCGGATGCGTTCTACCAGGGCGAGATCGCGCGCGACATCGTCGAGACCGTCCGCTCGCATCCGACCAATCCGGGCGATCTGACCGAGGCCGATCTCGCCGGGTACAAGGTCAAGGTGCGCGAGCCGGTGTGCGGACACTACCGTGCATACAACGTGTGCGGGATGCCTCCGCCATCGTCCGGAGGCACGACGGTGCTGCAGATCCTCGGCATCCTCGAGCCTTTCGACATGAAGGCGCTTGGTGCGACCTCGCTCTTCAGCGTGCACCTCATCACCGAGGCCGGCCGTCTTGCCTATGCGGACCGCAATCTATATCTCGCCGACCCCGATTTCGTGAAGCCGCCCGCGGGATTGACCGATCCCGCGTATCTGCGCGAGCGTTCCGCGCTGATCAAGCTCGACGCGAGCATGGGCCGGGCCAAGGCGGGCGTGCCGGCGGTTGCGCAGCCGGCGCAGAAGAAGGCAGCCGCATTGCGCATCTTCGGGGCGGGCGCCGCGCTCGAATTTCCATCGACCTCGCACATTTCGATTGTCGACAAATACGGCAATGCGCTCGCGATGACAACGACGATCGAGGATATGTTCGGCAGTCGCCTGATGACCAGGAGCGGATTCCTGCTGAACAACGAGCTCACCGATTTTTCGTTCGCACCCGTCGACGAGGGCAAGCCGGTCGCCAACCGCGTCGAGGCAGGCAAGCGGCCGCGCTCCTCCATGGCGCCGACCATCGTCTACGACAGCAAAGGCAAGGTGTACATGGTCGCTGGATCGCCGGGGGGCAGCGCGATCATCAACTACGTCGCGAAGACGCTGGTTGGCGTGCTCGACTGGGGTCTTGATCCGCAGGCGGCGATCGACCTGCCGAACGTCGGCAGCCGCAACGGCCCGACCGAGCTGGAGAAGGATACGTCGATCGTAGCGCTTGAACCGAAGCTCAAGGCGCTCGGACACGAGACACGCGTCATGGAGCATACGAGCGGCTTGCAGGCGATCGTGCGTACGAGAAGTGGCTGGATTGGCGGTGCGGATCCGCGGCGCGAAGGCACGGCGGCCGGCGATTGAGCCGACGCGAAACCGCGGCGAACCGCGACGAACCGCGACCGCGGCCGGTCGGTCAGGGCTACCACATGAGCGCGAAGAACGTGCCGGTACAGCGGCTCACCGAAAGCTCGCGGCCGGAGCTCTCCCGCCATTTCCTGAGCCTCGACCGCGAAGATGTACGGCTGCGCTTCGGGCTCGTGATACCCACGGCGGCCATCGCCGAGTACGTCGAGCGTATCGACTTCGACACCGACGCGGTATTCGGCGTCTACGACGAAGAGCTGGTACTCGCGGCCGTCGCGCACGTCGCGTTCACCGGAGACATGGCCGAGCTCGGCGTATCGGTGCTGCCGGCGCATCGCGGTCGCGGTCTTGGCAGCGCGCTCCTCGCGCGCGCGGCCGAGCACGTGCGCAACCGTTTCGTGACGCGGCTGTTCATGCACTGTCTCGCGGAGAATGCCGCGATGATGCACATCGCGCGCAGGCTCGGGATGAAGATCTGCATCGATACCGGCGAGGCCGACGCGTTTCTCAAGCTTGCTCCTGCGGATCCCGCATCGGTTACCGGTGAATTCGTCGAGCAGCGTCTCGCCCTGTTCGACTACGCGCTCAAGTCGCAGGCCATGCGGATCAAAGAGCTCAATGCGCCGGCGCGCCCGCCGGAAGATTGACGCCAATGGATGCGCCCAGGCTGACGCGCCACCGCATCGTCATCGTCGGCGGCGGCGCCGGCGGACTACCTTTGGCGGCGCGCCTCGGCGACAAGCTGGGACGGCGCGGACGCGCCGAGATCACGCTGGTCGACCGCTATGCGACGCATCTGTGGAAGCCGCTGCTGCATGAAGTCGCGGCCGGGCGCATGGATGCCGACGTCCACGGCGTCGATTATCTCGCGCTCGCGTATTGGCACCACTTTCGCTTCCGGCAAGGAGCCGTCGCCGGCTTGAACCGCGCGCGGCATGAGCTTGCGCTCGATGCCGTCTATGATGACGACGGCGCGCTGATGCTTCCGCGCCGCACGGTGCGCTACGATACGCTGATCTTCTGCGTCGGCAGCGTCAGCAACGACTTCAACGTACCGGGCATTGCGGAGCACGCGATTTCGCTCGATGCGCTCGCGGACGCCGAGCGCTTCCACCGCCGGCTGCTCGCCGCCTGCGTGCGCGCGGACGCGGAAGCAGCCGCCGGCCGGCCGACGGGAGTGAATATCGTGATCATCGGCGCCGGTGCCACCGGCGTCGAGCTGGCGGCCGAGATTCGGCACACGACCGGCGCGCACGCGAGCTACGGTCTGGATTATCTCGACCCGGAGAAAGACATCCGGCAGACGATCGTGGAAGCCGCGCCGCGCATTCTGCCCCAACTCTCCGAGCACGTTGCCGAGGCCGCAACCGGGCTGCTCAAGAAGCTCGACATCGAGGTGCGTACGGGCGAGCGCGTCACGCTCGTCGACGAGCACAGCGTGCACACAGCGAGCGGCGCCAGGTATCGCGCGGACCTCGTGGTGTGGGCCGCGGGCATCAAGGCACCCGACTGGCTGGCCGATCTCGACGGGCTGGAAACCGGCCGCGGGAATCTGCTCGTCGTAACGACGATCTTGCAGACGACGCGCGATGCCGACATCTTCGCCTTCGGCGACTGCGCAGCCTGTCCCTGGCCCGAAGCGGGAAGACCGGACGCGCTGGTACCACCGCGCGCGCAGGCGGCGCGCCAGCAGGCGTTGCTATTGGTCAAGTCGATGCAGGCGCGGCTCGCGGGCGCGACGCTGCCGACGTTCCGTTTCCGCGATCTCGGCTCGCTCGTATCATTGGGCGAGCTCTCCGCAGTTGGCAACCTCATGGGCAGGCTCATCGGCGGCAGCCTGCTGATCCAGGGTCTGATCGCCCGCTGGATGTACGCCTCGCTCTACAAGCTGCACCAAGCCGCGATATTGGGCTACGTCGGCGTCGTGCTCGACACCATCGGCCGCTTCTTGAGCCGGCGTACGGCGCCGCGCGTCAAGCTCCACTGACTGGGCGCTGAGGATGTAGCCTGAGTTGAGCCGTAGCCCGGGCTGAGCCGTAGCCCGGGCTGAGCAAAGCGAAGCCCGGGTCAAAGGGCAACGAAAACCGCTCCCGGGCTTCGCGCTAACGCGCTCAACCCGGGCTACGGCTGAAAGCCTTTGACGCCGAACTGCCAGAGCAGGAACGCCAAGAGGTCCGCGCGCTCTTCGTATTGCGACTTCTTCGTCGACCCGAAGCCATGCCCGGCGTCGTAATCGATGCGCAGCAGTATCGGCTTGTCGCTCGCGCTCGCGGCCTGCAGCTGCGCCGCCATCTTGCTCGCTTGCCAGGAATCGACGCGTGGGTCGTTGACCCCGGTGATGAGCAGTATCGCGGGGTATTTCACGCCCTCCTTGACATGGTGGTAGCTGCTCATCTCGAGCAGGCCCTTGAACCCGTCCGGTTCCTTGACGGTGCCGAACTCGGGAATGTTCGGCACTCCGTTGGACGAAAACTCCATGCGCACCAAGTCCGACACGGGTACCTCGTCGATCGCCGCGCCGAAGAGATCGGGGCGCTCGGTGATCGAACGCCCGACGAAGATGCCGCCGGCGCTGCCGCCCATGATCGCCAGCTTCGCCGGCGACGTGTATTTGTGCGCGATGAGCCATTCGGCGCAGGCGATCGCGTCGTTCCAGGTGTTGGGCTTGGTCAGTTTGTAGCCGGCCTTGTGCCAATCCTCGCCGTATTCTCCTCCGCCGCGCACATGCGCGACTGCGAGCACGCCGCCGCGGTTGAACCACGGCAGGAAAGTGGGCCGGTAGAACGGCGTCTCCGAGATTCCGTACGCGCCGTAGCCGTAAAGAATCGTCGGGTTGCTGCCATCGAGCTTGAGACCCTTGACGTGCACGATCGATAACGGCACGAGCGTGCCGTCCTTGGCCTTGACCTTGACTTCGGTCGAGACGAGGTTCGGCGGATTATCGTACTTGCCCTGCGGCTGCAGCTTGGTGTCGACCACCTTGTTGAGCGCGGGCTGGTAGGCGTAATAGCCGCCGAAGCGCGTCCAGCCCCCGAGCTTGAACAGAGCGCCCGGGCGGCGCGGATCGGCCGTCAGCCCGTCGACGTCGCCTGCATAGGGCAGCTTGACCAGGATCGGCTTCGCGTTCGGCGTATACGGCACGCGCAGCAGGTCGCTCACGCCGCCGTTCATGCGCCGGACGTAGAGCGCATCCTTCGCCGCCGCGATCCCTGTGACGACCGCTTCGCTCTGCGGCACGACGCTCACTGCCGTCGCCAGATCCGGCTTGGCGAGCGGGACGCTCACGACCTTGAAGCGCGACGCGTTCTTGTGGTCGAGCAGATACAGATTGTCGCCCTCGACGTCGAAGCCGGTCACATCGTCGGCGTTGTCGACAACCTTGATCCACGGCGTCTTGTCTCCGGCGAGCGCAGAGAGCGGCGCGACGTAGAGCCTGAATTCGTTCTGCACGCCGTTGATGACCAGGCCGATCACGTACTTCGAGCCGATCGGGCTCGCCACGATCGGAATTTCGGCCGGCTCCATCGCGATGCCCGGCGCGAGCCCGGCGCCGAGCAGCGGCGCATCGTCGTCCGGATTCGTGCCCAGTGCGTGCACGTAAGCGCGCGAGTTGATGTACTTCTCCGTCACCGCCGCACTCGCGGCGAGCTTTTGCAGGCGGTTATAGAGCAGACGCCCGTCGGGAAGCCAAGACGGCGAGCCGAAGTTCGCGCGGTCGATGACATCGCCGGTCTCCTTTCCGGTCGCGAGCTCGATGACGTGCAGAACGCTTTCCTCTGATCCGCCGATCGAGATGCCGTAAGCGATGTACCGGTTATCCGGCGACGCTGCGAAATAATCGACCGCGTAGTGCTTTCCCTCGGGTGCCGGCAATTTGTCGGGATCGACCAGCAACCGCTCGTTCCCTGCAAAACCCTCGCGCACGTACAGCTTGGGAATATTCTCGTCGGCCTTGCGTTTGAGGTAGTACACGTTGTTCCCTGTGATCTGGACCGACGTGACGCGCGCCGCCGCTGCATCGCCGAATGTCGTTACCTCTTTCAGCACGGCGTCGCGCTGGGGAATTTTCGCGAGCGCGTCGCGCGTGTAATCGGCCTGCGCCTTCATCCAATCCGCGACCTCGGGGCTCTTCATGTCCTCCATGTAGCGGTACGGATCGTTGACGGTCGTGCCGAAATAGGTGTCGGAGACGTTCTTGACCGGAGCGGCCGGCGGCTTGGCATGGGCCAAGGCGATGGCGATCACGCAGAACACGATCGCGGCGGCGGCGCGGCGCTGCATATTCGTGGGCATGGATGGGCTCCGGGAAGGACCGTGGCGAAGCGCGCGATTATGCCAGTGTCCAGCGGCCGCGGCCACGGTTCGGCGATATACTGCGCCTCCGGCCGACCAAGCACCGCCTTCCACGATGGCCGCAGAGTTTCTGTCCGCGACGATCCTGCTGATCCTCGTCATCGATCCTTTCGGCAATGTGCCTCTGGTCGCCGCTGCGCTGGCCGCGACCCCGGCAGAGCGCCGCATCCGGGTCGTCCTGCGCGAATGCCTGATCGCCTACGCGGTGCTGCTCGCGTTCATGTTCGGCGGGCACGCATTTCTCACGCTGATGCACGTCTCGGAGACAGCGCTGTCGATTGCCGGCGGCGTGATCCTGTTTCTGATCGCGCTACGCATGGTCTTCGCGCATCCGGAGGGAGTCTTTGGCGACGCGCCGGGCGCCGATCCGTTTATCGTGCCGCTGGCCATCCCGGCGATCGCCGGTCCGTCGGCGCTGGCGACTGTCATGCTGATGGCCTCGCGCGAGCCGGAGCATCTCGGTGCCTGGGCGGCAGCGCTGACCGGTGCAATGGCCGCGACGGCCGCAACGCTCGCCGCTGCGGACCGATTGCAGCGCCTGGTCGGCGAGCGCGCGATGCGCGCTGTCGAGCGATTGATGGGCCTGGTGCTGACGGCTGTTGCGGTCGAGATGTTGCTGACTGGAATAGGAAACGCAGCAACGCAGTTCGGAAAGTGAGCGACCTGGGTCGGGACGACCCCACATCCCCGGAGCGTCGCTGCGAAACAAAAAGAGCCAGGCCGATGGCAGCCTGGCTCGGGGACCGCCCCGAGAAAACGAGACGGTACGGGAAACTGCATAAACAGCGACGATATCCCGCTTATTCCGATCCCGCCGCCTTACGTCGGAACAAGCCATCCGTCCTCGCGGCGCGCGGCATGTGCTTTCTCCAGCTCGGCGACGAGCCGCTCGGCGAATTCGGGCGACGAGAGGCGGAAGAAGCGCGCGTTGAAGTCGCGATAGAAGCCCACGCGCTCCACGTACGCCGGCATGCCGGCGAGCGGGAGGCGGCGCTGATCGAGCAGGGCAAAGGTGAGGACTGCCTTGAGCGCGTGCCGCGCCACGCGCAACGAGTCGGCTTCGAACGCTGCTGCGCGCGCGAATGCGCGCGCTAGCGCGGCGCCGACATCGCCAAACGGCTCGCCATGGCCGGGGATGACCACGCGTGCGTCCAGTGTGGCGAGCATCTCCAGCGTCGCGCGCGTTGCGGGAAGCGCCCGCGGGTCGATCTCGCGCGGCATCACGAAGCCGTAGCCGTTCGCCCACAGTGCATCGCCGGAGACGAGGATGCGATGCTCCGGGTTGAAGAAAACGAGCGCGGCCATGTCGTGCCCGGGCGCGGCGAGCGCCTGCCATTCGAGATCGCCCCAGACATGCGTCTCGCCGGCGCGGATCACTTCGTCGTAGGCGAATCGGTCCGCGTGGTGATCGGCGTACGCGAGAAGCAGCGCGTTCTCGTCCCAGGCATCGATCAGCGGCGCTTCCCCGTCCGGCAGCGCGATCGGGCAGCCATAACGCGCCTTGATCGCCGCGTTGCCGCCCATGTGGTCGCTGTGGCAGTGCGTGTTGACCAGGCGCGCGAGCGGCGCCGCGCCCAATCCCTGCGGCGTCGCCAGCAACGCGAGCGTCAGCTGCGCGTGGCGGCCGTAGCCCGAGTCGATCAGTAGGTGCCCGTCACGGCTCCTGAGCAGGACGTTGTTCGACGACAGCCAGTCGCGCACGAAGACGCGCACTTGAGGTGGAAGCGTCGGGGCAGCGGCTGACATCGGGGCGGGCATGTTGCGGGACGCGGCCCGCGCGCGGACGAGCAGAGTTGCCTAAGATAGCCGCGTTAGAAACTCGCGCACGAGCGCCACGCGCTCGTCCAGGCTCGGCGCAGCGCTCTCGATGCGCACGCGGTTCTGGCCGGCGAAGCGATGCCGCCCGTCCTTCTGGATCAGCGCGATCAGCTTCGCGGGATCGAAATCCGGCTTCGGTCCGAACTGCAGCTGCGTGCGCTCGGGCCCCGAATCGATCTTGACCACGCCCAGATGCTCGCCGGCGATGCGCAGCCGATGGCAGGCGAGGAGCGCCTGCGTCGGCTCGGGCGGCAGGCCGAAGCGGTCAATCAGCTCTTCCTGCATCGCCGTCAGCTCGGATTCGCTTTCGCAGTTGGCGAGCCGCTTGTAGAGCACCAGCCGCTCGTGCACATCGCTGCAATAAGTCTCCGGCAGCAGCGCCGGCACGTGCAGGTTGATCTCGGTCGCGACCCGCAGCGGCTCGGTCAGGTCGGGCTCGCGCCCGGCCTTGAGCGCATCGACGGCGGCCTTGAGCATGTCGACGTAGAGCTGGAAACCGATCTGCTGCATTTCGCCCGACTGCTCCTCGCCCAGTACCTCGCCCGCGCCGCGGATCTCGAGGTCGTGCATGGCGAGATAGAAGCCGGAGCCGAGCTCCTCCATGAGCTGGATCGCCTCCAGCCGTTTCTTCGCCTGCGTCGGCAGCGCTTCCTCGGGCGGCGTCAGGAGATACGCGTACGCCTGATGGTGCGAGCGCCCGACGCGCCCGCGCAACTGATGCAGCTGCGCGAGCCCGAAGCGGTCGGCACGATCGATGATGATCGTGTTGGCCGTCGGGACGTCAAGGCCGGACTCGATGATCGTCGAGCAGAGCAGCAGGTTGCAGCGCTGCTGGTAGAACTCGCGCATGACGCGCTCGAGCTCGCGCTCGGGCATCTGGCCGTGCGCGATCGCGAGCCGCGCCTCGGGCACCAGCGCTCGGAGCTTTTCGGCCTTGGTCCCGATGGTGGCGATGTCGTTGTGCAGGTAATAGATCTGGCCGCCGCGCTTGAGCTCGCGCAGTACGGCTTCGCGCACGAGGCCCGGCGCATATGGGGCGACGAAGGTCTTGATGGCGAGGCGGCGTTCCGGCGCGGTCGCGATCACCGAGAAATCGCGCAAGCCCTCGAGCGATAGCGCCAGCGTGCGCGGGATCGGTGTTGCGGTCAGAGTCAGCACATCGACCTCGGCGCGCAGGCGTTTGAGCTGTTCCTTGTGGCGCACGCCGAAGCGATGCTCCTCGTCGATAATGATCAATCCCAGTTGCTTGAACTTCACGTCGGGCTGAATCAGCCGATGCGTGCCGATGACGAGATCGATGCGGCCGTCGGCGAGCCCGTCCAGCACCGCCTTCGCTTCCTTGCCGGTGCGGAAGCGCGAGAGCTCGGCCAGCTTGACCGGCAAGTCGGCGAAGCGGTCGGAGAAAGTCTGGAAATGCTGCTCGACGAGCAGCGTCGTCGGCACGAGCATCGCGACCTGCTTGCCGTCCGCCAAGGCGATGAACGCGGCGCGCAGCGCGACCTCGGTCTTGCCGAAACCGACGTCGCCGCAGACGAGACGGTCCATCGGCTTGCCGGTGACGAGATCCTTGATCACCGCCTCGATCGCTCCCGCCTGATCGGCCGTCTCCTCGAACGGGAAGCCGGCGGCGAAGGCTTCGTAATCGTGGATGTCGAACCGGAAAGCGTGTCCCTCGCGCGCGGCGCGCTGGGCGTAGAGGTTCAGAAGCTCGGCCGCAGTGTCGTGCGCGCGCTGTGCGGCCTTCCGTTTCGCCTTGTCCCATTGTCCGCTGCCGAGCTCGTGCAGCGGCGCCGCCTCGGGCGCCGCGCCGCTGTAGCGGCTGATCACGTGCAGGCTCGCGACCGGGACGTAGAGCTTGGCATCGTTGGCGTAGAGCAGGTGCAGGAATTCGGTCGGCCCGTCGCCGAGATCGAGCGTGGTGAGGCCGAGGTAGCGGCCGATGCCGTGCTGCTCGTGGACGACCGGGTCGCCGATGCGCACCTCGGAGAGGTCGCGCAGCATCGCCTCGACGTTGGAACGGCGCGCGTCGCGCCGGGCTGGACTGCGAACGACGTCGGCGTAAAGCTCGGCTTCGGTGACGAGCGCGATGCCGCCTTCGGGCCAGAGGAACCCGGCGTGCGGCGGGCCGACCGCGAGCGCGGGGCTCGCGTCGCTGCGAACGAACTCGGCCCAGTCGGCGACGATGGCCGGCTTGAAACCATACTCGGCGAAGTACTGCTGCATGGTTTCGCGCCGGCCCAGGCCATCGGCGACGATCAGCACGCGCTCGCGGGTCGAGGTCGCGAAGCGCTTGAGCGCGTGGAGCGGATCGCCGGCGCGGCGATCGACCTGCAGCGGCGGGAGTAGCTGCGTTGCCTCTTCTGCTTCGAGGGAAGGTGGCGACGCAGGCAACTCGATGCGCGCGAATGGCTTGAGCACGCCGTTGAGCTCATCGACCGGCAGGAACAACTCGTGCGGTGGCAGCAACGGGCGCGCCGGGTCGCCGCGCAAAAGGCGATAGCGTGACTCGGTGTCCTGCCAGAAGCGCTCGATAGCCGCACCCGCGTCGCCATGAATGGCCACCGTGGCGTTCGCGGGCAAATATTCGGCCAGCGTCGCAGTCGCATCGAAGAACAGCGGCAGATAGTATTCGATGCCTCCGGGCGTAACGCCATTGCTGATGTCGCGGTACAACGCCGACTTCGAGGGATCGCCTTCGAACAGCTCGCGGAAGCGGCCGCGGAAGCGCGTCCGCGCCGCATCGTCCTGCGGGAACTCGCGCGCGGGCAGCAGGCGTACGTTGGGAACGGGATAGAGCGTGCGCTGGCTGTCGACATCGAAGCTCTTGATCGATTCGATCTCCTGGTCGAACAGATCGATCCGGTAGGGCAGCGCGCTGCCCATCGGAAACAGGTCGATCAACCCGCCGCGGACACTGAATTCCCCCGCCGCGACGACTTGCGTTACGTGCTGGTACCCGCCGAGCGCGAGCTGCGAGCGTAAGGCGTCGACGTCGAGCTTCTCTCCCTGTGCGAGAAAGAACGTGAATGCCGCGATATACGACGGCGGGGCGAGGCGGTATAACGCGGTCGTCGCAGCGACGAGCAGGACATCGCATTCGCCGCGCGAGGCGCGATAGAGTGTGGCGAGCCGCTCGGACACGAGGTCCTGGTGCGGCGAGAAGTGATCGTAGGGCAGCGTCTCCCAGTCGGGCAGCGTGGCGACGCGCAACGCCGGCGCGAACCACGCGATCTCCTCGGCGAGCCGCTGTGCGGCGAGCGCCTCGGCGCAAATGACGGCGACGAGCTCTCCGCGCTCGGCGGCGGATGTCGCGCACTGCGCGAGGGCAAGCGCGTCGGAAGAGCCTGCCAGCGGCGGCGCAACCGCTTTCCGCTTCGCGCCGGGCGATTGCGGCAAGAGACGCGGCAGACTCGGCAGCAGCGCAGCCGCTGCAAGGCGCGACGACAGATTGAGCGGTGAATTCAAGGACAAAGCCGGTCGAGACAGGCGTGTGAGACAAGGAATTATACGTGGCGTTCGCTATCGCGCCTGATCGCTCCTCGGCGATAATGGGTCATGGCGATCCCTTCGGCGGCGTCCCAGGCGCGAACCGTTTCTCCGTATCTGCTGCTGACGCTGACGCCCTTTTTCTGGGCGTGCAACTGGATTGTCGGGCGCGGATTGCACGCCGAGATTCCACCGATGGCGATGACCTTCTACCGCTGGGCGTTTGCCATCGTTTTCATGCTTCCGTTCGCATTGCCGCAGCTGCGCCGCCAGTGGCCGCTGATCCGCGTCCACTGGCGCGTCCTGCTTCCGCTCGGTGTGCTCGGCGTCGGTTCGCACAACGCGCTCGCGTATCTCGGACTCAATTACACGACCGCGACCAACGGCGTCATACTGAATTCCTTCATCCCGGTGATGATCATCGCGCTATCGTGGCTGTTCCTGCGCCAGCGACTGTCCAACGTGCAGTTGGCCGGCGTCATGGTCTCGCTCGCGGGCGTGCTGACGATTCTCGCGCGGGGAAGCCTCGGTGAGCTTCTCGCCTTCCGGCTCAATCTCGGCGACATTTTCGTGATCGTCTCGATGCTGCTCTGGTCGCTGTACACGATCTGCCTGCGCTGGCGACCGCCGGGAATGCATACGCTCGCGTTCCTGTTCGTCATCGCCTGCATCGGAACTACGGCGGTTCTGCCGTTCTATGTCGGCGAGGCGATGCTGGACCGACAGGTCGAATGGACGTGGGAGGTCATCGCCGCACTCGCCAGCGTCGGGCTCTTCTCCTCCTTCATCGCGTATATTTTCTGGAATCGAGGAGTCGAGCAGGTCGGGGCGAGCGTTGCCGGCCTGTTCGTGCATCTCATGCCGGTGTTCGGGACGATCCTCGCGTGGGTCTTTCTTGGCGAACGACTGCAGCTCTTCCACGTTGCCGGCATTGCGCTGATCCTGACCGGCATTTACGTGACCAGTCGCACTGCCGTCCCGCCCGTCCCTGCCGCCCCCGATTAGCGGTTACCAGGTTACCGCGCTCGCTCGTCGAGTATGCATCCCGGATTTCGCGTCGCGGTTCAGCTGGTCGTCTGACGGCCGTAGCGGTCGTCGAAGCGCACGATGTCGTCCTCGCCGACATACTCGCCGCACTGTACCTCGATCAGGAGCAGCGGCTCGACGCCCGGATTTTCCAGCCGGTGCCGATTCCCGACCGGAATGAAAGTCGACTCGTTGACGCGAATGGCGTAGACGCGGTCGCCGTTGGTGACGCGCGCTTCGCCCTGAACGACGACCCAGTGCTCGCTGCGGTGCTTATGCGCCTGCAGCGACAGCGCCGCACCGGGCTTGACCTCGATACGCTTGATCTTGAAGCCCGGTCCCTCTTGCAGCACGGTGAAGGCTCCCCATGGCCGCATGACCGTCCTGTGCACGCGATATGCCTCGTTTCCGCGTGCCTTCAACTCGCCGACGACTTCCTTCACCCGTTGCAGCTGATCGCGATGCGCGACGAGCACGGCGTCGGGCGTGTCGACGATGAACAAACCGTCGACGCCCACGGTCGCGACGACGCGGTCCTGGGCGTAGACGTAGGTGTTCCGGGTCGCGATCGCGACGCGCTCGCCCTGGCCGCGATTGCCCTCGGCATCGCGGGTCACCAGGTCCGAGATCGCCTGCCATGAGCCGACGTCGCTCCAGTCGAAGGCGGCGCGGACGACCGCGACCTCGGTGGTTTTTTCCATCACCGCAACGTCGAAGGACTCATTGGGGACCGACGCGAACAGCGTCGGGTCGATCTCGAGCATGGTTTCCTGGACGTGGCCGCGCAAGGGTTCCCAGACGGCACGCACTGCATCGAGCAGATCGGCGGCATGGCGCTCGAAAGCCGAGAGCACTGCGGCCGCAGTGAAGCAGAACATGCCCGAATTCCATACGTAGCGGGAGTCGGCCGCGTAGCGCGTCGCGTCTGCGAGCGGAGGCTTCTCGATGAAACGTCTGGCGCGAAAGGTGTCGGCAACGCCCAACGCTTCGCCCAGTTCCAGATAGCCGTATCCGGTTTCCGGGCCGGTCGGGGCGATGCCGAACGTCGTGAGCCAGCCTTCGCGCGCGAGCGCCGCGGCACGCGTGGCTGCGGCAGCGAAGGCTGCGCGGTCGCAGATCAAGTGATCGGCGGGCAGCACCAGCAGCATCGCATCGGGACCGAATATGGCGTTCGCGTATAGCGCGCCCAACGCGACCGCGGGCCCGGTG
>DASWDF010000024.1:0-7128 GCA_036395475.1 Casimicrobiaceae bacterium
GCGAATGGTATCGAGGGCTGCGAGCGGGTTGCCGGCGGCATCGGATTGCTGCTTTGGCTTCGCGGACCCGCTGATCCCGTCGCGAATATCGAGCAGCACTTCGAGTAGTAGTTGTTCGCGTTGATAGGCGGCGTCGAGATCCGCCATGCGGCGCTCGTCCTTCAGCGCTTTGGCGCGATCGTAGGCCTCACGATAAATCGAATCGAGGTTATCCAGGATTTGCTGACGCGGCCGTGGACTCACAGTGGCGAAAGATATAGGTTCCGCGCATGACCCTCAAAGGCAAGCGAGTTCTGTTTTTTGCGGCCCCTCTTTACGAAGACCTGGAGCTGTGGTATCCGAAGATTCGGCTCGAAGAAGAAGGAGCCAGCACAACGGTGGCGGGAATGGGCGAGAAAACCTATCCCGGAAAGCGCGGCTACCCCGTCACGGTGGACACCAACGTCGACCAGGTGGAAGCGTCCAACTTCGACGCGCTCGTGATTCCGGGGGGATTCGCACCCGATCAGCTGCGCCGCTCCGACAAAGTTCTGCGACTGACACGGGAGATCTACCAGGCGGGGAAGCCTGTAGCATTCATCTGCCACGCGGGCTGGGTGCCCATCTCTGCGAAGATTCTCAACGGCAAACGCGCGACGAGTGTCCGTGCGATCAAGGACGACATGGAGAACGCCGGCGTCGTGTGGGAGGACAGCGCAGTCGTGGTCGACGGCAATCTCATATCGTCGCGCACACCAGCCGATCTGCCGCACTTCTGCAAAGCATTGATCGCCGCATTACTCCACGGGCCGCAGGACTAGTCCACTCGGTACCTTTGGAACGAAGTAGGTGGATTTCGGGGGCATGACGTCTCCGGCATCCGCTACCGCAAACACCTGCTCCACCTTCGTGGGATTCAGCAGCACGACGACCGCCGCGCCGCCATGTTGGACCATCCCCAGCGCTTCCTTCGCGTCGGCTACGTAGCGCACGATCGGCGTCGACGTCCCGGCGCCGAGGATTTCCTTCACGACCAGCGACTCGATCCGCGCGACATCGAGATCGCGCACCGCGGTGCTCTGCGCCAGGCTCGGCAGCCGGTCGGGGAGCCCGTCGCCTTTGAGCAGCAGCACGAGGACGCGCGAGCGGTCCGCCACGAGGCAGGCGGTACGATCGCGGCCAAGCGACGCGAGCGCGGTCGCCGGATCGCGGCCCGCCGCGAGTGGCTGCACATCGAACCATTCGCGCCACCGCGGCAGCAAGCGCTCCAGCTCTCGGCCAGCGCCGAAGATCACGCGGTGCGTCGGCAGAACCACGAGACCGGGATCGTGTGCCGACACGATCAGCGCGAGCACGCGATCGGCGGACGGGTTCTCCAGCGCGTAGGCGCTCGCGGTTTCGTAGCGATGATGACCGTCCGCGATGTACAGAGGGGAAGGGGGAAGGGGGAAGGGGGAAGGGGTATGAACGATCCAGAGCCGGATGCCGACGCCATTCAACTCTGCGGTCGCATCTGGCGTTCCTTGCGAGGCCGCGGCCACCGCGTTCGCTAATGCGCGATCGCGGTCCGGAGCGAGCAAAAAGATCGATTCGATGTTGGTCGCGGTGGCGCGCATGAGCGCCAGACGGTCAGCCTTCGGGCCCGCGTGCGTCCGCTCGTGCGGGCGCACGCGGCGCGGCTCGTAGCCTTCCGCGGCGACCGCGGCGAACACGCCCCGCCGCGTGCACCGCTCGCCGGTGGGCAGGGTGAAGTCCTGCGCCAGCACGTACACGACCGGCTGCGGATCGCGCCGTAACACGCCGCTGCGGCGCCAAGCCGCCAGTCGCTCCGCCGCGACGCGGTAGCGGTCGCCGTCGGGCCCTCCGGGCGGCGCTTCCGGCAACATGACGTGGACGATATTGTCTCGGTCGACGCCCGAGTACCGCGCCCGCTCGGCAGCATCGATGACGTCGTAGGGAGGCGCGATCAAGACGCTGAGCCGGTCCACGGCCGCATACCGCTCACCCTGAAAAGGCGCGACGAGGTCAGCCATGAGCTTTCGTGAGGCGCAACACGCCGTCGATCAATGGGTCGGCCAGTTCGAGCAGGGCTATTTCGCGCCGCTCGCGAACGTGGCGCGCCTCGCCGAAGAGGTCGGCGAGCTGGCACGTGAAGTCAATCACCAGTTCGGTCCCAAGCCAAAGAAACCCGACGAGGAGCCCGGGTCGATCCCCATGGAGCTGGCCGACATCCTGTTCGTCGTGATCTGTATCGCCAACTCCCAACACATCGATCTCGATGACGCATTCGCGCAGATGATGTCCAAAGTCACCTCCCGCGACGCCGGCCGCTGGACCAGGAAGGTTCGCTGACTTCTTCGTAGATCCGCGCGTAGGACACCAGCCGATCGGGATCGATGGCGCCCGCCGGCGCACCCCGCACGGCGCACCCGGGCTCGGCGAGGTGCCGGCAGTTGTCGAACCGACACTGATCGAGGTACGGGCGAAACTCCGGAAAACAGCTCCCGAGGGCGTTGGGATCGACGCCCCAGGCGCCCACTTCCCGGAGGCCCGGTGTGTCCACGACGTATCCGACCCCGGCGACGGGCACCAGCTCCGCTGCCGTCGTCGTGTGCTTGCCGGTGCGCCATTTCTCGCTGATCGCGCCGACGCGCAGTTTCAGGCCCGGCTCGAGCGCGTTGAGCAGGCTCGATTTCCCCGCGCCCGAAGCCCCCGTAAACACCGAGTGCCGGCCTCGCAACAGGTCGCGCAGCGCGGCCAGGCCCTCATCTGCCTTCACAGACGTCGCCAGCAGTTGATAGCCGGCGGTCTTGAAGCGGCGGGCCAGACTCTCCTCGCTCGCGCGGTCGAGCTCGATCTTGTTGAGGACCACGGCTGCCGGCAGACCATTCGCTTCCGCGATCACCAGGAACCGGTCGATCATTCTGGGACTCGGCTCGGGATCACGCGCCGAGGTCACGACGATGACCTGATCGACGTTGGCCGCGACAGGCTGGGCGCGCCGCGGACCCGCGCCGCTGCTGCCTTGCGCCGCGCGGCGCGCGAGCACCGAATGGCGCGGCCGGATCTCCGCGATGGTCGAACCCTCGAGGACGACCACGTCGCCCGGAACGACACGATCCGAGTCCTGGTGCTTGAGCTTGCCGCGGAGAGTGGCGGTGATTTCACCGGCGTCGGTATGTACCCGATAGCCGCCGGCCGTGCGCGCCAGCACCACGCCACTCGTGGCGGTCACGCGCTGCTCCGCGCGATGCACTGATCGAGATGCGCCTTGACCTGCTCCAACGTCAGGGCCAGGACCGGGGCGAGCGCTTCATCCGGCGTCGAGCCAAACGCGAGGTAATCGGTTTCGAGATGCCCGACCGGTCGCTCGCCCTCGCCCCACCGCACAAAGAGGAGCGCAGCCCCGTAGCGCCCTTCCTCAGCGGCATCGTCGGCGAATGTGGCGACGGAGTAGGCCTGACCGTCCGCCGCGCCAAATGCGGGCGGCCGACCATGGATTTGCTGGTACCCACCTAGCGTCGTGTCGTCCACTCTTTGAGGATGTTGGTGGTGATGAACGCGATGTTGGCGGGGCGCTCGGCAAGACGGCGCATCAAATACGGATACCAGTGCGTCCCGAACGGCACGTACACGCGCATGTTGTAGCCTTCACGCCGCAATCGGTATTGGAGATCGCGCCGGACGCCGTACAGCATCTGAAACTCGAATCGCTCCGCGGGAATTCCCCGTTTCGTGGCGAGCGCCTTGGCGTGGTCGATGATCTTCGCATCATGCGTCGCAATGCCGGGATAGTTGCCACGCTCGAGCAACCGCTCCATACACGCGATGTAGTTCGCATCGACGTCGCGCTTCTCCGGAAACGCCACGTCCTCCGGCTCCTGGTAGGCGCCCTTACAGAGCCGGACCCGCGCGCCGAGGCCGATCATCGCCGCGACGTCGGCCTCGGTGCGCCGCAAGTACGACTGCAGCACGACGCCGACAGCATTCCCGAATTCGGGATGGAAGACGTTGGCGAAGAGCTGGAGCGTCCGGGCGGCGTAGCTCGATTGCTCCATGTCGATACGGACGAACGACTCGTATCGCGCCGCCTTGGCGATGATCGCGCGCATGTTGCCAAGACACAGCTGCTCGTCGATGTCGAGCCCCATCTGCGTGAGCTTGACCGAAACGTTGGCGTTGGCCCGCGCCGCGTGAATACGCTCGAGGAGATCGAGATAGGTGCGGCAGGCGCGCTGCGCTTCGTCCGCGTGCAACACGGACTCGCCGAGGAGGTCGAGCGAGGCGGACAGGTTGCTGGTGTTGAGATCTCGCAGCGTCGTGGTCGCTTCGTCCACGGTCTCGCCGGCGACAAAGCGCGACGCCAGTTTGCGCGCGAGCCGGTTGCGCCGGACGAAGCCGAAGATGCGCGGCTGCTCGCTCAACCATAGAAAAGCGGCGCGCAGCATCAGGCGTAGAACTTGGTCCCGGTGCGGGCATGCTCCCGCAACACTTCACTGGGCGCGAAGCGCGCGCCGTGGCGCTCGGCGAGCCGCTCGAGATCGGTGACGACGCGCTCGGCTCCCAGGTCATCCGCGTACCGCAGCGGGCCGCCCCGGAACGGCGGGAAGCCAAATCCGAACACCGCACCGATATCGCCATCGCGCGGATTGCGCACGACGCCTTCACCCAGCGCCCGCGCGGCCTCATTGACCATGCCGAGGACGAGCCGCTGCAGGATCTCCGCAGGGCGGGGACCGCCGTTGGGATGGACGCCGAGGAGGCCGTACACGCTCTCGTCCACGCCGCGCTTCTTGCCGCTCTTATAGATGTAGAAGCCCCGGCCCGACTTGCGGCCCAGGCGGCCCGCTTTCACGAGCGCGGCGACGCCTGCGCCGGGCGCCGGTTGAATGTGGTCGCCGTAGGCCTCCTGCATCACGCCGGCGACTTTGATGGCGACATCGAGGCCGACTTCGTCGAGCAGCGTCACGGGCCCCACCGGGAATCCGAAGCGGACCGCCATGCTGTCGATCTCTTCGATCGACGCGCCCTCGGCGAGAAGATGGCCCACTTCATTGGCGTAGGGCGCGAGAATCCGGTTCACCCAGAACCCGGGGCTGTCCTGTACGACAATCACCGTTTTCCCCATGCGCCGGCCGAATGCAACGGCCGTGCTTACGGTCTGCGGCTCGGTGCGCGCGCCGGGGATGACCTCGAGCAGCGGCATTTTCGCGACCGGCGAAAAGAAGTGCATCCCGATCACGCGCTCCGGGGCGCGCGCGGCTTCGGCGATGCGCGTAATCGGAATCGTCGAGGTGTTGGACGCGAAGACGCCTGAAGCCGGGAGTACGCCCTCGACCTCACGCAGCACTTGCTGCTTGATGCCGAGCTCTTCGAACACCGCCTCGATCGTCAGCTCGGCGCGGCCGAAGCCGGCATAGGTATCACCGCCCGACAGCAACGCGACGAGCCGCGCGTACTCGTATTTCGTGATGCGACGCCGCTTGAGCCGGTCATCGAGGATCGCGCGCGCCGCCTGGATTCCTTGCGACACGCGACCCAGGTCGGCGTCCTTCATCCGCACGTCCACCTCCGCCTGGGACACCGCCGTGCCGGCGATCCCCGATCCCATGAAGCCCGAGCCGATGATGCCGAGGCGCGTGACGCGCACCGGGGCGGGTGCGTTCGCGACCCCTGGGTCCTTTTTGAGTTGATTGGTCGCGAAAAAGATCTGGACGAGCTTGCGTGAGACGTCGGTCACCGCGAGCTGCCCAAAGAGCTGGGCTTCGCGCTTCAGTCCCTCGTCGATGCCGTGTCGCAGCCCGTACTCGACCGCTTCGAGCGCAGCGAGTGGAGCCGGGTAATTCCCGCCGGTGCGCTCGAGCACCTGCTTGCGCGCCGTCCTGAAGACGAGCCGACGGCCCAGCGGATTGCCGTCGAGCAGAAAGCCGAGAAACCCGCCGCGCCGCTTGCGTTTCGGACGCCAGCCGCCCGCCATGCGCTTCGCCGCGCCGAGCGTGATCTCGGCGAGGATCGGCGGCGCGACCAGCTCATCGACCATGCCCAATCGGAATGCTTTCGAAGCGCGCTCGCTTTTGCCGGCGAGAATCATGTCGAGCGCGGCCCGCGCGCCCACCAGCCGCGGCAGTCGCTGGCAGCCGCCGGCGCCGGGCAGAATGCCGAGCTGGACTTCCGGCAAACCGATCTGCGTCTTGGGGTGGTCGGTGGCGACGCGGTAATGGCACGCGAGGGCGAATTCGAATCCGCCGCCGAGGCAGGCGCCGTGAATTCCGACGGCGATCGGCTTGGGAAAGCGGGCCACACGGTCCAGCATGTCCTGCCCGTCGGCCGACAGGCGCTCCGCTTCAGCGGCGGAGCTGAGGGCGACGAACTCTTCGATGTCGGCGCCGGCGATAAAGTTGTCGGGCTTCCCGGAGAAAAAGGCCACGGCGCGGACGCTCGGATCGTCGGCCAGCGCGGCGAAGCATGCCAGGAACTCGTCCTTCACGGCCCGCGAAATGACGTTGACCGGCTGGCCCTTGAGATCGAGCACGACGGTCGCGATGCCGTCGCTGATCTCCCACGTAACGGCGGGGGCGGTGCGCGGCGGTGCGAGCGTCGCCACTAGCGGCGTTCCAGCACCATGGCGAAGCCCATGCCGCCCTGGGCGCACACGGAGATCAGGCCAAACTGCACGTCGCGGCGGCGCATCTCGTTGGAGAGCGTCGTAACGAGCCGGCCGCCGGTGGCGCCGAACGGATGGCCGATCGCGATCGAGCCGCCCATGACGTTGATGATGTCCTCGTTGATCTCCCACCCCTTGGCGGCGAAGCCCTGGAGATTCGAGAGCACCTGCGATGCGAACGCCTCGTGAATCTCGATCAGCCCGAGATCCTTCCACTGGATGCCCGCGCGCTCCAGCGCCTTCGGGACAGCAAAGATCGGTGCCTGCAGCAGCTGCCAGCCGGGATCGACCGCCGCAACCGCATACGAACGGATGTAGGTCAGCGGCTCATAGCCGAGTGCGCGCGCGGCCTCATCGCTCATCAGCAGGACGGCGGATGCACCGTCGGTGAGCGGCGACGAATTCGCGGCGGTGACGGTGCCGTAGCGCCGGTCGAACACCGGCTTGAGCTTCGCCATCTGCTCGAGCGACGTGTCGGTTCTGAT
>DASWDF010000025.1:0-4268 GCA_036395475.1 Casimicrobiaceae bacterium
ACGCCCCGACCGCCAAAGCAACTCCGCGACCGCGGGCGCGCAACAGGATGATTCAGCATCTCTGCAGCCGTGATGTGTTGGCACTGCGGCTCCCGTACCCTGTACCGCAAGTCTCTCGCCGTTCTTACACGGCCTGGGTCGTACTGCGACGTTGGACAAGACTAGCTTCCAAATCGAGCGAGTGACATCAGTGATGGTTTCTCTTTCGTCGATCGGGCAGAGCCGATCGCATCCGTGCAGTGGCGGCGGCCAAAGTTTGATCCCTGCCGGCCGGCGCGCACAAATCGTCGCCAGGCATGTCAGATATAGCGGGAACGGATGGCACCGCGCGAACCGCCGAGGGGTCCGCATCAGTTGCCGTAGCCTGGGTTGAACCCGGAGGGCGAAGCCCAGGCGGCGCTTCGAATCGAAGCGAGTCCCGGGCATCGCTTCACTCAGCCCGGGCTACATTGCGCTCCCGGGATTCGTTACGCTCATTCCGGGCTACACTATCTTGAGCAGGCGCGCCGCGTTTCCGCCCTCGATCATGTCCCTCTCCGCGCGCTTGAGGCGCGGGATGCTTCGGATCAAGCGGAGAGGATTCTCTTCTCCCATGTCGTAGGGATAGTCGGTGCCGAGGAGCACGTGCCCGGGTCCGTATTGGTCGACCATGTGACGCAGCATCTCCGGATCGAAGCTGATCGTGTCGAAATACATTTTCTTGAGATAGCTCGACGGCGCTTTCCTGATCACGGTCCGGCAGTCCGGTCGCGCGCGATGCGCATGGTCCATGCGCGCCCAGTAATGGGCCAGATAGCCGCCCGCGTGCGGTAAGACGATCTTGAGCTTCGGGTTCCTTTGCATGACGCCGTCGAAGATCAGGTGGCTTGCCGCGATGGTCGTCTCCATCGGGTTGCCGATCACGTTGTTGAAGTAATGGTCGACCAACCGCTCGCCTTGGGTGAATCCGATCGGGTGCATGAAAATGACGACGTCGAGAGCCTGTGCTCTGGCAAAAAACCTCTCCAGGCTCAGGCGCGGGTCGGTGAGATCCATGCCGTTGACGCTGGGATTGATCTCCACTCCGCGCAGGCCGAGGCGCTTGACGCAGCGCTCGAGCTCGGCGAGCGCGAGATCGACATTCTGCAGCGGCACCGTTCCAAGCGCGACGAAGCGGTCCGGCCACGTCGCGACGATCTCTGCGAGCCGGTCGTTGACCAGGCGCGACAGCTCTGCACCGAGCTCCGGTTCGGTCCAGTAGTACGTCTGGTTCGGCGCCGGCGATACCGCCTGGATGTCGATGCCCATGCGGTCCATGTCCTTGAGGCGCGTCTCGATCGTCGAGAGCTTCGGGCCGCGGTCTCGCATCTGCTTGACGTTGACCTCGCGTGTCAAAGCATTGGCAAATTCGACGGACGGCTCGTATTGCGCCGGATTGAGATGTGCGACCTTCGCGGCCACCGCCTGGTTGAGATAATGACAATGGATGTCGATGCGCAGGCTCTTGCCCCTGCGGCTGCGAACGACCTTGGTCGAGCTCGTCGCGCGGGCTGTTGCGCGAGCTCCGGCGGCGCGGCGGCTTGGAGTTGCCGCCATGCGGTGATCGTGGCGAAGATCCGTGCATTCGGGGGCTGCGCAAGTAAACATCATGACGGTCGTTCCTTTGGTTCGTAGGACGAATTCATTCGGCCGCGCCGCCGTTCTGTGCGAATGAATTCGCACCTACGAGGGCTCCTAGAACACCCCGAGATGCTGCGTGATCAGCGCCTTATCGTCGCGCACCTCATCTATCGTTCCGGCGAAGGCGACCCGGCCGGTGTTCAAGAGCACGACGTCGTCGGCGAGATCGAAGGCCAGCTTCACATTCTGCTCGACAAGAAGGATGGATTGTCCCGCCTGCTTCAGGCGCGCGATCGTGCGGCCGACGTCGGCGACGATCAGCGGCGCAAGGCCCTCGGAGGGCTCGTCCATCAGCAGCACGCGCGGATTGCCCATCAAGGCGCGCCCGATGGCAAGCATCTGCTGCTCGCCTCCGGAAAGCGAGCCTGCGTGCTGGAGTTGCCGTTCCTGCAATGACGGAAAGAGCTCGAGCACGCGATCGAGCGTCCACGTTCTTGTCGCTCCCCGCGACTGCTCGGCGACGAGCAGGTTTTCGCGCACGGTGAGGCTCGCGAAGACGCGTCGTCCCTGCGGAACGAATCCCACGCCCTTGTGTGAAATCGCTTCCGGCGAAAGCCGCGAAATCACCTCGCCGAACAGCCGGATCTCGCCGCCGCGCGGCGTGAGAAAACCGACGATGGCATGCATGCAGGTCGTCTTTCCGGCGCCGTTGCGACCGAGCAACGCGAGCACCCGTCCGGCGCGCAAGGCGAACGATACGCCGTGCAACACGTGGCTGTCGGCATAGAGCACGTCGATGCCGGAGAGCGCCAGCGCGTCGGCCGGCAAATGAGGTGTCGATTCGATCGCCAACTCAGTTGTCGACGCAGTCAACTTATTTGCCAACTCATTTACCAAGATAAATCTCGCGTGTCTTCGGATTGGCGACGACCTCGCCGCGCGTCCCTTCGACGATCACGCTGCCGTAGTGGAGCACGGTAATGCGCTCCGCCAGATCGAGTGCCGTGTCCATGTCGTGCTCGATCATGACGACGGTGACGTTGCGCGGAATGCCGGCGATCAATGCCTTCACCGCCGCGCGTTCCTCGCGCGAGAGTCCGGCCAACGGCTCGTCGAGCAGCAACAGCCGGGGGTTCTGCGCCAACGCCATGGCGATCTCGACCCGCCGCTTCTCGCCGTAGGACACTTCGCCGATGGAGCGGGCCGCGCGCTGTTCGAGCCCGACCAACGCGAGCACTTGGTGTGCCCTTTCGTACAAGCCGGCCTGTGCGGCGAGCGGGCGGAACGCGTCCCAGCGCGCTTTCGACAGACCGAGCAGCGATAGCACGATGTTGTGTTCGAGCGAATCCTTCGGGAACAGCGTGATGATCTGGTAGGTGCGGGCCAGCCCGCGATGCGCGCGCTGGTGCGACTTGAGACGCGAGACTTCCTCGCCGAACAGCCGGATCGCGCCCGCATCGGAAGCGAGGTCGCCCGTGATCAGATTGAACAGCGTGGTCTTGCCCGCGCCGTTGGGGCCGATGATCAATCGCCGCTCGCCGGGAGTGACATCCAGCGATACGTCGTTCATCGCCGGCACGCCGCCGAATGACTTCTTGAGACCGCGGAGGTTAAGCGCCGCCGTCATCTTTTGCTCCAGCGCTGCCAGCCGCGGCGCACTCCGGGGACGACGCCGTCCGGCATGAAAATCACGATCAGTACGAAGACGAGGCCCAGAAGCATGTTCCAGCGTTCGAGATACGCCGACACGTAGTTCTTCAGGATCAAGACGATCGTCGCGCCGACGATCGGGCCGGCAATGGTTCCCGCCCCGCCCGCGATCACACCGAGGAGCGCTTCCGCCGAGTTCGTCAGCGACAGCGTCGTCGGGTGGATGTACTTGTGATAGTAGACGAACAGCAGGCCCGCGACCGCGCCCCAGAAGCCCGAGTAGACGAAAGTGATCCAGCGTACTCGCCAGACGTTGTGACCGAGCGTGCTCATGCGGCGCGGCTCGTCGCGGCTGCCGCGCAGCGAGGCGCCGAAAGGCGAAGCGACGAATCTCGCCATCATCCAGAGCGCGAGCAAGGTCACCGCGAGCGAAAAATAGTAGAACGCCGCCGGCCGATCGAGATTGATCCCGAACGGCGCGGGCCGCGTAAGCCCGGAAAGCCCCTTGTCGCCTTCGGTGACTGCCGCCCAGCGGTATGCCGTGCCCCAGAGGACCTGCGACAGTGCGAGCGTGATCATCAGGAAACCGAGCCCGGTCGCGCGCAGCGCGATCCAGCCGAACACTCCGGCGACCAGCGTTGTCGCCGCGAGCGCGAGCGGTGCCGTGATCCAGTGCCCGAGCCCGAGCCGCAGATACAGCCATGCCGAGGTGTACGCGGCGAGGCCGACCCACGCGGCATGCCCCAGTGAAACGAGACCGCCGTAGCCGACGAGCAGGTTCAGGCTCGCCGCGAGAATCGCGGCGATGAAAATCTGGCTGGCGAGGTTGACGTAGAAATCCCCGCCGACCCACGGGAATCCGATCAGCGCGAGGCCGAAGATGGCCCACGCCCCTCGCTGCAGCCTCACGCACCCTGCCTTCCAAAGAGTCCTCTGGGGCGGAAGGCGATCACCACGATCATCGGCAGGAACAGGATCACATACGCCAGATCGGGGAGCAGGGCGGAGCCGAAGGTATA